>NZ_NCTH01000002.1:0-325125 GCF_002105475.1 Vibrio sp. ArtGut-C1 | reverse complement strand
CCATCAATATAATGGTGGATTAACACCAAATGAATCAGAACGACAGTTCTGGTTTCCTCATAAAACCGTGGCCAATTTTACTTGACCACTACACTATTTAACACCCCCTTAATCCACTCGATAGAGAAAAGAGTGCCATCTAGTAATGCAGTAAAATGAAACTTTATGAGATCCGTATTAACTTTCTTTTTGTCACCTCTTTTATTCAAAAAAAGGCTATCACACTCATCCTGACTCTTTAACGCAGGAGTAATAGCATTGCAGGTAGCTAAGCTACTTGAATTAGAAAGAACCAAAGCCTCTAGTGCTGCTTTAAGGGTATTCGATGGATTATCTTGTTTATGGTAAGCAGACAACATCAAATAAATGATATTACCTACTGCTTTAACCCTCTCAAACCTACTGTCCTTTGACTCAATAACTAACCAAGGACTTAACTGCGGTTTAATACTCTTAATCAGCGTTTGTAGTTCATCTTTATAGGGTTTCAGTTCAAGAATGACAGTAGCTGCGGTTAAGCTTAATGAATTTATCGCTAGCTTTGGAGAAGCTAAAGCGGAATAAAGGTCACTTCCAATACCAATATCATCTCTTCTCAACCAGTCTAACGCACCGAAATAACTGGCTATCGATTTTTGAGATTTATTCAGGTTAGGAGTGTGTTTTGTTTTGCGAAGCTCAATAAGATATGCATACTCATCACCACTTAACTCTTTTCTTAATGATTCAGACTCAATGGCATAACCCAACACACTCTTTAATTTTATTAATGGGCTAAAACCACCATGATTCTCTAACTCATCCATACGGTCGGTTTCATAAAGCTTTAGTGTTTCGTAGCGATTTTCAATTTTGTGGGCATTAAGCCATTCAATGAATGGCTTGGCTGCTCTCGAAAATATTTCTTTTGCAGAGAGCGCAGCGCTTTTATCAAAAAAGGCGTTGTTATAAGCCGCAATCATTGCCTTGTAGATAATCGATTTATCGGAATCCTCGGTGTCGGTCATGAATAGAGTATAGGCAATATTATTTGTCATCTTAGGGATAGAAATAGACCGAACAGAGAAAGGCAACTCTAGTGATGCTATAGGTTGCTTTTTCTTAAATTTGCTGGATAGAGTTTTTTCTATCTCGGCGCTTGAAAGCTCCTCAAAATTAACCATGAACCACCTCCTTTAGTAACTGCTCTCTCTGGCCACAAGCATGAATGTACACTTTGGTGGTTTGGTTTGAATACTTGCTATCTACTTTGTGCCCTAAGCGTCTTGCGGTTTCAATATACACCGCAGATTCCGTGGTAATCGATTCGTATGATTTCTTTGCTTTTTGGCAACCTTCATAAAAAATATCAGTGCCAAATGAGTGTCTTAAGTGGTGGTAACTCAGCGCATTATCCAACTCTTGGTAGCCTGAGTAAGCTTCTGGATTCTCTTTCATTAATTTGCGAACTTTCTTTAATACATCGGCAAAAACATCACTTCCAAATCGCTCAGATACAACTTTACCTCGACTACTATTACTTGAATTTGATACCAATAACTGATTGCACTCAGTTTTGGGTCGCTCAAAATCATAATATCGCTTCATTAATGCAAGGTGATTGCGCTCAATATAAAGCTTTCTCTTTGAGCCATATTTTGCATGAAAAGAAGCTAGATGATACTTGAATTCCTCTTTATCAGGGTTATCCGCCATATCTTTAAAAAGGCTCAATAAGCCTTTTTGAGTAGAACCATCAGCCTTAAAGTCCTCCAAGTAAAATCCTTGGTTTTCACGAGTTCGACAGCCAAGTTCCCCACCATTTCGGAGTGTAGTTTCACTTAATAAGGTGCTGCAATTTCTATAAAGCAGTTCTCTTGTCGCTGGAAGGAGGTACTTTATAATGAGTTTCGACTTGTTATTTGAACGAACAATTTCTCTATTTTCTGAATAAATAAAGATTTTCTTATATGGTGCATCAAAAAAATAAGAGAGCCAGTTGTAATAACTACTTAGTGACATCACCGCTCGATTAACGACAACTTCACTAGCTTCCATCGTCAGAATTAGATGGTCATTAATGAATGTATTCAGCAGGAAGAGCAGTATGGTTATCGAGTTTAAGTAGAGGGTGATCTGATCCTTTGGCGTAATCTTCTAACCACTCAAGGAAAATGCCCAATTTCTCACCCCTGACATATTGAGCATCTTCACCAATTTCAACCTCCTTGAATTGGAAGTCATATTGTTCGGTCTCAGGGTTCTTTACTTTCTCATGGACAACAGAAAGCCCATTCAAGGTGGTGTAACGATTATAAAGGCAAGGTAACAGAAGTGGCACATCGTTATCATCAAGATAAATCCAGTGCTTGTTGTAAGTTTTATCATTTATCCTTTGCATACATTTTTCCATTGCATTGCTACCTTTAAGCAAAAGGTAGCAAACAATAAAAAATGCTTACAAGTATTTCCTTAAATCAATACCCTCAAGTTTAAAAACAATCCATATCGACGTGAATGATTTTTCTGATTCGGTCTGACATAGCCATTAAATACTGTTCAAAAACACAGTATAAATTAAATCTGCCTTGATAGAAATGAGAGTTTGTAAACGTGCTTTAATCTCGTAACATCACATCAAGCTGATCGACCAACTCTGCCCAGTCTGCGTCTTCTTCAATGGCTTGTTTGAGAAATGTGGCCTGCGAACTTGTCCAAAAGCTGGCTTCATGCAGAGGGGCTGAAGCTCTTTTGTGCCGATGTTCGTTAATAAAGTCCTTTATCTCTTGAGGAGAGCTGCCGAGGCCTAGTTGTTGAAACAATTCAGCCATACCGTGTTGATGCATTTCCATATTTCCTCCTAAGTTAACGCGCTTTAGTTTGAGTATATAACCAAATAACAGTTAAGTACGGTGATTAAAGGGAAATGACTTGGCTGTGAAGTCTGCACCGACTTAAGCTTCCGGTCATCCTAGATTAAACGTAGCAAGCAAAGTATAAACTCTCAGAGAAGTAGAGCGAGAGATATAAAAAAACCCAGCTTTAGCTGGGTTATTTTGTATTACTCTTTGGATGACCGATACTTAAGCAATTCGATCTTTTTCCCATGCAGCCAATTTCTCAGCTCGCGCCGCTTCACGTGCTTCACGTTTCTTACGCGCGTCACATGGTTCTGGACAGTTACATACTTTCTCAATACCTACTGCACCAAGACCGCCACAGCTACCCTTCACTACTTTCTTCTGGAAGATGTAGCCAACAGCCATCGCTGCGATTACCGCAACAAAAACTGCAAACGTAATTAGAAATGTACTCATAAGAACATGCTCACTTCTGTTGTTATTTCTTCATGAACGGCTTGTATGCTTCCGAAGCCAGCTCTTTAAAACCATTTTCCGTCTTCACAATCATGAAAACAGGAATATTATTTTCGTTCGCAATTGCCATGCCTTTGTCTTCACCTAGCACCATAAGACCAGTTGCAAGACCATCAGCAGTCATCGACGATTTATCTAATACCGTTACAGACACCACTTTATGATGAATAGGTTTGCCTGTTCTTGGATTAATAATATGAGAGTATCTCACACCATTACTCTCAAAGTAATTACGATAGTCACCACTTGTTGCAATTGCCATGTCCCCTGGCTCAATAATTTCTTGAATTGAGCGCTCATCAATAGTCGGCTTTTCAATCGCTATGCGCCACGGCACGCCTTCACGATTCACGCCTTTGAGGCGCATTTCGCCGCCCACTTCTACCATGAAGTTATGAACCCCTTCAGATTGAAGGTAGTCAGCAACCACGTCAACCCCCCAACCTTTAGCAATAGTTGATAAATCGACATACAAGTTAGGAATATCTTTGGACAATTTATTGCCATCAACAGATAGGTGGTGAATGCCAGTATTGGCTTTGCGTGCCGCTAGCTCTTCATCTGTAGGAACGACATCAGGGCGAGCTTCTGGGCCAAAGCCCCACAGGTTAACTAAAGGACCGACTGTCACATCCAATGCGCCTAAAGTAAGACCGTTGAGACGAATCGCTTCTTTGACTACGGTTGCTGTTTGTGTCGATACAGTAAATGGCTCACTCGTTTGATGCTGGTTAAAGCGACTTAATTCTGAATCATCACGGTAAGTCGACATTTGGTCATTAACCTCTTCCAGTAAGCGATCAATTTCCGTCTGCATCGCTTTTGGCGTAGGAATACCATCTTGCTCGATATATTTGATGTTATAAGAAGTCCCCATGGTAGGGCCACTTAGATGAATTTGATCTGCTGGCTGCTCACAGCCAGCCAAAATCAATAGAGAAGCGAATGCAACAAGCCACGTTTTCACTTGTTAACTCCCAATGTTGTTGAATTGATATGGGGAATGGGACCGATTACTTAAATCCAATTACCTATATCAACTGTTGAATATTATTTTTACTTCTACAAAAAATAATGGCTAGCTCTTAGAGAGCTAGCCATAGATTCAATCACTTGGAGGGATTAACCACCGAAGTCATCTAGTAGGATGTTTTCATCCTCTACACCTAGATCTTTTAGCATGCCGATAACAGCCGCATTCATCATAGGTGGACCACACATGTAGTACTCACAGTCTTCTGGCGCTTCGTGATCACGTAGATAGTTCTCGTAAAGAACGTTGTGAATAAAGCCAGTGTAACCATCCCAGTTATCTTCTGGAAGTGGATCAGACAGTGCACAGTGCCATACGAAGTTGTCATTCTCAGCTTGTAGCATATCGAAGTCTTCTACGTAGAACATTTCACGCTTAGAACGTGCGCCGTACCAGAAAGACATCTTACGCTTAGAGTGTAGACGCTTAAGTTGGTCGAAGATATGTGAGCGCATTGGAGCCATACCAGCACCACCACCAACGAATACCATTTCTGCATCTGTATCTTTCGCAAAGAACTCACCAAATGGACCAGAAATAGTACACTTGTCGCCTTCTTTTAGAGACCAGATGTACGAAGACATGATGCCTGGTGGTACGTCTGGGTTGTTCGGCGGCGGAGTTGCGATACGAACGTTAAGCATGATGATACCGTGCTCTTCTGGGTAGTTAGCCATTGAGTATGCACGGATTGTCTCTTCGTTAACTTTAGACTCGTAACGGAAAAGGTTGAACTTCTCCCAGTCTTCACGGTATTCCTCAGGAATATCGTAGTCTGCGTATTTCACGTGGTGAGCAGGTGCTTCAATCTGGATGTAACCACCAGCACGGAAAGGTACTGATTCGCCATCTGGAATTTGTAGCTTAAGCTCTTTGATGAATGTCGCTTTGTTATCGTTAGAGATAACGGTACATTCCCACTTCTTAACGCCGAAGATTTCTTCAGGAAGCTCGATGTCCATGTCAGTTTTCATAGCAACCTGACACGCTAGACGCTCACCTTCACGCGCTTCACCTTTAGTAATATGGTCAAGCTCGGTTGGTAGGATGTCGCCACCACCTGATTTAACTTTTACGCGACACTGACCACATGAGCCACCGCCACCACAAGCAGAAGATACGAATACGCCAGCACCGGCTAGAGCACTCAGTAGCTTACCACCTGGTTGTGTAACGATCGCCAGAGAAGGGTCATCGTTCACAGAAATTGTAATGTCACCTGTTGGTACAAGCTTAGACTTAGCGAAAAGAATCACTAGTACTAGTGCAAGTACGATCAGAGTAAACATCACTACACCAAGAATAATGTCCATTGACTATTCCTTAATTGTTGCGGTTTACCCGACTTACAGTTGAACACCAGAGAAAGACATAAAGCCTAACGCCATAAGACCTACAGTGATAAATGTGATACCAAGACCACGTAGACCTGGAGGTACGTCAGAGTACTTCATCTTCTCACGGATACCTGCAAGAGCAACGATTGCCAGCATCCAGCCCACACCAGAGCCGAAACCGTAAACGATAGATTCAGCAAAGTTGTAGTCACGTTGTACCATGAAAGATACACCACCGAAGATTGCACAGTTTACTGTGATCAGCGGTAGGAAGATGCCTAGCGCGTTGTACAAAGGTGGGAAGAAACGGTCTAGAACCATCTCTAGAATCTGTACAAGTGCTGCAATTACACCGATAAAGGTGATGAAGTTTAGGAAGCTAAGGTCCACGCCCTCAACTAACGCGTTCTCTCTCAGAACTAGGTTGTATACTAGGTTGTTCACAGGAACAGCGATAGTCAGTACTACCACAACTGCAACACCTAGGCCGAAAGAGGTCTTAACCTTCTTAGATACGGCAAGGAAAGTACACATACCTAGGAAGAAAGACAGAGCCATGTTTTCGATGAAAATCGATTTAACTAACAGACTAATGTAATGTTCCATGACGTCCTTACTCCTTCGCTTCTACTTGTTCTGGTTTCAGAATACGGATTACCCAGATAAGGAAGCCGATTAGGAAGAATGCTGATGGTGCTAGTAGCATTAGGCCGTTAGGCTGGTACCAACCACCGTTGCTCACTAGAGGTAGAACTTCTAGGCCAAATAGCTTGCCTGAGCCAAATAGCTCACGGAAGAAACCTACAGTGATAAGAACGAAACCGTAACCTAGACCGTTACCAATACCGTCAATAAGAGATGGTACTGGCGCAGACTTCATTGCGAATGCTTCAGCACGACCCATTACGATACAGTTAGTGATAATCAGACCAACGAATACAGATAGCTGTTTAGAGATATCGTATAGGTAAGCTTTTAGCACCTGGTCTACCACGATTACTAGCGATGCGATAATTGCCATCTGAACGATGATACGCACACTGTTAGGAATGTGGTTACGGATCAATGAAACAGAGAAGTTAGACAGCGCAGTTACAAATGTTACCGCTAGCGTCATTACAAAAGCTGTTTCTAGTTTAGTTGTTACTGCAAGAGCAGAACATACACCAAGAACTTGTAGCGCGATTGGGTTGTTATCCAATACTGGCGCTAGAATGCTCTTTTTAACGTTTTGTGCACTAGACATTAGTTAAGTTCTCCGTCACGAACTTTTGCTAGGAAAGGACCAAAGCCCTTGTCACCTAACCAGAAGTCAAATGTGTGTTGAACACCATTACTAGTGAGCGTTGCTCCTGATAGACCATCAACACCGTGCTCAGAACCTTGCGGTGCGCCGCCTTTCACGACCTTAATCGCTGGCTGATGATCTTCATTGTACAATTTCTTGCCAATGAATTGATCGCGCCATGAAGGGTTCTCTACTTCACCACCAAGTCCAGGAGTTTCACCTTGCTCGTAGTAAGTAATAGCAGACACAGTGTTACCATCAGTTTCAACGGCTACAAAGGCATACATCATCGACCAAAGTCCTTTACCGTGCATAGGCAAGATAACTTTTTGGACTTCATCTTGGTCTTTTACTAAGTACACCACTGCTGTATTCGCACGACGACGGATATCAGCGACGTCTTCTTCTGGTGTCAATGCGACTGAACGTTCTGCATCTTTTGATGCTTCACGCTGATCGTACGTAGATGCATTACCCTCAGTAAAGTTACCTGTTTCAAGGTCTACCAGACGAGGTTCGATGTACTCAGCAAATAGCTCTGGTACTTTCTTACCGTTCGCGTCAATGCCTGCAACTTCAACGATCTTTGATTGCTTATCTAGGACAGCGTTAGCTTTTTGCTTATCACGCAGACCTACTGCTGCTGTTGATACGATGATTGAACAAACAAGGCTCAACCCGATAACAACACCCAGCGTCTTTTTAATGCTGTCGTTATTACTTGCCATAGCGTGCTAGTCTCCGCTTGATGTTCTTCTCAATCACTACATGGTCGAACAGAGGTGCGAATAGGTTCGCGAATAGAATCGCCAGCATCATACCTTCTGGGTACGCCGGGTTAACTACACGGATCATCACACACATTGCACCAATCAGGATGCCGTACCACCATTTACCTTTGTTAGTAAATGACGCTGATACTGGGTCCGTTGCCATGAAGAACATACCGAATGCAAAACCACCTAGAACTAGGTGCCAGTGCCATGGCATGTTGAACATTGGGTTAGTGTCAGAACCGATCACGTTAAACAGAGTCGATACTGCAATCATACCGATCATTACGCCCGCAATGATGCGCCATGAAGCGATTCGCATGTAAACGATCATCGCTGCACCGATCATTAGAGCTAGAGTCGATACTTCACCAATAGAGCCAGGGATGTTACCGATGAAAGCGTCCATCCAAGTGATAGGAGAACCAGTTACTGTGTTAACTAGAGCACCGTTACCACCTTGAGCCCATTGGCTAAGAGCAGTTGCACCAGAGAAGCCGTCAGCTGCAGTCCATACTACGTCACCCGAGATTTGCGCTGGGTAAGCGAAGAATAGGAATGCACGACCTGCAAGTGCAGGGTTAAGGAAGTTACGACCTGTACCACCGAAGATCTCTTTCGCAACAACAACACCAAATGTGATACCTAATGCCGCTTGCCATAGAGGTAGCGTTGGTGGAACGATAAGTGCGAACAAGATAGAAGTAACAAAGAAGCCTTCGTTTACTTCGTGCTTACGCACCATACAGAAAAGCACTTCCCAGAAACCACCAACAAGGAATACTGTTGCGTAGATAGGTAGGAAGTAGGTCGCACCTAGTAGCATCTTACTGCCAACCCCTGCATCAGCGGCAATCGTTCCGCCCAGCATTTCAGTTAGCCAGTAGTGCCAGTTACCAGAGATAACTGTCGCTAGTTGATCACCAGCATACATGTGGTTAAGCGCTGCAATAGCTTGGCCACCTGCGTTGTACATACCCCAGAACATTGCTGGGAATACCGCAAACCAAACCATGATCATGATACGTTTTAGGTCAACGCTATCACGAACGTGCGAGCTTTTATTTGTTACGATACCTGGAGTGTAAAAAACTGTTGCTACAGCTTCGTACAGGGCAAACCATTTTTCGTGTTTACCACCAGGCTCAAAATGATGCTCGATGTCTTCAAGAAACTTTTTAAGAGCCATGAAAATTACCCTTCCTTCTCGATAGTATCTAGGCATTCACGAAGTAACGTACCGTACTCGTACTTACCTGGACATACAAAGGTACACAATGCTAGATCTTCTTCATCCAGTTCAAGCGCACCCAGTGCTTGAGCACTGTCTGTATCACCTGCACATAGATCACGAAGCAGCAGAGTAGGCTCCATATCTAGAGGCATTACGCGTTCGTAGTTGCCAATTGGAACCATTGAACGATCACTACCATTGGTCGTCGTTGTCATATTGAACAACTGACCTTTGAATACGTGACCAAGGAAAGAGCGAGTTACCGAGAACTTATTCTTACCAGGCATTGCCCAGCCAAATAGTTCTTTCTCACGGCCTTCACGTAATACAGAAACCTGTTGATGGTAACGGCCAAGATATGCGTGTGGACCAGTTGCATGTGTACCTGTCAGTACAGAACCAGAAATCACACGAACTTCACCAGGCATCAGCTCATTATCTGTTAGGTCATCCAAGCTTGCACCGATTACGGTACGAACTAGACGAGGGTTATTCACAACTGGACCAGCTAGAGACACAACACGATCTGTGTATAGCTCACCAGTTAGGAACAGCTTACCGAACGCGATAACGTCTTGGTAGTTGATGCTCCATGCCACATTTTCTGCATTCACTGGGTATAGGAAATGCATGTGGGTGCCAGCAAGACCTGCTGGGTGAGGGCCATCGAAGACGTGTTCTTCTACGTTAGACTGTGAAGAGCGTGGCAAACTAGTGCCAGATTTACATACGTAAACCTTGCCTTCTGTCAGGGCTGAAAGAATGTCTAGACCAGCAATGAATGCTTCTTGTTGCTCATTAATGATCAACTCAGGCTTAGCTGCTAGTGGATTAGTATCCATTGCAGTTACGAAAATAGCCTTAGTAGAAGACTCGATTGCAGGAACCTTGCTAAACGGACGAGTACGTAAAGCGGTCCATAGGCCAGAGTCAACCAACTGAGTCTTGATCACTTCACGATCTAGACCTGAAAGTTGAGCGGCTTCGAACTTATCAAATGTCACCTGCTCTTCACCTGCCACTTCAATCACTACAGATTGAAGGACACGTTTAGCGCCACGGTTAACTTCGATCACTTTACCGGCTGCTGGTGCAGTAAATTTCACGCCAGGGTTCTTTTTATCTTCAAAAAGAACTTGCGCTTTTTTCACTTCATCACCAACGCGGACATGCATGGTAGGACGCATGCCAACGTACTCTTCGCCAAGCAAGGCGACTTTTTTGATGGTCTTACCATCATTAATCACCTGGGATGGAGTTCCTGCGATAGGAAGATCCAAGCCCTTCTTTATTGTAATCATACGCACTTGCACTACTTTTATCGGGAAAAAGATTCTTTTGATTGCGTAACTTTTAGACACGACATCAGTGTCCGGTTTTGATGTTGTTTTAAACATCAAAATCGCAACATCCTATTAAAAATCTCGTCACAAGGAATACGCGAGATTTATCAGGTGCCGTAGTCTAGCATTTTTTAGGAACTTGATGCCATGACCAATCATTAGAATAGAGGGGTTATTTCGGTAGAATCAGGTCTAAAAGGTCAAAGAATAGTCATAACTTTGACCGATCGCACAAATGCCATATTCCATACATATCTTATGGAAAAGTCATATTCATCGCCTGAAATATCCTGCAATTTCCATTCATTTGTTGAAACACTGTTAACACATTTTTTAACCAGAATTTGTGCCACATCAATGCCCCTAAAGAATGTAAAACGAAAAAAGATGGCCTTAGCCACCTTTTCTCTGCACCTTTATATTTTGCGTCTTTAGTGACCGCCACCCATACACATAGGGCTATCAGGAGCGCCATCTTGTTCACGCTTCCACTCTTCATCAGTGTATGTATGGATAGCTAGTGCATGAATGTGGTTATCCAGCTCATCTGCCAAAATTTGATGAACTTGGCGATGGCGTCCAATCAAACGCTGTCCCGCGAACGAATCACTCACAACAATCACTTTGAAGTGACTCTCCGAGCCTGGTGGCACATTATGCATGTAGCTCTCATTAATCACTTTGAGATAGCTTGGTTGCAGCTCACTGTGTAGTTTCTTCTCTATGATTTCTTGGATCATATTCGTTCCTCATTGATGCGAATTCCATAAGTATATACCTAAGTAAAGCAGACGTGTATCACTCAAACATCACTCTCATTATTGATGCATTTTACGTTCAACTGATTTCAAAGCGCTTGACGCTATGAACATGCCTAGAGAGCGACCACCACTGAACACGTAAAATTTGACAGCTTTTTGTATCTCGACACGTCATCATTTGCGACAATAACACTTAATTTCTAAATCAACTTACATTTAGCTATGAAAACCGAACTGAATCTTCACGAGCGAAGCTTAACACTTCATCGTTTCCCAAAACGCAGCAATGAAACTCTACAAGCGTGGGATGCCGGTGATGAGTATCTTATTAACCATGTTGAAGAACTTGCTTTGCCAGACAATCAAAACATCCTCGTGATTAATGACAGCTTTGGTGCCCTCTCCTGCTGGTTTTCAGAAAAGCACCATGTAACGCTAATGAGTGATTCATTCATTTCTCATAAAGGTGTGCAGCAGAACCTTGAGCAAAACCAGTGCAATAAGGTAGCGTTTGCAACCACGATGGACCCCGTACCTTCCAATACTGATCTCGTATTGCTGCAACTGCCAAAAAGTAACCGTCACCTCGTTTGGATACTCAGTCAGTTAAGAAAAGCACTGCCTGCATCCTGCCCCATCATTGCAGTTAATAAAGCGAAAGACATTCATACTTCAACGCTAAAACTGTTTGAAAAATACTTGGGTGAGACAAAAACATCTCTGGCATGGAAAAAGCACCGATTGGTATTTGCTCAAGCAACGGTTGAACCAACAATTGAAGTGAGCCCTTTCACGACTTGGCGCGTTGATGGCGAAGATATCGAACTCAAGAACATGCCAAATGTCTATTCAGGAGAAAGCTTAGATTTAGGTGCGCGTTTTATGCTGCAGCACCTACCTCAAGACCCATTGATAGATAATGTTATCGATCTCGGTTGCGGTAATGGTGTTCTGTCTGTGAAGTTTGGTCAGCTGAATCCGAATGCTCGATTAACATGTGTTGATGAAAGCTTTATGGCGCTTGAGTCCGCGAAGCAGAACCTGCTAGATAACCTTGGTGAAGATAGAGACATACAGTGTGTTGCAAACAATTGTTTGGACGGTTTTAAACACAACAGCTGCTCTATGATTATGTGTAACCCACCCTTTCACCAACAGCAGGCAATCACCGATCATATTGCTTGGCAAATGTTCTGTGATGCAAAGCAAGTATTGAGTGAAGGTGGTAAGTTACTGGTGATTGGAAATCGTCATCTTGGTTACGACGCAAAACTAAAACGGCTGTTTGGCGATAAGAATGTGAAACTTATCGCTTCCAACAATAAGTTTGTGATTTTACAGGCCACAAAAAATCCTGCTAAATTAAGCGCAAAATAAGCTTTAGCAAAATAGTTAAAAGGAATAATAAAATGAGAAAATTGGTACTTGCGGCTTCGGTTGCGTTGCTTGCTGCGTGTTCAGCTCCTCAACAGCCTCAGCTGAATTTGATGCCAGAAAGCACACTGAGCACCAATCCAATTGTTCAAGGCAAGACTTACAGCTTGACCAGCAAAGATGTACGTGCAGCGCAGTACGTGGCGTTGGTGGATAACGGCCGTTCGAACATTCTTCCTCTTCATGCTAAACAGAATTTACGTATTGCGTTAGAAGAAGCATTAGAGAAGCAGTTTTCATCTCAGGGCTTCCATGCCGATCTAAACAGCAACAATGCAATTGAATTAAACGTTCAAGAAGCATTAGTTAACGTAAAACATTCGGTGATGGAAAATGAGATGGATGCGAAAGTCGTGCTTGAAATCACCGCAGAAACACCAGAAGGCAAGCTGGTCAAAACTTACACAGGCACTGCGAAGCGTTCTGGCACATTGAGTGCGTCTGATGCCGACATTGAGCAAACACTGAATGATGTAGTGACATTAACACTTAAAGAAATTGCCAATGATCCTGAGCTTCGTCAGTACATGCAGGAGCGTTTCTAATGTTACGCAAGGCAATTCTTTCTCTCGCGCTACTCAGCTGCAGCGTTTGGGCTGGACCAAAAGTGGCGTTTGAAACAACGTTAGGTTCATTTACTGTCGAACTGAATGAAGAGAAAGCGCCGATTACGGTAGCGAACTTCCTGAAATATGTAGAAGACGGTAGCTATGAAGGCACTATTTTTCACCGCGTTATTCCAGGCTTTATGGCGCAAGGTGGTGGCTTTAACCAAGATATGCAAATGGTGAAGACTTACGCTCCAATCAAAAACGAGGGTAATAACGGTTTAAATAACGACCGTGCGACGATTGCAATGGCGCGCACCAACGCGCCTGACTCTGCTACTCGTCAGTTTTTTATCAATTTAGTCGACAATGATTTTCTAAACTACGGCGCTCGTCCACCGGGTTATGCTGTATTTGGCGAGGTCACGGAAGGATTCGACATTATCCAAAAAATGGCAAAACAGCCAACTACGACGACTCGTGGTATGCGTGATGTTCCCGAGACTCAAATCGTCATCACTAAAGCAACACTACTTAAATAGCCAAAACGATAAGCCCTTTGAATAATCGAAGGGCTTTCTCTTTCAACGGCTTCATTTTATTGGATTGATTTATGTCTTCATTACCTTCCATCACTTGGTTGGAAACGGTAAAAAGTTACCTCGATAAACGACTCATGTGGGTTTTCATGTTGGGCTGCTCTAGCGGCTTTCCGTGGGTACTTATCGGTTCAAATATGTCTGGCTGGCTAAAAGACGCTGGTTTGACCCTATCCGCAATAGGCTACTTTGGTAGTGTCTTTGCGGTTTATGCAATTAACTTTCTCTGGGCGCCACTCGTAGACCGGGTGAAGCTACCAGTGCTCTATCGACTACTTGGACAAAGGCGTAGCTGGATTTTCTTCTGTCAAAGTATTGTACTCGTCGCGACGGTATTTATTGCGGGCGTGAATCCAGCAGAGAACTTGGTGTTTGCGTCTCTACTCGCCTTGTGTATTGCAACCGCATCAGCCACACAAGACATTGCGATTGATGCTTTTCGTATTGATACTTTCCCAAAATCAGAAGAATCTAAGCTGCCACAAGCTTCTGCAATGGCGGTCATTGGCTGGTGGACAGGTTATTCACTACCGGGTTATTTAGCGTTTGTTAATGCTGATAGCGTCGGTTGGAATGGCGTGTATTACGGGATGGCGGTGATAGTCGGCATTCTAATGGTCTTTACGATTTTAGTCGGTGAACCGAAGACTCAACGCGAACAACTTCAGTCTGCCGCTGAACAACGCCACAAAGAAGTGGTTGGTTCAAAAGTCGTGGCTTGGTTTACTGTGACTGTTGTAGAACCTTTCCTTGACTTCTTTAATCGCAATGGCGTCCGTGTCGCGATTACTCTTTTGCTGTTCGTTTTCCTATTCAAAATTGGCGAAGCGTTTTTAGGCAGGATGTCGATCGCGTTCTATAAAGATATTGGTTTTAGTAACGAACAAATTGGTTATTACTCCAAACTGATCGGATGGGGAGCCACTATCTTCTTTACCTTTGTCGGAAGCATGTTCAACGTCAGGTTTGGTATTGTACGTGGATTAATGATCGGTGGTATTGCTATGTCTGCCAGCAACTTGATGTTTGCTTGGATTGCATCGGTAGGCCCAAATGAGCACCTATACTTAGCAACCATAATTGTCGATAACTTTACGACTGCTTTCTCAACCGTCGCTTTTGTTTCATTTTTAACGATTCTAACCGGACAAGCATTCTCAGCAACGCAGTATGCTTTGCTCGCCTCTTTGGGGAACTTCGGACGAACGACTCTTGCTTCTTTCAGTGGAGAACTGGTGGACTACCTCAATGACTGGAGCACGTTCTTTGTGCTTACCGCTGTTATGGTCGTGCCAAGCTTGATTATGTTGTACTCGCTACGACATTACTTTGATGCTTTATTGGAAAAAGCACGTCACAAGCACTAAGAAGCGCATCAAAAAACCACCGAATTCGGTGGTTTTTGTTTTGCCGAGATATGAGATAAGAGGTCTATGGGTATAGCCCTTTGCCAAACATATTAAATATACGTGCCACACCTTGAGTAAAGATCATCGGCTCGGTCAATACGGTTAAACACAAGCAATCTTCTCCGGCCTTAGTGTAAGGGCTGTGCTTCACTGACGCGTCTCTAATCATCAAATCGCCCTCTTCATATTGGCCATCCTCATCACTAAACCCACCATGTAGGATCAATGTAGATTCTAAGCCTTTGTGCGTATGTTGAGGAATTTGCACATCTTCTCCGATGTACATTAAGCTAACACGAGCATCTTCCCCTAGATCAATCTGAGCACTGAAAACCTTGCCTCCGTAACTTCTCCATGACCCTACAAGGTCAGAGAAACGCGCTAAGGTTTTGGGAAGTTCAAAGCTCTTTCCTGCAACATTCACTGCGGCAGGATCTCGGATAACGATGTTATCTGTCGCTGGCTCCGCATTGATAATATCATTGAACATATCGTCGAATTCAGGGACATATTCAGAGGGGATGTCGCTCACGATATTCGCTTGGCTGGCTTCGACTTGGTTCACATAAGCTCGGCACTTGGTGCATGTTTCTAAATGGGTTGCGACCACAAGACCAGAAACTGCATCAATACTTCCCGAAGCGTATGCTTCTAACAAGCTGTTATCTGGGTGTTTGTTCATAGTTGCTCCGTATGCATTGAATGCCTTAGCTTTTCTACTGCAAGCCTCAGCCTGGATTTTACGGTACCGAGGGGTATATCAAATAATTCAGCGACCTGCTGATGAGGTAGCTCCTCAAGATACACCGCTTGTAAAACGTCTCTCTGATTTTTCGGTAAAATATCTAAAAATTTAACCACCTGCTCTTTCAACATGTCTTGCTCTGGTGAATAGTGATCAACAAGATCTGGTGGATAATATTCTGACGGCCAAATGTCATCAGAATGAATGTGTAACTCCTTACCTTTCTGCTTTCTCAACAGATCAAAGCATAGGTTTCGGATTATGGTGTATATCCAAGTCGATAACGCGCTCTTTTCCCCATCATAGAGGTGCGCTTTCTGCCAAACTGTCGCCATGGTCTCTTGCACCATCTCCATAGCAACTTGCTCATTACCAACATGTTTGTAAGCGAATTGCTTCAGCTTGGGTGCGTAAAAACGGAATACAAAAGCGAATGCGTCTTTATCTCGAGCCTTCACTTTGTCCATGTAATCGTTCCAATCACTGCGCCCCAGTTTTTTTGGGCTATCACTCATCATAATCGGCCTTAATTTTAGGGAGGAGTCATCTCCTCCCATTCGTCCTAATCGGTAACGTCATCAACCAACAAGTTGAAGCCACCGTTGTTCCCATCATCAATGGCAACCACCTGATACACAACACCATTCATCACATTGACTGGTGCTGAATCAACAGCAACCGTACTTGGATCGCCTGCCACTGTCACGGTTACATAATAGGTACCTTCAGCGACATATAATCCCTGAACGCTATCTTTGTACGCAAAATTAGCAACAGTTGGATCACTTCCATCTATTCCAGCGCTTGTAGTGAGATAAATATCCACCATTTCCGCTACGGGATTCGCCGCCGCATGTGTCACATTCAGCGTCGCGCTAGTTGCCACTGCACGTCTCATGTCTTCAACAACTAGAGGTTCGATATCAATCGCTGGGCTAACAACACCGACTGCGTAAACACTGTAATCCATTCCGCCCGCAACCATTAATCCGTCAACATCGATAATAGGATTGGTTGTTGTGCCATCCACGTAAACGTCAATATCGTAAGCGCCAGCATCGAGATCCAAATAACCACGAATCTCTTTGAACGCTAAGTCGGCAAGAGGACCGAAGGCCGCCCCGTTAACGTTGACATCGACGATTGGCGCTCCATCGACAAGATGTCCAACTCTTACTTCAGCTTGGCTGCCCATATCCTCGATTATAGAAGATCCTGAACCATCCAATACCAACAACTTAACTGGTGACGTGCTATTTGAATCTCCGGTACTGATAGCGGCAATCGTCAAGTTTGAATTAGCAGCAAGAGATATTGTGCCCGAGTCAAAAGCAACGCTATCCCCAACAGCAAGTCGAACTTGGTACTCACCAGCGGGGATGTTCAATACGTCTGTAGATGCTTTATATGCAAGATTCATAAGCGGTGTCGCGCTAGCAAGATCAGCCCCTGGCTCAGTGACGTAGAGATCAACGGCAGGAACGCCAGACGCTGCATGAACAACTTGAACATCTAAACTATTGGCATCAGCCATTGAATCGGCGCTGCGAGTCACAACTAAAGGTTCTACTGGGTTTGGTGAACCATTGGCATCACCAACAACGAACACGTTGTAATTGAGGTCTGAATCAAGGTCTAGTTCTGTTTTAGGTATTACGGTCGCGGTTTCATCGCCTGGAAGTTGAACATCAACTTGAATGGAGTTCATGCCCTCACGTAACTTCATGTAACCAGAACCCAT
The DNA here is from genome assembly GCF_002105475.1 of Vibrio sp. ArtGut-C1. NCBI lineage: Bacteria > Pseudomonadati > Pseudomonadota > Gammaproteobacteria > Vibrionales > Vibrionaceae > Vibrio > Vibrio sp. ArtGut-C1. The sequence goes on along the minus strand of NZ_NCTH01000002.1, from coordinate 307,524 downwards.
ACCATAATCAACACCTGTCAATGATGATTTATCGTTTATCCACACATTTGCAAGCGGCGCATCAGAAGACGCATGTACTGCTTGCAAATTGGAATACTCGATGGTGTCGCTGTCGGAGCCACACGCCGCCAGTCCTAATGCCGCCACCATAGTTAGCGCAGCTCTGCTAAATCCTTTCATATCCTTGCCTCTTTGTTAGTCGGGGCTTCTATGGCTTCTGTCAGAAATTGCAACGCAGGAATGCAGTTCTCTGCGCCAACGAGCTGTTCGAACAGATTGCAGTCTAAAGGAAGTAATTCAAGCCAGCGCTGGGTCACCCAAGCTGAGTCATCGTAAAAACGATGCTGGTAGAGGCTTCCAAGTTGAGGAAACTCTTCATAAACATGGGATAACTGCTGACTTAAATAGAAGAAATCTGGTGAGTTGTCTGGATGTTGCCAATTGTCTAACCATTCGACCTCTGCATGGCGTAAGCCGTCCGCATCTGCACGAACTCGTTTGACAACAAAGCGTTTCTCACCAGCGACTGTAATACCAAGAAGACCATCACTGAGTGTTTCAAAATCAACGATCCTGACCAAAGTTCCGATAGATGAAACATTTCCCACGTCTTTAGGGTCACCTTCACTACCTACTAGGCAAACTCCAAAACCCACATTTTGTAGGCTGCATTCCTTTACCATTCGCTTATATCGTGGCTCAAAAATGCGCAGATTCATTTTACCTTCAGGGAGTACAACTGAAGTGAGTGGGAATAACATGACTTCTTTCATTCAAACGTCCTCTTTGATTCACCGATACATACGAATCCCTTATCACTCCGATCACTAACGATTTATGTTGGTTAATCGACTGGCTTAAAAAGTCATAAAATCGCTTACGCAAACGATCCAAATCACATATTTATTGCAATTAAATGCAACAAACAAAAAGTTCCGTAAATAAAGATAATTTCGTGACGCAACTCACCAAAAACGTTCAATTTTGCACCCTTTATCACTTTCATTTGGGATTTTTATCGCTATTATTCCCGCCAATTGGAAAGCGCAGCACAGATTGCGTGTTCTGAATCATTACAAACATAGAGAGTCCCCTTATGCGTAAATCACTTTTAGCTCTTAGCCTTCTAGCGGCTACTTCAGCTCCAGTTATGGCGGCTGACTACTCAGACGGCGATATCCACAAAAACGATTACAAGTGGATGCAATTTAACCTAATGGGTGCATTCAACGAGAAAGGCGTTGCTGAATCAACTCACGACTACCTTGAAATGGAATTTGGCGGCCGCTCTGGTATCTTCGACCTATACGGTTACGTTGACGTATTTAACCTTGCATCCGATCCTGGTAGTGATAAAGCTAAATCTGAAAAGATTTTCATGAAATTCGCTCCACGTATGTCTCTAGACGCAGTAACGGGTAAAGACTTGTCTTTCGGTCCAGTACAAGAGCTTTACGTTGCAACTCTTATGGAATGGGGTGGCGGCGGTGCTACAAACTGTGACGCGACGGGCTGTATCGACGGTCAACCAGGGGTAAACACTCAGAAAGTGGGTCTAGGTTCTGACGTAATGGTTCCATGGTTCGGTAAAATAGGTCTAAACCTTTACGGTACATACGACTCAAACAAGAAAGATTGGAACGGTTTCCAAATCTCGACTAACTGGTTCAAACCATTCTACTTCTTCGAGAACGGTTCATTCATTTCTTACCAAGGTTACATCGATTACCAATTTGGTATGAAAGACGAGTACAACACTGCGAGCAATGGCGGAGCTATGTTCAACGGTATCTACTGGCACTCTGACCGTTTTGCAGTGGGTTACGGTCTAAAACTTTACCATGACGTATACGGTTTTGCTGATGGTGAAGGTCTACCATGGAACTCAGCAGCAAAAGCTGAGTCAGGTGGTGCTGGCCACTACCTAGCTGTAACTTACAAGTTCTAATTGAACCACTAAGTTTGCTCAAAAATGGCGCCTTTTGGCGCCATTTTTATTTGCTTTCCTTTTTTCCCTCATTATCCTTGCAGCAAACCTTTTTAATGAGAGCGTTTGGTGAATATCCTTATCCTCGGTCCAGGTGCGGTGGGCTCACTCTGGGCAACAAAATTTAAGCTTGCCGGGCACAATGTTTCATTGTGGGGAAGAAGCTCTGAAAGCCAACAATCACTTCAGTTGGATGACACACCCGCAATCGTATTCAGTAATCAAGATATTTCCTCCGTAAATCAAGCGGATCTCATTTTGATCACGGTAAAAGCTTGGCAAGTGGAAGACGCCATTCAACCTTTACTGCCTCATATCAACGCAGACACGATTATCATGCTGATGCACAATGGTATGGGTACCGCCTCTGGCGTGGAGAAGGCTCTGCCAAACAATCCGATAGTGCTCGCCACAACGACGCACGGCGCATACAAACCAGATAACCAACACGTACTGCATACCGGTCACGGAACAACGCAAGTGGGTGGTTATAATGACAAAGGAATGCAGTGCGCTTTTCTGCAAGATGTTATGCATCATGCCCTTCCAGAGGCCATTTGGAATCCACACATCCAATCTGCGTTATGGACTAAGTTAGCAATTAACTGCGCGATTAACCCACTGACTGCGATTCACCAGTGTAAGAATGGTGAGCTTGCGCAGCCCGAGTTTAAGATACAACTCGAAAGCATCACTCAAGAATTGGTTGAAGTAATGAGTAAAGAAGGTATTGCTATAGAGTTTCGCTCTCTTTTCGATACGGTAATGCAAGTGGTGAACGCCACAGCTGAGAACTATTCTTCAATGAGACAAGACGTATTCCATCAGCGTCGAACGGAAATTGATTTTATAACCGGATACTTGTTAAAGGCTGCCGAGAAACATCGCATCAATACGCCTGAGAATTTAAAACTTTACCAACGCATCAAACAAATAGAACAAAGCTGGACAGAACAATGAGTAAGAAAATCTTAGTGCCAATCGCTCCGGGCACCGAAGAAATGGAAGCCGTCACCGTTATCGACATGATGGTTCGCGCGGGTTATGACGTTACGGTAGCGAGTGCTGCTTTTGATGGCTCATTGACGATGAAAGCTTCTCGCGGAGTCACATTAACAGCCGATTGTAAGCTGGTCGATATCGCTGATGATGAGTTTGACGCCATAGCGCTTTCTGGTGGTGTTGGTGGTGCAGAAATTTTTCGTGATAGCACGGTGATGATAGAAATCCTTAAGCAGCACATCTATGAGGGAAAATTGGTCGCTGCTATCTGCGCAGCACCGGCGTTGGTATTGCAACACCATGATCTTTTCCCACAATCACTGATGACCTGTCACCCGAGCTTTCAGTCACATATCCCGGAAGAGAAGTGGCGCAGCAAACGCGTAACCTTTGATATCAACCACAACCTGATCACCAGTCAAGGTCCGGGTACAGCTTTAGAGTTCGCGATGGAAGTAATCATTCAACTCTCAGGTAAAAAACACGCATGGTCAGTTGCTGAACCAATGATCCCTCTGCCTACTCTGCACTACCACAAGCTTGGTGAAGAATAATGTTTGACGTAAATGCTGTACGTGAGCAATTTCCTGCTCTAAACCAATCCGTCAACGATACGCCCTTAGTGTATCTAGATAGCGCAGCGACAACGCAAAAACCGCAATGTGTGATTGATGTCATCAGTCATTACTACAGTGCGCAAAATGCCAATGTTCACCGTGGCAGTCATAGTTTAACGGCTAATGCCACCAGCCAATTTGAAGCGGCACGAGAACGAGTGGCAAACTTTATTGGTGCAAACAGCTCTAAAGAGATCATTTGGACACGGGGCGCAACCGAAGCACTGAACTTAATTGCTCAGACTTACGCCCGCAGCACGTTACAACCGGGTGATGAGATCTTGATTAGCGAGATGGAGCACCACGCTAACATCGTGCCTTGGCAAATCGTGGCAGAGCAAACGGGCGCCAAAGTCATAAAAGTTCCAATGACATCAGATTGCCAGTTCGACATCAGTGCATTTGAGGCGCTTCTGTCTGACCGCTGTAAAATTGTTGCTTGTGCGCAAATCACCAACGTCACGGGCACACGCCAACCTATCGAAAAAATCACTGAACTAGCGCACAGCGTTGGCGCGGTTGTTGTGATTGATGGCGCGCAAGGCATCGTCCATGAGCAGCTTGATTTATCGGTATCAGATATCGATTTTTACGTTTTCTCAGGTCACAAACTTTATGCGCCAGCAGGTATTGGCGTTTTATACGGCAAGCTTGAACTTTTGGAAGCCATGCCACCATGGCACGGCGGTGGTAAAATGGTTGAACGCGTTTCGTTCGAGAAAACAACGTTTTCTGCACTTCCTGGTAAATTTGAAGCGGGCACACCAAACGTTGCGGGCGCGATTGCTCTAGCGAAAGCCATTGAGTGGTACCAAGGTTTTGACCATCACGAAGTAGAGGATCATCTCCATGCGCTTCAGGATAAGGCCTACCAAGCACTAAGCGCGTTGGATGACATCCATATTCTAGGCTATCAACCGAATGCCTCTGTACTGACGTTCGTCATGGACGGCGTTCATCACCAAGATATTGCGACGCTGCTCGATCAACAAGGCATTGCGGTACGAGCAGGGCACCATTGCGCTCACCCATTGATGGATGCACTAAATGTGAAAGGCACGGTACGCGTTTCTTTTGGTATTTATAACACGGCTAAAGATGTGGATAGACTCATCGCCGCCGTAGAAAAAGCCGTCGACATGCTATAACCCCAACGGTTTGATTTGGAGTAACCAACAAGGTTACTCCATCTGCCTATCCAGAGTCGCCACGCAATTTCTGCCATTTCTTTTCGCAGCATAAAGCGCTTTATCTGCATGCGCATACAAACGTTTGGTGGTTTCATTCCTGCCTATTTCCACCACGCCTACACTCACCGTGACCGGAATTTCAATCTTTTCAAATTCGAACTGACAATTTTGAATATGGGAACGTACTTCCTCTCCTACCTCTTTCGCCGCCGACAGAGAAGTTTCTGGCAAAATAATCGCAAACTCCTCCCCTCCGACTCTTGCAAAAATTTCGTCTTTGACGAGTAAGTGAGAAACCAAATCAGCTAACGTCTCTAAGACATAATCCCCCGCATCATGACCACGTTTATCATTGATGACTTTAAAAAAATCCAAATCAAATAATAACAACGCGGAGTGATAATCCGGAGCTTGGGATCTAATAACTTCTTCTGTGAGCTTTTCGAAAAAGACACGTCGATTGTAGATGTTGGTAAGAGCATCAATTTGGCTTTGATGGCGAAGAAGAGTTTCAACTCGGTGGCGATTGGAGATGTTACGTGTAAGAATAAGGACAACGCGACGACCTCGGTATTTTATAGCGAGTGGGCAGATCTTGCCTTCGTAGTATAGGTCGCCTCTTGGCCCACTGTTAGCATCTATTCCCTGAATGCTGTCGGCGCACATCTTGTACTCGATCGTCACAATACTGTCTTGTTTCAGTGACCGATTTATCTGTTCGATAAACCAGTCAGCTTTATCTTTCTCAAGTACGCTGTGCAGCGTCTCACCTATCAAATTACTTCCATCGTGATAGGCTTTTTTATCTGTTCCTCCAAAAACATCAATATAGATACCATCTTCACTCAGAATAAAAGTGGGGTCTGGCATTCCGGATAACACGTCTTGCGCATGTTCCAAGGTGAATTGCATATAGGGAGGTTCCTAGCATTTGTATCTAAGTAACCCAATCGCTTCCAAGTGTGTTTCCACATTGGGGAATAGGAGCGAATGGGGCATATGTCTATTATCTAATATAGACAAATTTTAAATACAATTGAGTTTATAAAAACCAAGTGGGCAATATAATGAACCAGGATCAATAGAATGGTTAATTAACGCTAAAATAGTCGACCATTTGCATACTTTTTATCCATATGCAAAAAATATCTCAACTCAGATACAAAAAACGCCAAACAGCTAGGCTATTCGGCGTTTTTTAAGAATTGGGAAAATGACTCGTTACACGGCGGTTTGCTTAATCTGCTCTACAATAGCTTTCAAGCCATTACCACGTGACGGGCTTAAATGGGAGACAAGCCCCAGTTGATCAAAATAAGCATCAATATCAAATGCTTGAATTTGATCGGCCGTTTTACCGTCATAAGCTGCCATTACCAAGGCAATCAACCCACGGACGATACGCGCATCGGAGTCCGCACAAAAATGCCAAACGCCATCTTGCTCTTGGCTCACTAGCCACACCAAGCTTTCACAGCCCGAAACGGTAACTTGTTCTGATTTCAGCTCTTCTGGCATTTGTGGCAGCTTTTTACCCCACTGAATAACCTGACGGTAACGATCTTCCCAGCCTTTAAATTGCTGCATAGTCGCTACAATGTCTTCGCTGGTGATATCTGTACCAAATGGAGAAACGGGAAAATCTGTCATGATGCGCTCTTCTTCTAGTTTACTTCTTATATTTTGAAATCAACTTCTCAACAATTCGCGATACCGCGACAAAGCCAAACGTTGCAGTTACAACAGTCGCCGCACCAAAACCGCTAGCACAATCCATACGTTTTGGGCCTTCCGCTGTCGACTTCACACCACACACAGAACCGTCTGCTTGAGGATACTTCAGCTGCTCGGTTGAAAACACGCAATCAATACCAAACTTACGAGCCGGATTCTTAGGGAAGTTATGATGACGACGCAAGGTGTCTTTGATTTTCTTCGCTAGAGGATCTTGGATCGTTTTCGTTAAATCGGCGACCATGATCTGCGTTGGGTCAACCTGACCACCAGCACCACCCGTGGTGATCACTTTGATCTTGTTGCTGCGGCAATACGCCAACAAAGACGCTTTCGCTTTTACGCTGTCAATGGCATCCAACACGTAATCAAACTCTTTGCTTAAGTACTCATGTTGATTGTCTGGCGTGATGAAATCATCAATCAGATTGACTTTGCACTCTGGGTTGATCAATTTGACACGCTCGGCCATCACTTCAATTTTGCTTTGGCCAACGGTGCCCGTCATCGCATGAATTTGGCGGTTAATATTCGTGACACAAACATCGTCCATATCAATCAGAGTCAACTCACCGATCCCAGTACGGGCCAGCGCTTCCACCGCCCATGAACCTACGCCACCAATACCAATCACACAAACGTGTGCAGCGCGAAGAATGTCCACTTCGCTGTTGCCATAAAGACGACGAGTGCCGCCAAAGCGTTGATTATAGCTGTCAGATGCAGAGGTATCGAGTTCACGCATATTGAAGTCCAGATGATCGATAGAAAAACAAAGAGTGCGATTTATACGCACTCTTTGATGAAATGTCTAGATAAGAGGCGGTTCCTCTTTCTTGGGTCGCTATTGTAGCTTTTCTGGCGGTAAAGCCCAAGGCGCTTGAGTTGGTGAGTTTTCCAGCCCAAGTTTCCACACTCGACCAAAATGCTTGTAGTGCCCTGCTTCCGTTCCTGCTCTCGCACCAATGCCATGATACAGATCCAAATGGTTCTGTTTTACCGCACCACCAGTGTCTAAAACGATCAGCATTCGCAGTTGATGCGCACCACTCCACGTACCATCGGCATTCAGCAGTGGCACTTCCGCCAAGATTGGAGTCCCCATTGGTAAGATAGAACGGTCACCCGCGACGGCGGCCATTGGCAACAACGGAATACCAGCCGAGCCTGTTACTGGCGCTTCCGCTTTTGGCGCAAAGAAAACGTAAGAAGGGTTTTGCTCCAACAACTCGCGTACTGTTGCATCGTCGTTATCCATCACCCACTCTTTGATTGCTTTGAGGGACATTTTTTCACGCGGGACTTCACCACGCTCAATCAAAATGCGGCCAATGCTGACGTAAGCTTTATTGTTTTTACCCGCGTACGCAAAGTACTCCAACGTATCATCATCTTCAAAATGCACGTAGCCACTACCCTGCACTTCCATCATAAACGGGTCAATACGATTTGGCGCATAACCAAGCACTAAACCTTGGCCATCTAATGCCCCATTGTAGATCTCCGCGCGAGTCGGACAATCTGATGTGCAGTTCGGCTTACCGTAAACTGGGTACTTAAAAATGTCGTTTGGTGTATGACGAAGCTCCATCACGGGAGAAAAGTATCCGGTAAACAACACATTACCTTTTTTATCACCACCACCCAATTGCGCAGCTTGAATGCCAAACGCACTCAACGCGCTGGTGTCTCCGCTTTGCTGCGCCCACTCACTCAGTCTTTGGTAAAGCGGTTGGTAAATCTTCGCCATGGATGGTGACTTCATCACCACTTGCTCAGCTTGCTTATTAAACTCAGTAAAATCGCGTGGTTTGTTGGACTCAACTACATCCACTTTATTTAGGATCTGAGGGAACTCACCATCGAGATATTGCTGAGCGCGATCATTTTGTTGAGCACAACCAAATAGCAGACTCAAAGAAATAATAGGAAGGAGTTTTTTTAACACGTGATTTTTCCGTAAAAAAGAATAGCAAAAGGATGGCAAACAAATGCATACGACGCAATTGAAAAGCAACGACAAAATGTTTCAACGCTAAGCCAATCCGTTTACTCGTTGTGAATTCATTCAGTTAATGCAACATGATAACAGCGGAAGAATTACGGAATTGTCCGGATTATGTTTGAAAGTAAGATTTACCTATTGAGAGATGAAATTGTGATCATCCATGTGACTCACAGACGCAAGAGATCTCTGCTTAAAAGACAATGATAAAAACGACTATCTTACCGCAATCCTTGCACGCCCCTCTAAACGGAATACAGGTAGATAATGTGCATTGGCATCCAGCTTCATTTCTGCATGCTGCTTACCCACAAAATTGAAGTGCCGCTCATTTGAACCCACTCGATACGAAAACGAATCCCCATCGAATTCAAAACTGGTTGCCACTGTAGAGCCATTTACAGTAACACCGTGCTCACTCAACACAAATTCTTCACGAGCATAAGGCGCAACATCTTGCTCAACCCAGCGGCCATAAATAGTCGATTTAGGAATAGGCGGATTAATGGTTCGAGTAATCAAATCACTATACAGCATGCACACGACAACGGTTCCAACTATCGCTATAAGCATAAGAGAACGCTCTAGCCACTTACGAAGCATTGATTTAGATGACGTTTTTGACAGATTTGAAGCAGTGATCGCAGCATTCTTATTAACAGCAGAAGACATGAGGTTCACGTATTGAGAAAAGACGCGCTCATTGTAACTCTCCCCCTCAACGGGACCAAGAACCTACCTCAATATGTTTGTGCTTTATTCCAAAATTTCACCTTGCCACCAAGTGAATAAAAAGGCATTATTTTGACATAATTAAACAAAGGAATGGCTGTAGTGAAAATTCGTAGTACTGCTCTCGTAAAAGGATTCCGTCAATCAACACCTTATGTCAATGCTCACCGCGGAAAAACCATGGTGATCATGCTGGGCGGAGAAGCCGTCGCACACAAAAATTTTGGCAATATTATTAATGATATCGCACTCATGCACAGCCTCGGAATCAAAGTCGTGGTGGTGTATGGTGCACGTCCTCAAATTAATCAGCTGCTAAAAAAACAAGACCTCACTACGCCTTACCACAAAAATATCCGCATTACAGATGAATCGGCTTTATCTGTTGTTATGCAAGCTGCCGGACAACTTCAGCTTGCGATTACTGCGCGCCTATCAATGAGCCTCAACAATACTCCGATGGCAGGTACCCAGCTCAATGTCGTTAGCGGCAACTACATTATTGCTCAACCACTCGGCGTTGATGATGGTGTGGACTATTGCCATAGTGGACGTATTCGCCGCATTGACACCGATGCTATCAACCGCACTCTTGATCAAGGCTCTATTGTGCTACTTGGCCCCATTGCGAGCTCTGTGACTGGCGAGTGTTTTAACTTACTTTCTGAAGAAGTTGCGACACAACTGGCGATCAAATTAGGCGCAGACAAACTGATTGGTTTCTGTTCAGAACAAGGTGTCATTGATGACAACGGTAATGCTGTCGCCGAGTTGCTGCCAATTGAGGCGGAGCATGTGATCAAAACGCTCTCTGAAAATACGTCTCCTGACCTAGATTACAACACTGGGACACTGCGCTTTCTTAAAGGCTCTATTGCCGCTTGTCGTGCCGGAGTACCTCGTAGCCACTTGATCAGCTATAAAGTGGATGGAGCCTTAATTCAGGAGTTGTTCTCTTTCGACGGTATCGGAACCCAAGTTGTTATGGCGAGCGCTGAGCAAGTGAGACAAGCTAATATTGACGATATTGGTGGCATCTTAGACCTCATTCGCCCTTTAGAAGAACAAGGTGTACTCGTTAGGCGCTCTCGAGAGCAGCTAGAGCAAGAGATTGGAAAGTTTACCATTATCGAAAAGGACGGTCTGATTATTGGCTGTGCTGCCCTTTATCCATACCCAGAAGAGCGCAAAGCTGAGATGGCTTGCGTAGCGATTCACCCTGACTATCGTGATGGAAACCGAGGTTTGTTACTGCTCAACTACATGAAGCATCGTTCTAAATCCGAAACCATTGATCAAATCTTTGTCCTCACGACACACAGTTTGCATTGGTTCAGAGAGCAAGGTTTTTACGAAGTCAGTGTCGACTATTTGCCCGGAGCCAAACAAGGGCTATATAACTTCCAACGTAAGTCAAAAATCTTAGCGCTAGATTTGTAGCTTAACCTTAAATCAGGAAGAGAAATTTAAGGTTCCGGTATACCAACACCTCAAGGTGCGGGATTCAGCTCATTGACGCTCAATCCTGCACATCAAGTTTGTTTAGGAGTAAGGCCACACATAAACCCTACTCCGGACTAGCGGGTCATCATGTAAACCCAACTTAGAAATGCGCAAACCATTGCTTGATTTTTGTTCCAATTTTATCTTTTAAATATACATTTGGTTGGCTATACTCTGCTCGCTAGTGATTGGTTTTTAACCAATACGAATGGATCTAGGTGATGTAATGTAGCCTTCACCCTAAAATACTGGGCAATTGAAAAACTAGTTAGCTCCGTATTGCACACCAAGGACAGTTGTTAATCTGACTTTAAATAAGCCGAGACGAGCACTGTTATGAGAACAATCATTTGTAATTCGCTTCAAAGCTTCTGGGATATGGCTGACAATCAGTTTTTAGAAGGCCTAGACGTCCACTGTGTTTTCCCCGTAAATGACGCTGTCCGAGATTTTATTCTTGCTTATCAACAGCAATACAAAATACGCAGCGTGTCTTTTACCAACGCGTTCGCAAAACATGCATAAAAGAAGACCGAGCCATAAGCTCGGTCTTCTTGTTTTAGTTGGTAAGCCGCTGTACTAATCCACTCGCGCGAGTAGTTTTCACTTTAATGCCTCGCTTCAGAACATTGAGTTCGGCGTAAAGAGCTAAACGCTTTTTCGCGCGGGTAATGCCTGTGTAAATCAACTCACGGGTTAATATTGGGCTAAAGTCTGGTGGCAAAATCATCAGAGTGTAATCAAATTCACTGCCTTGCGATTTATGGATGGTCATGGCGTAAGCCGTTTCATGTTCAGGTACTCGGCTTGGCAAGACCGATTTCACACTGCCGTCAGGTAACTCGAAAAAGACTTTCAAACGCGGTTCTTCTTCAGTGTCATCGAGCATGCAAATACCGATATCGCCGTTATACAAACCTAGACCATGATCATTACGCGTAACCATGACAGGTCTGCCGTGATACCAAATTTCATCCTGAACCTGAATTAACTTGCGCGCCGCGAGCGCTTTCTCGATGCGCTGGTTTAGCCCAGCGACACCAAAGTCACCTTCACGGATCGCGCACAGCAGTCGGCATTGGTTGAAGGTATCTAACACCGCTTTGGCTTTGTGCGTTAGCGACTCTGGCTCTCCGGTTTTAGGATCAGTTTCCTGTTGTCCAATGCGTTTGAGATAACGACCGTATTCCTGTACCAACGTCTGCATCATTTGGTTGTAATGTTGACTACTTAGTGCGAAATGTTCGATATCGGAAAAGTCACGCGACCAGACGTTATCTACGCTCGCAGCAGAACCGGAGTTAACCGCTTTTGCCAACTGACCAATGCCTGAGCGAGCGTCAAATCGGTAGCTCTTTTGCAGCATACATAAACTATCGGCAATGCTAGATGCACTGTTACCCGTATGCGCTAAAGTATCGAAACCCGTCAGTTTTGCGATGGCTGATGCCTGCTCTTTGCCATAACCCAATGCATGGAACGAACAGATATCACCCAACACAGCCCCTGCTTCAACTGAGGCAAGTTGGTCTTTATCACCTAACAAAATCAGCCGCGCATGCTTCGGTAAGGCATCGACCACTTTGTACATCATTGGTAAATCAACCATCGACGCTTCGTCGATAACTAAAATATCCAAATGCAGTGGATTTTGCTTGTTGTGACGAAATTCTGCGCTATTAGGAATCGCGCCCAGCAACCTATGTAAGGTACTCGATTCAGTCGGAATTTTGGCTTTTAGCTCCGGAGAAACTGGCAGTTCTTGCACTGCTTTACCAATGGACTCGGTTAATCGCGCCGCCGCTTTCCCCGTCGGGGCCACCAGCTTGATGGTTAGATTTTTCTCGTGCGTCGCCTGTTCAATCAAAGCAGCAAGTAACTTGGTTACTGTCGTCGTTTTACCCGTACCAGGGCCACCAGAAATAACAGCAAATCGACGAGTTAACGCAACCGCCGCCGCGACTTTTTGCCAGTTCACACAAGCTGAGAGTGGTACGAGTTCATCCAGTATTTGCAAATCTTGAACCTTGCGCGCATTGCTAAGCACGGAATCAATGGCGTGCCAATCCAACGATTCGCTTGCAACTACGTCAAGGTGGTCACACACCAATTGCTGACGCAACACTTGGTTGCTGCTTCCCGCTTCTACTGCTTTGCCTAACGCGTTAAACAGAAAATGGTATTGGCGCGCAAATAGATGGTTGAGCAACTCAGATAATCGCGCTAACTCTTGCGACTGCAAGTTCACTACAGCGCCCAACTGATTGAGCTTTTCCGCCAGTGTCACTTCATAATGCCAATAGCGGTGCAGATACAGACGCTCGCCATCGAAAATCAGCGGTAAGGCTTCTCCTTGCGCGCCGACCACGGCGGAATTTTGTAAGACTTGAATCCAGTCTATGCCTTGCAGCTGAGTGTTGAGTGCCAATGCCGACTCACCGAACAGCCCTAACTTACTGGCTAAATCCGCTGATTGCCCTTGTGCATCGAACAGAGACAGACAGATATGTCCTTTGCCAAGCTCACTACTGACAACACCAGCGATAAACGCCAGTGCTTGGCTATCCGACTGTTCATCATGCGTTTGAGAATCAATAAAACAGGCGAATTGGTAGTCGAGCTGACGAATGGCACCTTTGTGCGCCAAACGTTCTAGCACTGCCAATAGGCTATCTTGGTCAGCATGAAGATTGTGATTTGTCGTCATTAAAGTAGCTCCATCTGCCCGGCTTGAGTTGCTCTTGTTTCCAGTGCTTGACCATCAATCAAACGATCCATCTCTTGTAAGAACTCTAAGGTTGGTTTCGCAGCAAAAATGCCGTGGTCACTCTGCCCATCCATGCCGCGTAAGAACAAGTAATACACACCACCGAAGTGCTGCTCGTATTGATAATTCGCCAATCGGCTGCGTAGGAAACGATGCAGTGCTAACGCATAAATCTGGTACTGCAAATCGTAGCGGTGATCAGCCATCGCCGATTTCAGAGCCTCACCATGGTAGTGCGTCACATCGTCGCCAAGATGATTCGATTTCCAGTCAAGCACGTAGTATTTACCTTGATGTTCAAACACCAAGTCGATAAAACCTTTGAGCATGCCTTGCACGGTTTGGAAACCTAAATCCCCCGCTTTCGCCGACAACGGATCGTGACGTTGAATGACTCGGTTTAACGCCGGTGCAGACAAAACTTCAATCGGCAACAAAAATTCCATCTCCACCAAACGTTGCGACAGTGCTTTTTGATTCAGCAGCAAAGACTTACCATCCAACGGCGTTGCGAGTACGGTATCAATCAATTGCTGTAAAATGGGCAACCACTCTTCATCAAGCTGTTCGCTTTCCATCAAACCAAGGATGATTTGTGTATTCTCTTCCGTCGTGGCTGGCTGAGTAAATTCAATTTCCTCAAACAGGCTGTGCAGGAACGTACCCGGACGCGCACCGCGAGGGAAGGTAAAAATAGAACGCTCTGGCTCCACCAAATCCGCTTCGTCTTGCTCTTCAGATGAGTCGATATCAAAACCCGTAATCTCAATCGTGGCATCATGCTCGGCGTGATGAGAGCCTTGCTTGACCAAGCCAGAATAACTGGTGATGCGCCAGTTTCTATCGATAGGGTTTTGCAGCTCTTTCGCGCTAAGATCGTGTATTTCTTCTTGTGGCGCTACGTACTTCTCTTCGAGTTGCTGCGGCGGATCGGCCACAACGACACAATCAAGCTCATCTTGTTGCTTTGTTAAACCTTGGTACAAATCGTTAATGCCACCTTCTTGACCATTTTGAATCAAATAGCCAATCGCACTGCGGTGTACGCCGGTTGGCTCTTTGGTCGAACGGCCATTGCGCAAAGGCGAGGCTCCAATAAAACACGCATACACAGCACGCGTTAACGCCACGTATATCAAGCGTAAGTCTTCCGCCAAACGCTCTTTATCCGCTTGCTTCATGGACGCATCGTTGCCAGTGATATCCAGTACCGTGCGGTCATTGGCTGCATCGTAATATTTGGCTTCGCTGGCTTCTCGATAGCTGAACACAAACGGCAGAAATACGAGGTCATACTCCAAGCCTTTTGATTTGTGAATAGTTACGATCTGCACTAAGTTACGTTCCGATTCTAAACGTTGGATTTGGTCATCACTGCCACCCAAACCGTTTTCCGCATCACTGATAGACTGAGCGAGCCAACGCAGCAGACCGTGGTCGCTATCCAGTTCATTACTGGCTTGTTGAAGCAGTTCACCGATGTGCATTAAATCGGTAAGTACTCGCTCACCATTCTCACCCTGTGAACTCGCGCCTTCTTCTAGTAATCGTTCGGCAATATGGCGTTTGCTGATCACCGCGCGCAACATCGGCAGCACACCACGCTGAACCCAAAGTTTGCGATATTCTTTGAATTCGTTAACAGCGTTTTCCCACACCACTTCATCGTTATTAAGCGCATCCAAACTTGCTGCGTCGAGGGCAAACAGCTCAGAAGCAAGACTTGCACGCAGCGCACGGTCATTTTCTGGAGTCAGCACCGCTTGCAGCAAACGCTGTAAATCCTGTGCCACCGAACTGGTAAACACGCTGTCTCGGTTAGACAGGTACACGCTGGCAATACCTTGGTCTGCTAGCGCTTGTTTGATCATTCGACCTTCACTACCTGTTCGAACTAACACCGCGATATCGCCCGCTTGAACCGCTTTCTGTTTTTCGCCATTCACCAGACACGCTTGCCCCTGTTGAGCCTGCGTCAAAATAGTTTGGATTTGGCTTGCGGTCGCCTCTGCCATTCGAGTCAAATACTCGCCTTTTGGTAGCGGTTTATCGTCCGCTTCTTGCAACCAATAAGTCAGCGCCGGTTGCTTTTGGCCACCCATAGTCCAAATGCGTTTTTCGGCATTGGGACTGTACTTAACGGGTAAGAAGGGAATATCCGAATCATAGATAAATGGACTGTCTGGCAAAGCAAATATTTGGTTTACCGCCTGCACCATATCTGCACTAGAACGCCAGTTGGTTCCAAGCGTGTAGTGGGCACTTACTTGGTTACGCGCTTTGATATAAGTGAAAATGTCTGCGCCACGAAAGCCATAAATCGCCTGCTTCGGGTCACCGATCATAAACAAACCACATTCCGGATTATTCAGATAAATACGGCTGAAAATACTGTATTGAAGCGGGTCGGTATCTTGGAACTCGTCAATCATTGCGACAGGATACAAAGTACGAATACGCGCAGCTAAAAGGTCGCTTTCGTCCGTATCGATAGAAGCAGAAAGTTGCGTCAGCAAATCATCGAAAGAGAGCCACTGTTTTTGATTTTTCGCGTTGGCCAGCATCACACGACAATGCTCAATCGCATGAGCAAGCAGTGGCGCTTTTAAGCTGATTGGATTGGCAAGAAATGCTTCAATGGCTTCAAATACCGCATGCTGTGGCGCACTGCCTTTCTGTGTTTTTTCCAACAAGACGTTTTGCGCGAATTTCTCCAGCTTGTCTGGATAATCGTAACCTGTGGTTTCCGTTGCCGCCCAAGCATTCACCGCCTCCAACCACGTCGGCAGAGACTTTTTGGTGTAGCTGCGTTTGTTAATATCTGAATCTGAAATCAGCGTGAAGAAGTCATCTTGGCTTTCTCGCCACTGTGCTTTTAATTCATCAATTTTTTTCAGATTTTCAGTATGAAGATCAGCCAAACTGCCTTTCATTGCAGGAACAGAAAGGCTTAACGGCGCACCGGTTAAGTAATTGCTGATGTCAGACAACAACGCAGATGGAGAGCTCCATAGCTGGCGAATTTCCCCAGCCAAGGTAAATGGCAACGGGTAGAAATTGCGGCGCCAGTAATCGGCTACAACTTGCGCTTTTAAGTGACTTTCATCGGTCACAAACTCGTTATTAAATCGGCTGCCAGATTCAAACGCATTTTGCGTTAGCATACGTTGGCAAAAACCGTGAATCGTGTAGACCGCCGCCTCGTCCATCTGACGCTCTGCCTGCAATAAAATTTCTGCGGCTTGCTTGTGATCGTCAAACTCATTAAGCAAAGGTTGGATCACCGGATCGGAACTCTGTCCACGCGCAAACGCGATTCGCGCATCATGGATTCTTGCCCTGATACGATCGCGTAATTCCGCAGTTGCCGCTTCGGTAAAGGTTACGACCAGAATTTGGTCGACCGTAAGCGGTACGCGATGTCGAGTTTCCGCGCTGCCGTGACCAAGCAAAAGGCGCAGATATAAACCTGCAATAGTGAAGGTTTTACCTGTACCTGCTGATGCCTCGATTAACCTCGCACCATGCAGAGGAAACGTCATCGGTTCTAGTGGCGTTGGTTGAGGTTGCTCTGTGTGGTCTAACGTATGTAGAGGACACTCTGCACCTGACATTTGATCCATAACGCTGAATCTCTCCGGATTATTTACTAGGACGTATCACCTAATAAATGTGATCTATAGTTAAAAATTCTATTAATATGTTTAACAAGTTGGATAATTTAGAGCTTTGTGAGATCTTTCTCACGGTTATCCATAAGACGTACCGTTAGTATGCGCCCCACGAGATAAGCCAAACCTTTTTGGCGGCACAACTCAAATGAATTAAACAAAAGTATCATGGTCCCTCTGACCTTGTGGCCGTACAGCGAACGCCCTACAAAAAATAATGATTTTCTGGCGGCCACCCTACTCTTCCTTCTCTTTATCCAACTGTCTTTATTACGCTTTTACGTCATCAGCGTCTTGAACCGCTAAGCGCGCACCTTGCAGAACTAATGCTGTCAGCAAACGAACTTCTGAGGCCAACTCATCATTCCAAGCAGGCCAAATTCGAGAGATGTACGCGTTATTGCCTTCGCCCGGGCTCATGAAGCCATCATTGAATGCGTCAGCCATTTTCTTCAAAGATTTCTCTTCGTCATCGACCCACTGACCGCGGCTAAAGCCCGCTTCAACACAAGCCAACGCCGTTTTCGGGAAATAAGGCAAAGGCTTAGTCATGCCTTCGAAGAACAAGCGAACCAATTCAGTCAGTAGCTGTTTGGCATACTGCGCATCGGCAATTTCTGGGTAGATCAAATGCAGCGCGCCTTCTTTACGATCGTAGCCAATCAGATGGGTTTTCTTAGCATGACCCGACGCCGACATGGCAAGGTGATCGATCCACGCAGCAAGGTAATCCTGCGATCGAATCTTACCGCTTCGATAGCGAATCAAACCGGATTGGTAGCATTGAGTTAGCCAACCTGTTAGGCGAACGTTTTTCTCTTCGCCTTCATTTCGCTCAAACAAGGAATCAAACGTCAGGTCGATTTCCAAATCGTCTTGGGGCGCACCAGATAAAAACGCCAGTTTATCCACCAGCTCTTCCGCCTGAACTCGGTTGGTTTCAAATTCGATATCACCAAACGCCCCCACCGGCAGTTTGCCTTGCGCGCGCTGTTGACTCATAAAGTGTTTAAGCATTTCTGCTTTTTTCTCTGGCTGTATCAATGTCGTTTCAAGCAAGGTTTCTAGCAGCTCATCACGCATTTGATAGCTTTCCAAACCACCTAAAGCAAAGGGTTCGTCGTCTTCCATCACCGGCAGTGGCGGTTCAAAGATTACTTTTAAGCGACGATTGAAAAAATACTGCACCGGTAAGCGCCAGAAACGTTGCAATTCGACTAGGTCGAGCTCAAGTGGGAACGTCGCGCCTAACAGATAGTCGTCTAATGCACGGTTAAAATCACGACGAACATAGCCTTGCGATTGACTACTTTGAGTCAATGCCGCTGGAATCCATTCTTTCGCGTAGCTGGCGTGCATGCCTTGGAACGCACTTGGGCTAAACGGCACCATGGCGTGGGTATTCACCAACGTGTTTAACAAGTTGTCGCCAGACTCATCAACGGGCAACGCTTCATCACCACTTAAACAATAGTTTTGGTGGCAGTATTCCATCAGCTCAGAAACCAATACCGAGGGCACTCGCTCGGTGTTGTCTTGGATTGAACGGCCAACATAACTGATGTACAGCGTTTGCTGTGCAGACAACATCGCTTCGAGGAATAGGTAACGGTCATCATCTCGGCGCGAACGATCGCCCGGTTTGGTTCTTCCCGTCATCAAGTCAAAACCTTCCGGCGGCATGGAACGCGGGTACACGCCGTCATTCATCCCCAGTAGACAAACGGTTCTAAACGGAATAGAGCGCATCGGCATCAAGGTACAGAAGTTCACTTGACCAGCAAGGAAGCGCTGGCTGACTCGTGTGCCAGATAATTTGTTTTGAAGGTACTGGCTGATGATCGACGGCGATAACGCATCATCAAATGCGGCATCAGCCAATTGCTCTTTGAGTTGGCTGAGCGTATCGCGAATGGATTTGAGCGCCATTTCACCTTCTAACTCAACTGAGAAGAAGTCATCCAGCAGTGAAACCAAAGTCTCTCGCCAACCATCAATAGTCTGAACATGAGAAAGTTTGCTTCGATAAGTGCTAATTTGTTGGATAAAGTGTGCCAACTTGCCCGCAAGCTCTGCGCCCATGCCTTGCACTTCGTTGTACGGAGACAAACTGCCTTGCTCGGTTTCAAACAAACCTGCGGATTCTGGCATCGCGTAGCCAAGCAACATGCGTTGAATACCAAATTGCCATGTGTTTTGACGGGTTTCCGGCAGTTCAAATTCGCGTCCGGTATTGGCATCCAACCCCCAGCGAATTCCCGATTCTTCAACCCATTGTTTGGCTTGTAAGAAATCATCTTCGCTGAGTTCAAAACGCTTTAATATCGCCGGAGTTTCCAGAAGTTCGAGTAGTTCTGATGCCAAACAGCGCGTATTGGGTAAGTTCACCAACTGCATAAATGCGGCAAGAATTGGGCTCTCTTGGTCGGCGGTTCGGTCAGAAATCGAATAGGGAATAAAACGCTCACCCGGTGCGTTACCAAAGACCGCCTGAATCGCAGGGCTGTAAGCGTTGATGTCCGCGACCATCACGATAATATCGCGCGGTTTTAACGTTGGGTCAGCATCGAACATCGCCAATAGTTGATCATGCAGCACTTCCACTTCACGCATCGGGCTGTGGCAAGCGTGCAGGCTGAGTGATTTATCACCCAAGCGAACCACTTGTTTGTGATGACTGTTTTCAATCTGTTGGTCATCTTGATGTTCTTCAAGATTGAGAATATCCGCTTGCAATTGATGGAGCAGACTGTCGCGCTCAACATCAACAAACGCTTCAATTTCATGAGACTCCAGCTGAGACAACAGATACATATTGTCACGCCCGAGTTTACCCATGGACGCCAACAGACTGTTTCCGACCACATCGGTGTGCAGCTCATCGATCACATTATCTTCCAGTGATCCTTTCAGTTGCTCAGTTTCACCTTGCACTTCCGAGTGATCGTCATGCCACACAACGTGCTGACGATGTTTCGCCGCCAAACGAGCCAGATATTTGCGATCTCGAACTTCACCCCAGTAATAACGACACGGGTTGGTGAACATCAGATGCACGTCGATGTGTTCACCAATTGCTTTTAGCGCATCCATATAGCGAGGCGGCAACGAAGAAATGCCAAAAACAAACAAACGCTTGGGTAAATGGTCAAAATTGCCGTTAAAACTCTCTAACGTGTCGATAAAGTGCTCATAAAGGTTGGCACGGTGATATGGAGACTGTCCTAATGACACAGTGTGATCATACAACGCTTGCCATAAGATCGGCTGCCACGGATGCTCATCTTCCAGCTCTGGCACACTATGCCCAGCTTCCCAACTTGCGATCCACTCCGGACGATACACCAAGTAACCATCGAAAATATCGGCAATTTTCTCAGCCAGCTGATACAGCTTAGAGTGATCACTGTCATCTTTGAGGTACTGCGCTAACGGCGAAAACACGTCTTGGTTGAGAAGCCCCGGCAGCAGATGCATCAACTTCCAAGTCATCGCTTCTTTGTTAAACGCACTGCGTTTTGGCACGTCTGGCAACACCTGCGTAAACATTTCCCAAATGAAGGTAGCAGGAAGCGGAAAATCAATGTTCGCGGCAACACCAAACTCTTTGGCCAATTCCATTTTTAGCCACTGGGACATGCCCGGACTTTGAACCAGAATTTGTTCTTTTTCGAACGGGTTTTCCAGCGGACTGATTCGAATCAGTTCGACAAGGAGTGATTTAAGAACGTCAACTTGGTTGGAGTGATAAACAGTAAACAAATTGGGAATACCGAGCGCCGATTGAAACTGTTAGCTAGCTTAGCACAGCCCCATTTAAACCCGCAGTGATCTCGCGTTCGGAAAAAACAAAAGGTTATATATCACTCAAATAGAGTATGAATCTTCTGAATTTTCACATGTCAATCAAGTCTGACACTTCCATACAAAATGTGACATTCGTCGCAACTATTCCATAATAAAAAACACTGTTTTATACTCTCTCTACCCATAATTTATAAACAAACAAAAAGTATGTTTCGCAAACTGTCTTCCAACAGCGCTTGGCTGATTGCTTTTTTTGCTTGCTTTGCAGTGTACCTGTCGATCGCTTGTTATCCTTTTGTGTTGTCTAACAATCAGAATGAACCGCTAACCTTGTTGCAAGGTTACTATTTGGTTGCGACTCAATATGGCTGGCTGGGCTTGATCGCTCTTCCATTTATGTTGTTGAGTTTATTGCTCTCTTTTCTACCGACTCGAGCATTCAAAGGTATCGTGATCGCTATCGCGATCTGTCTATTGATCATGTTTAAAGTCGATATCCTCGTTTTTCAGCAATACAAACTTCACATCAACGCCCTATTAATCCGTATGTTTTTCGAAGGTGGCGGTGATGTCTTCGATATTTCTTGGATGAGTTGGCTAATCTTCATCAGTGAAGTTGCCGTTCTGGTGATCGGGCTCGCCTGTACCGTTTGGGTAAGTAATAAACTGGCACAAAGCCGAGCTAAGTTCGTTTTGATCAGCGTCTGGTTTGCTGTATTGCTCAGCACACAGATGATTCATGCGTACAAAAACGCGCTTTACGACGATGAAGTCAGTCAGTTTTCGAATAACTGGCCACTTTACTACCCGCTGACGGCTCGTAAATTTATTTACAAACACGACCTAGTGGATGAGAACATTGCATCGAAGAACCGCGTAGAGTTAACCAACATTGAACGGAGCTCACTCAACTACCCGCTTGCGCCGATTCAAGTGCAAAGCAAAGAGAAACAGCCCAATGTTTTGTTTATCTTGGTTGACGCGTGGCGCTACAGTGATGCGACGCCGGAAGTCATGCCAAATGTCAGCAAGTTCGCCGAAAAAACAGTGAATTTCACACAACATATGAGCGGCGGCAACTCAACTCAAGCGGGTATTTTCAGCCTGTTTTACAGCTTGCCCGCGACCTACTGGGAAAGCTTTTACGCAAGCCAACGCTCTCCTGTTTTTATGGATACGCTGCAAGCAGAAGGCTACCGCATGGGCATTTTTGGCTCGGCACCGCTCACCAGCCCGCCACTTTCTCGCACGGTATTCAAAAAAGTGTCGGACTTGACCTTGAAACAAAGTGGGGAAACGGCCGTCGAGCGCGATCAGCAGATCACAGACAAGTTCATCGAGTTCCAAAAGCAGGACAGCGACAAGCCGTACTTTGGTTTTCTGTTCTACGATGCCGCCCACGGCACGGTGTTTCCTGAACCTGAATTTGCGAAATTCAAACCATACTGGGAACGCGTTGACCACATTTTGCTCAACAACGATTTTGACGCTTCGCTTTACCACAATCGATACAAGAACTCGTTGTACTACATCGATAGCTTGATTGGTGATGTGCTGAAAAACGTCGACTTAGACAATACCATTGTGGTGATTTCATCAGATCATGGTGAAGAGTTTAATGACCATAAGATGAACTATTGGGGCCACACGGGTAACTACAGTGACGTTCAAGTACATGTGCCTCTTTACGTGTACATGCCAAATCGTCAGCCAGAGCAAGTTGATTACCGCACGACCCATTTTGACGTCGTGCCAACCATGATGAATACGCTGTTTGACGTTCAAGGCACAACGAGTTCATACAGCGTTGGTCATAACTTGTTTGATAGTTCTGCCCCTCGCGATTGGTATATTGCTGGCAGCTACTACAACTATGCATTGGTCGGCAAAGAACTGATGCTTGTGGTCAACCCTGGCGGGCACTCTCAGCAACTGAATCGCCAATTAAAAGTCGAGAAAGAACAGAAAGTTCCTGTCGATATCATTCGTCATTCTCTGGATGAGATGTCGCGATTTTACAAAAAAGGCTAGTGTCCAACATCGACGCCGATTGAAATAAAAAAGCCTCTTGGCAGTAAGACCAAGAGGCTTTTCCCTATCTGCTATTTAAGCGTGATGCACGCTCATCAAGCGTGGCTGAATCAATAAGTTGTTGATGTATTGTAAAGCCACATAAGAGACAACAAATGTTGCCACAATCAACTCAAGACCAGCTAAGCCTCGCACTTGTTGAACATAGTGCGCAGCCAATCCTTGCAACTCCATCCAATTCGCCATTTTAAACAGCGCAGTCGCACCGATCACCATCGGGAAAGTGAACGCCGCATAGCCTGGGCTAAATGGCAGTTTAAGCAATTTAAAGAATGCGAGGTAAATGATGGCTGTCATCAATACCGCGATACCAAATAGCATAGCGATGATCACTGGTGATGGTGTCGCAGTGACCGTTAAGTACCCCGCCAATGATAGACTTGCTGGCGCTGCCATGATTGCCATTGTTGGTTTCGCTGCATCCGGAATTTCATGGGTAAACATGAAACGGTAAATCATCATCGGCAACATGATCGCGTACGCCACCATACCAAACATCAATGCACCTTGTGCCACTGGTGCTAACATCGGGTTGCCAGAGAAAGACACATCCGCAACGATGATACCCACTGGCGGTACAAACCAACTAGGAACCATGTGATGTAATTCAAAATCTTTGGCGCGATGGTAAACAAAGCTCACCAAGAACACGATGTGCAGAACCACCGCAATCAGCCAAAGTACATCACCAGCCAATGGGTAAAAATGGCCGAGAGAGTTCGATACCACCATAGTGCCCATCGCAAATGTCGGAACCACGCTGCCCACAACCGGATGAGCAAGATCTTGTCTCAATAGATGGTTATGTAGCAAAAACTTGGTTGCCAATATAGCCAACAATACGCTCGCGATACCCGCACTAATCCACTGTCCGTAGCCATGTAATTCGGCGAAGTTTTCCCAACTCCAGCCTAAGCTTGCAATACCAAGAGCCAAACCCGCCATCGGAGTTGGTGCTCCCATTACTTTTGCTTTTGTTCTTTGAATCATGATGACCTCAACCAGACTCACTCTTGATGGAGCGTATAATACGCTTGCACTTCGTTCCGATATATCTAATTATTTAAAACAAACGTTCAAAATTACTTAACGGTGGGGTATGGCAAGTCACATTTCTCTTAAACAACTGAAAGTGTTTACGACGATCACGCAGCACAAAACACTCACAGCGGCTTCTGATAGTCTCTTTTTATCGAAAGCGGCAGTGAGCATGGCACTCTCAGAATTAGAAAAACAGATCGGCCATCATTTGTTTGATCGTGTTAATAACCGACTAATTTTGAACCAAGAAGGTCAAAAACTGCTGCCACTAGCGGATGAATTACTCAACCGAGCCAAAGACATCGAGAGCATTTTCGATGGTGACCAAGCGCTATCGGGACAACTTCGCATTGGTGCCAGCGACACCATTGGCAACCAAGTCGCGCCCTATTTGCTTAGCGAATTTCGTCAACAAACGCACCATCGTTCCCAAAGCCTGTTCATTTCTAACTCTGCACAAATCTGCGACATGCTGACCGATTACGAGTTAGACATTGCCCTCATTGAAGGCAAAACACTTCACCCTGAATTGCAGTCCACCCAGTTTAGCGAAGATGAAATGTGCGTGATTTGCACGCCAGATTACCCAGCCGCGAACGAAGGACCCTTAAATTTAACCGAGCTAGAAAACAGCGAATGGATATTGCGAGAGGCGGGGTCTGGTTCACGCGAATTTTTTATGCGCGTTGTCGCGCCGCGCTTGGAACATTGGCATGAAGCTTTTCAGCTCAATACCACCGAAGCGCTGATCAACTCAGTATCGGCGGGGCTAGGCTTGGGCTGCTTGTCACGCTTGTCTGCTGAACCTGCTATTCGTGACGGTCGCGTGCAACTGCTCGACATGCCTTTGGATATGAAACGTCGCTTCTGGCTACTGGTCCACAAAGAGAAATACCAAAGCCCACTACTCAGAACGTTTATCGAATTTTGCCAAGATTGGGAACGACCAAATAACCTTTATCTAGAGAATACGCCCTCCAAGTAAAACGGAGATAGTTTAAATGCTGGTCAGTTAGTTGTACGTGTCTCTCATTCTTAGGCTTGTCGCTAGACTTAACTGGTCAAAAACTGTATAAAAAGCCAGTATCAATACACCAAGTTAGGGGACCAACCATGGCTGTAATCGTCAAGTACGTGGTAGAACGCAATGGAGAAGAGAAAATGACTTTTACCTCTAAAGCGGAAGCTGACGCATACGATAAAATGCTAGACATGGCAGACGAACTATTCACGCTGCTAGGTAAAAGTGAACTTCTAGAAGACGAAGGTAAGCAAGAAGATCTTGCGATGTACCTCGCTCAAAACAAAGAAGAAGTGCTTTACGCACTGGGTGCAAAACGCAAACCAGCACCAAAGAAAGCAAAAAAGCTTGAATCTGTAGAAGAAGACAAGCAAGAAGACGCTGCATAAGCCTCTCATTTGTTAAAGAAACGCCGCATCATGTGGCGTTTTTTATATCTGAAGGCACACATCATCATGGAAAGATCGCCCTTTCTTTCGAGCACAGATACGACAAATCGCCTTCTTTCATTTCAACAAACACCTGCTAATTGATCACCTCACAACCACATTTCTCATCAGACAAACATATCTCCCAAAAGACAAAAGGTATCCATCTACAGACTTTATCTATTTCCCCTCTTTAAACTCCCTAGCACTCTCATTATGATGGCTGACAACTTAATTATTTCTTGTCAGTGAACAGACGAGACACAAGACTCAACACATGGAGATCAACTATGGCTTTCTTTTCTCTAGCCTTTGGTACAGCGACTAAAAACCGCGATGGCAAAATCATTGAAGCGTTTTTTCCAAACCCAGTTCTTAACCCAAATGAAGAGCTTGTTAACGCACTAGCAGCAGTAGCAGGTTACGAACAAGGCAACCAAGCTATCGAGATCTCTGCAGCACAAAGCGCAGAACTTGCGGCGGCGTTCGAAGCAAACGGCGATGCAGCAAACGCATCTTTCGCAACCAAAGCAGCAGAATCAGCACAGCCGCTTGTACTGGTTATTCTAGCTACGGATGAACAGCCACAATCTGTTGCTGAAGGCTTCCTAAAACTTCAACTTATCTCTAACCGTCTAGTTAAGCCACACGGCACAGTACTGGATGGTATCTTCGGTCTACTACACAACATCGCATGGACTAACGAAGGCCCAATCGACCTACCAGAGCTGGCTGAGCGTCAAATCGAAGCTCGCCTAGCTGGCCGTACGCTAAGCGTAGATTGCGTAGACAAGTTCCCTAAAATGGTGGACTACGTGGTACCAGCTGGCGTTCGTATCGCAGACACTTCTCGCGTTCGTCTTGGCGCACACGTTGGCGAAGGCACAACGGTAATGCACGAAGGCTTCATCAACTTTAACGCGGGTACTACTGGCGTGAGCATGGTTGAAGGCCGTATTTCTGCTGGCGTTGTTGTTGGTAACGGTTCAGACATCGGTGGCGGTGCATCTATCATGGGTACACTATCTGGCGGCGGTAAAGTGGTGGTTTCCATCGGTGAAAACTCTCTACTAGGCGCAAACGCAGGTCTTGGGTTCCCAATGGGTGACCGTTGTACTATCGAATCAGGTCTGTACGTGACTGCTGGTTCTAAAGTGCGCATGCTAGATTCTGCTGGTCAAGAAGTCGAAGTGGTGAAAGCACGCGACCTTGCTGGTGTTTCTGACCTACTGTTCCGTCGTAACTCTGTGACAGGTCAAATCGAGTGTCTTGCAAACAAGAGCGCGGTTGAACTGAACAGCGAACTGCATAAAAACAACTAATAAATAGTTAAGAAAAATCCCCCAGCAGGAAACTGTTGGGGGATTTTTTAGCTTAAAGCAAAATGCGTGTGTGCTGATTACTGATTTAAAAAGCTGACCGCTTTATCTGGGAAATCAGTAAACAAACCATCCACTTTTACTTGGTTGTAGTACACATCCATCATGCCTTCAAAGCTGTCCGTGTACGCTGGAATGCGTCCTGGATCGGCACGGAACGTGTATGGATGCACTTGCAAGCCAGCGTCTTTTGCAGCCTTCATCAACGGCTTGATGATGATATTGTCTTTGGTTGACTTATCATCCACCAGCATCGGCTTCCAAGGTCCAATACCTTCGGCGTAACTCGCCACTTTCTTCATGCCGTCGGCTTCGAACATCCAATCATAGCTGTATGGCGTTGCTGTATCGCCTTTGTACACCATAGTTTCGTTCCAATCGGTGTAAGCCATGAGCTGAACGAGCTTTAAATCCATGTCCATTGCGGGCATCAACTCACTGTTAATGCGTTGCAGTTCGTTCGCATCAAAACACTGCAGGTAAACTTTGTCGTCTTGCGAGCCGTAACCGTAATGCTTTAATACTTTAAGTACCGCTTTAGAAATGTCCTTACCTTCATGTCGATGGAACCAAGGCGCTTTAATTTCTGGGTAAATACCGATGTCGTAGCCCAACGTCTTGTTAAGGCCTTGGATCAACTCTATCTCTTCAGCAAACGTCGGCACAGTGAAATCCGATTTCCACATAGGGAATCGTGTCGGATAACCAGCGACCTTATTACCTTTGTCATCGATATTAAAGCCTTCAGTTACTCGCAAGGATTTGATTTCCGCCAGTGTGAAATCAATCGCGTAGTAGCGACCGTCTTTGCGTGCACGATCAGGAAAACGCTCCGCAACATCCGTTACGCGATCCAAGTAATGGTCATGCAATACGACCAACTGGTCGTCTTTCGTCATTACCACATCTTGCTCTATGTAGTCAGGTTTCATTGCGTAAGCAAGCGCTTTGGCTTCTAGCGTGTGTTCAGGCAAGTAACCCGATGCGCCACGGTGTGCAATTACAAGTGGTTTTGCAATCGCACCAGCTGAGAGGCTAAGTGCTAAAAAAGTAAGACATACTGACTTTGTTTTCATTGTTATTTCCTTGATAAAGCGAAGAGGCAGTATTCCACTGCCTCTTTAAATAAATATTACGCTAGCGCTTCCTTTTCGCGCTCTTTTTGCTCGTGGTGCGCACGCTCACCTAAGAAGGCGTACATCAAACACACAATAGAAGTAATACAAGAACCAACTAAGATGATAAAGCCACCATCCCAGCCAAAGTGGTCTACCGTGTAACCCAGAATCGCGTTTGCAGCCACCGCACCACCTAAGTATCCAAATAAACCAGTAAGACCAGCAGCAGTACCGGCGGCTTTCTTCGGAGCGAGTTCAAGTGCGTACAAGCCAATCAGCATAACCGGACCATAGATTAGGAAGCCAATTGCAATCAGCGCCATCATGTCCACCATTGGGTTACCAGCAGGGTTAAACCAGTAAACCATCACTGCAACGGTCACTAACACCATAAATAAGATGCCAGCAGGTGCACGACGACCTTTGAACAATTTGTCTGAAATCCAACCACACAATAATGTGCCTGGAATGCCGGCCCATTCGTATAAGAAGTAAGCCCATGACGATTTATCTACCGAGAAATCCTTCGCTTCTTTTAGGTAAACAGGTGCCCAGTCCAGTACGCCGTAGCGAATTAGGTAAACAAATGCGTTTGCAATTGCAATCGACCAAAGCAGCTTGTTGTTGAATACATACTTAAAGAAGATTTCCTTGGCTGTCATTTCTTGTTCGTGCGACTTGTCATAGTCATCAGGATAATCGTCTTTATACTCTTCGATCGGTGGCAAACCACAAGATTGAGGCGTATCGCGAACCGTCATCCAAACAAACACAGCAACCAACGTGGCGAAAAATGCAGGAACATAAAATGCAGTGCGCCAATCATCGTTAAATGCCCACAGGCCAAGAATAAATAGTGGACCAATCAAACCGCCACCCACGTTGTGTGCCACGTTCCAAACCGAAACGATCTCACCACGCTCTTTACGTGACCACCAGTGCACCATGGTTCGTCCACATGCGGGCCACCCCATGCCTTGGAACCAACCGTTCAAGAAAAGCAAAATGAACATCGCAGTGACGCTGCCAGTCGCCCATGGCATAAAGCCAAAGCAAAACATCACTAATGCAGACATCAGTAGGCCGCCACTAAGGAAATAGCGAGGGTTGGAACGGTCAGATACGCTGCCCATTAGAAATTTAGAGAGACCATATGCAATGGAAACAGCTGCCAGCGCGACACCTAAGTCACCGCGGCTAAAGCCTTGCTCGATAAGATAAGGCATCGCCAAACTGAAGTTTTTACGAACCAGATAGTAACCGGCGTAGCCAACAAATATACCGATAAAGAGTTGCCAACGGAGGCGAGAGTAGGTGCTATCGATACTGCCTGGGGACAGACGATCAATGTGCGCCTTAGGTTTGAATATTCCAAACATAGGAACCTCATTATTTTGTATGCGATGGTAAAAAACACAAAAGGAGCGAACGAAACAAATAAAATCTTCGTTCGAAAGTTCATGAATTGTATTGAGTTAGGATTTTATTTCTGTGACAAATGTTGCACATGAATTAAATATAAGTAAATACAGTAAATTAGAGCGCATTAATTAGACCATCGTTCAACTTTACTCATAATTAGTTAATATGAAACTGGTGTTTCAACCTCTCATTTGAGCATTCCAATTCGAAACCAATGAAACAAAGGCTCGAATAAGAACACAAATTAACCGTAAAAAGGGTGTTTCACATCCATCCTTGTTACGCGAAACCACTAAATAACTAAAAAGATGAAAAATGTTCGCGCTTAGTATCAAACGAAATAACAAAGCTAATGTTATCTGAACTCAAACCTAGACAGTGATTCACGAACACAAGACATAAACCATATTTATTTTCCTCTCCATTTTCATAATTAACACTAATTTGGATAACAAGTTCCTCTCGAGATATAAACATAGCAACGCATTTTCTTATATCACCGCTAGTCCTTGATGTACTTGACCTCGCCTTACCTCTTTAGGGTTAATTACTACGCAAAATCTGAGTAATAAATCCCCAAGCACGTAGCAGCTTCACAAAACTCCTCTTACCAGTTGTGCATTCTTTTTCACATCGGTAATTTGAGCGCTTCCAAAACACACTTCGTAGCAAAGAAGTTCTTTTCGTTGTTTTCTTTTTCGATTAAAAGATGCGCCATTTAACAAAAACGAAGACTTTGATTAACAATTTTATGCTCAAACGCTCATTTTTAACGCGCGTTTGTTTTCGCAAACGTTTATATGTGCACAATAGTATCGTGCTAGACAGGCAAAAATGATCAAAGGACTTTTAACATGACAACGAACAAACACCCCTCTCTGCTCGGAGAATGTTTGGCCGAGTTTATCGGTACAGGACTACTTATCTTCTTCGGCGTAGGCTGTGTCGCAGCCTTAGTTCTAACAGGCGCATCATTTGGACAATGGGAAATCAGTATTGTATGGGGCCTAGGTGTCGCCATCGCTATTTACTGCACTGCCGGCGTTTCAGGCGCGCACATCAACCCAGCGGTAACCATCGCACTCGCTATGTTCCATGGTTTTGATAAGGCGAAAGTGGTGCCATACATCATCGCCCAAATGCTTGGCGCATTCTGCTCTGCTGCGTTGGTTTACAGCTTATACAGCAACCTTTTCACCGACTACGAAATCGCACATAACTTCGTCCGCAGTAGCCAAGATGCACTAGCAACCGCTGGTATCTTCTCAACCTATCCACATGCTTCCCTCTCTTTCTTTGGCGCTTTTGCTGTGGAGTTCGTTATCACTGCCGTGCTGATGTTTGCGATTTTGGCTTTGGGCGATGAAAATAACGGCGCTGCACGAGGTGCAATGAACCCGCTGTTAATCGGTATTTTGATTGCCGTAATCGGTGGTTCTCTTGGCCCACTAACTGGCTTCGCGATGAACCCTGCGCGCGACTTTGGACCGAAACTGTTCGCTTACTTCGCAGGCTGGGATTACGCTCTGACAGGTGCTAAAGACATTCCTTACTTTATCGTGCCTTTACTTGCTCCGATTGCAGGCGCGTGTTTTGGTGGTTGGTTGTATCCAAAAGCGATTGCGGCTTACCTTCCACAACAAGGCCACGGCTGTACAATTCCAAACCAATGTGAGACGGAAGAAGAAACAGAAGAAGCTAGAGCTTAAAACTGACGCAACTCGAACATTTACTAAAATATAAATAACGAAACAAAAGGATTCTTACCATGACTGAGCAAAAATACATTGTTGCCCTAGACCAAGGTACGACAAGCTCTCGCGCAGTAATTCTTGATCATGACGCGAACATCGTAAGCGTCGCACAGCGCGAATTTACTCAGATTTATCCAGAGGCAGGTTGGGTAGAACATGACCCAATGGAAATCTGGGCAACACAAAGCTCTACGTTGGTAGAAGCTCTAGCTAAGTCTGGCATCCGTAGCGACCAATTGGCGGCTATCGGTATTACTAACCAGCGTGAAACTACTATCGTCTGGAATAAAGAAACAGGCAAACCCGTTTACAATGCGATCGTATGGCAATGTCGCCGTACTGCTGACATCTGTGAAGATTTAAAAGCGCGTGGTCTAGAAAACTACGTACGTGACAACACAGGTTTGGTGCTTGACCCTTACTTCTCTGGCACTAAAGTGAAATGGATTCTGGACAACGTTGAGGGCGCGCGCGAAGACGCAGAAGCAGGCAAGCTGTTGTTCGGTACCGTCGATACTTGGTTAGTTTGGAAGATGACTCAAGGCCGCGTTCACGTGACCGACTACACTAACGCATCGCGTACAATGCTATTTAACATCAACGATCTATGTTGGGATCAGAAAATGTTAGATGAGCTTGGTATCCCAGCATCTATGATGCCAGAAGTAAAACGTTCATCGGAAGTTTACGGTAAGACCAACATTGGTGGTAAAGGCGGTACTCGTATTCCTATTTCTGGTATTGCTGGTGACCAACAAGCTGCGCTTTACGGCCAAATGTGTGTTGAAGCGGGTCAGGCGAAAAACACTTACGGCACGGGTTGTTTCTTGCTAATGAATACGGGCCAAGAAAAAGTCACTTCGACGCACGGCCTACTGACAACTTTGGCTTGTGGTCCGAAAGGTGAGCCTGCTTATGCACTTGAAGGTGCCGTATTCATGGGGGGTGCTTCTATCCAATGGCTACGTGATGAATTAAAAATCCTAAACGGTGCAGAAGACTCTGAATACTTCGCAACCAAAGTGGATACCTCAAACGGCGTTTATGTCGTGCCTGCCTTTACTGGTTTAGGCGCACCATACTGGGATGCCTACGCACGTGGCACGATTGTCGGCCTTACTCGCGGCGTGAACTCAAACCACATTATCCGTGCGACTTTGGAAGGCATCGCTTACCAAACTCGTGACGTACTGGATGCGATGCAAGCCGACTCAGGTATTAAACTTGCGAATCTTCGCGTCGATGGCGGTGCGGTAGCGAACAACTTCCTAATGCAGTTCCAATCAGATGTATTGAATACAGAAGTACACCGCCCTCAAGTAACTGAGGTTACCGCTCTCGGTGCAGCCTACCTTGCAGGCCTTGCCGTGGGTTACTGGGATAGCATTGACGAGTTGCAGAATAAAGCGGTGCTTGATCGCACCTTTGAACCGCACGATGATGAAGAAAAGCGCAATCGTCGTTACAAGGGTTGGAAACGCGCAGTGAAATGTGCGCAAACCTGGTCTGAGCTTCACGACGAAGAAGATTAATCTCACCTCCATACGAAAAAGAGCGCCATTTGTGCGCTCTTTTTTGCGCTTTGCCCCTGATTCCTGAACTCGCTTACTTCTCACAACGCGCAAATTCGAGCACAATAGAGCTTCGAATTTGAAGCATTGGCCGTTACCAATGCACAAGGGAGTGGTAAGTGAAGCAAATACCTCGACACCAACAGATTGTTGAGTTGGTGAAAAAACAAGGCTATGTCAGCACGGATGAGTTGGTAGAAAGATTCAATGTCAGCCCACAAACCATCCGACGCGATCTTAATGAACTCGCCGACGACAACAAAATTCGTCGTTATCACGGTGGTGCAACCATCCCTCTCAGTTCTGAAAACACATCTTACAACACGCGTAAAGCGCTCAACTTCAATGAAAAAGATGTCATTGCAGACGAGGTGGTCAAGCACATTCCTGATGGCGCGACTCTATTTATTGATATCGGCACCACACCAGAAGCGGTTGCGCGAGCGCTCAATAAAAACCATAAACAGCTACGCGTGGTTACCAACAATATCAACGTGGCAACCATTCTCTTCCCCAACCCAGAGATCAAAGTCATCTTAGCTGGCGGTGAAGTTCGAAGTCGCGATGGCGGCATTGTTGGAGAAGCCACTCTCGACTTCGTTAAACAGTTCCGTCTCGACTTTGGCATTCTTGGCATCAGTGGTATCGACTTTGATGGTTCACTGCTGGATTTTGATTATCACGAAGTAAGAGTCAAACAAGCGATCATCGACAACAGCCGCAGTGTATTTCTTGCCGTCGACCATACCAAGTTCGGGCGCAATGCCATGGTGAAGCTAGGCAATATCGCTCAGCTCAACATGATCTTTACCAACAAGCAGCCACCAGAAGGAATCTTGTCGATTTTAAAAGAAGCTTCAATTCCACTTGAAGTCGTTGAAGCGAACGAGACAAACTTCGAAAACGAGTAGTTTCAATCATTAATTTGCCTCTCAAATGACCTCTGTCTTAATTAGGCAGAGGTTTTTTTGTGCCTAAATCACACAAAACGCTCACAAACGAAAATAATAGATGATCACAAACGAAACCTAAGCTAGGATTAGATCATGTTCTAAAATGCTCGTTCGCTCACCAAGAGGTCAAATTTATGAGTATACAAAAAAATGCTTCCACTACTAGCTCATCCACTACCTTAGACTTGATCGTAATTGGTGGCGGCATCAACGGGGCTGGTATTGCGGCAGACGCAGCTGGCCGCGGTTTGAGTGTTGGCTTATACGAAGCAAATGACTTCGCGTCCGCTACTTCTTCGGCAAGTTCTAAACTGATCCACGGCGGTTTACGCTACCTTGAACACTACGAGTTTCGTTTGGTTTCGGAAGCGCTCGCAGAGCGTGAAGTTATTCTTCGCAAAGCGCCTCACGTTGCCCTACCAATGCGTTTCCGTTTGCCTCATCGCCCATTCCTACGTCCAGCTTGGATGATTCGCTGTGGTCTGTTCCTTTACGATAACTTGGGTAAACGTACGACTCTGCCAGGCAGCAAAACAGTCAACTTAGCGAAATCGGGCTTGCTAAAACCAGAAATGAAAACCGGTTTCGAATACTCTGACTGTTGGGTTGATGACGCGCGTTTAGTATTACTTAACGTTCTGGCTGCTCGTGAAAACCATGCAGAAGTACGTAACTACTGCCGCGTAGAAAAAGCACACCGTGAAGGTGGTATCTGGCATGTCACAATTCATGACGTGATGACAGACCAACGTTTCGAACGCAAAGCAAAAGCACTAGTAAACGCAGCTGGCCCTTGGGTAAAACAGTTCTTTGATGATGGATTAGAGCAAGCCTCTCCTCGTAACATTCGCTTAATCAAAGGCTCGCACATCGTTGTTCCTCGTATCCACAACGAACCGCAAGCCTACATTCTTCAAAACAAAGACAACCGCATCGTATTTATGATTCCTTACTTAGATAAGTTCTCAATCATTGGTACAACAGATGTGGAATACAAAGGTGACCCACGCGAAGTGGCAATCTCAGATGACGAAGTCGATTACCTCATCGACATCGTAAACCAACACTTTGTCCACCAGCTGACTCGCGAAGATGTGGTTTGGACATACAGCGGTGTTCGTCCTTTATGTGACGATGAATCTGACTCTCCGCAAGCGATCACACGAGACTACACGCTAGAACTCGATGCGGAATACGACCATGCACCTCTGCTTTCTGTCTTTGGTGGTAAGCTGACGACCTACCGTAAGCTGGGTGAAGCGGCAATGAAAAAGCTGGCTCCTTTCCTACCAGAGATGGGAAGCGACTGGACGGCAAATCAAACCCTACCTGGTGGTAACTTCAGCTGTAGTCGTGAACAATTAGCTAAACAAATTCATGCTAAATACGCTTGGGCGCCAGAAGCATTGATTCTTCGTTACGTGACACAATTTGGTACCCAAACGTGGAACTTAATGGAAGGCACAGCAAGCGAAGCTGACCTTGGACACGCGTTCTCATCGCAAGCCGGCGGTGTTTACCAACGTGAGATCGACTACTTAATGAACCATGAAATGGCAATGACCGATGAAGACATTTTGTGGCGTCGTACCAAGCTTGGTCTGTACATGAACGACGAAGAAAAGCTGGCTTTATCGGACTATTTAAAAGAAAAGCTACAGCAGAAAGTGGTTAATCTTTCTCAAGTTGGCTAACTGCTCCTCCCCTCCCCACTAGAAAGCCTGCCTCGCTGCAGGCTTTTTTATTTTGCTGTTTTTACACCACACTTTGGCTTGCTTCACTTGATTACAAATAAGAGCAACTATTCATAGACATTTGGCGTTAAATGCAATCATACTCATTTGAATAATTACCCCTGAATAACTTCATGGCGCTAGGTTCAGAACGTTATCACTGATGCACTTCACGGAAAATAATTCAGCGGAGGAGCACAGGCTCTTTCAGAGTTATTTGGGGAAAGGCTCAGACAAGGAAAAGAAAATGGGTTTTATGATTGAACATTGGGATTTTTCAACCCCAGAAGCAACTCAGCAATCCACAACGGCGGAGCAGATTCAAGCCAAACATTGGTACCATTGTGAACGGCTGCATCCCGATATTCGTGGCTGGCTAGAGCAAAACCAAGTACCACGTGCCACTGTCGATCACCTGTTAGCCGACGAGAGCCGACCGTCTTTCCACCCTTTGGATGACGAGAACTTCATGTTGATTTTACGAGGCGTCAATATGAATGGCGATGCTTCACCAGAAGACATGCTCAGTATTCGAATTCTCTATTTTCAAGGTGCACTGATTTCAACACGTAAAATCCCATCGCGTGCCATCATGGAGATTCGTCAAGCATTGGCGGAACATAAAGGTCCGAAAAGCCTTGCTGGTTTACTTCATCAGATTATTGAAGGATTAAATAGCAAAATAGACGTTTACCTCGATACGATTGAAGAGACGTTAAACCAGTTTGATGTGAATGATGAATCGACGTACAAGCATATGGCAACTCAAAAAGCGCTTATTTCCATCAAACGTTTTATTCGCCCTCAGCAATATGCTATTCGTGATCTCGTTGAATCAGAGTCCGAGTTGGTGGCTTTAAGGCCCCATCAATATCGCTTCGCCCACAATAATATTACGCGCATAAATGAAACACTTGAGTTTTATCTTGGAGAAGTCGCACTCTTTCAAGAAGAAATCAAACATCATCGTGACGAGAAAACTAATAAAAACAGTTATCTATTTACCTTGGTGGCGACTATTTTCTTGCCAACCAGCTTCCTTACAGGTTTGCTTGGCATCAACATTGGCGGTATGCCAGGCGTGGAATCTGCCATGGCGTTCACCTGGTTCTGTATCGCTTTAATTGTCATCTTTGCTCTAGAGTGGTGGCTATTCAAACGTTTGGGGTTCACGAATAAAACGGACGACGAAGACGAATAAGCGCTAACCCTATAAAGAACAAAAATCAAAAGAGGAGCGCGCGGCTCCTCTTTCTCTACTCACATTAGCGCCCTATCCGGGATGACCATCGACGCGAGGGGTAATAAGCATCACGCCAAAGCGCCAAACAAACAGGCCAAATGCGACAATCCACAATCCGCCACTGATGTTAATCCACAGCATCATATTGGCAGGATCAAATATCACGGCAAAACTGCGAACCAAAGCTGCCGCGGTAATCGCCGCAAACGCAAGGCTCATGTTCGGACCTTTGTAGATCATGCGACCAGTATGTCCCATCGTCACGCGTGCGATCATCGCTAAAATCAAGCCGCCTAATGCACCTATCGCAAACAGGTGAATCAGGTTATGGCTGGCAAATGCATCTCCCCAAATGCCTCGCAAAATTAAGCTTAGTGGCAAACACAAATACGCAGCATGCAGCGACCACACTAAAGGCTCGCTCAGGGTTAACCAAGGTTTCCAGCGAACAAAACGCACCAACTGAGCAACTCCTGCAAACAGCATCAACGGATTACCTAGTTCTGCAAACGTCACAGGGAAAAAGCTCAGCACAAATAGCATTACCAACGGCAAGTTCGCGAACCACTCTAACCAAGCCAATGGTTGCGCTTTTTCGAAATTAAATCGACGCGCAGTAAAGAATGGAATCACACGCCCGCCCATGACCGACAGCAACAACGTAAACCACCACAACATCGCCTGCCATACAGCAGAAGAGCTAAACGGCGGCATGCCTTTTATTGTTGCGTAGCTTGCAAAGTTCGCAAAAATGGCCAAAAGAAACAGCGGCACAAAAAACAGATTACGCCAACCTTTGGCTCGATAAACACGAATGCCTACCTCATAGGCAACAAACAACAAAAATACCGCTTCAATGCTGCTGGTTAACCATAACGGCGCTGGCGTCCAAAGCAATATTCGGGGCGCGAGCCATAAGCCAAATAAGACCAAAAGCGTGTAATGCTTGGTACCATTAATGCCAGTCCAGTTTTGTACCGCGGTCAGTACAAAACCAACCACAATCGCCATCGAAAAGCCGAACAACATTTCATGTACGTGCCACCATAATGCCGGTACAGCTAATACGTTTGGCTGTCCGGTTTGGAACATCCACACCCACAACGCGATCGCAACAATGGCGTAAATCGACCCAAACAGAAAAAACGGCCGAAAGCCTAATCGCAGCCATGCGGGGATTTTTTCTTCCACTTTTTTATCGGTGATATTCAGCATTATCTTGCCCTCAAGCGTCTCTCGATGCTGGTTAACTCAACTACAATATTGATGCTACCATAAACATGCATAAAAAATACATGTTAAGAGTTAAGATTATACTTAAGAGGTAAAGTTGTGCTTCAGAGGCGGGTTAGGTATAAACGGTGAGAGACACAACCATCAGTTAAGGGATGCAACGAAGATGTACATATTTGGCTATGGCAGTTTGATTAATTCTGCGTCACGTAAGTTAACCGGACAAACGGGAGAAGCCATTCCCGTCATTGCTCATGGACTGGTGCGCTACTGGGGAAAAATTGATGACAGCTACACTCTGTCTCCTCTGGTTGTAAACCAAGGCGATGGGCAGGTCAACGGCGTTTTACTCGAAGTGAATGAAGAGGCTCTCGCAGAATTCGATCGCCGTGAGCGTGGTTATCATCGTATTCAAATTCAGCCAGATCAAATAGAAACGCACGCGAACTTTAACCAAGAACATAGCATCTGGGTTTACGTAAAAGACGAGCCATTACCACCGTGCGTAAAAAGCCCAATCATGCAAAGCTATGTCGATACCGTGCTAGCAGGTTGCTTAGAAGTATCTCATGCGTTTGCAGAGCATTTTGTGCGTCACACCATTGGCTGGCAACACGCAAAAGAAAATGACCGCCACCAACCTAAATATGGCAACCTTGCAGGCGTGCAAGAGCATCATTACGAGTTGATTGACAAT
This sequence comes from Vibrio sp. ArtGut-C1, assembly GCF_002105475.1. Classification (NCBI taxonomy): domain Bacteria; kingdom Pseudomonadati; phylum Pseudomonadota; class Gammaproteobacteria; order Vibrionales; family Vibrionaceae; genus Vibrio; species Vibrio sp. ArtGut-C1. The sequence goes on along the minus strand of NZ_NCTH01000002.1, from coordinate 268,825 downwards.
CTAATCAAAAAAGGAGCCTAACGGCTCCTTTTTAGTATCTATGTTTTGCTTATGCGAGCTTAAAACTTGTAATCAACGCCAACGTACAGGCTGTCAAAATCAAATTCAAGATCGCCACCACCTTCAACATCGATGGTTACTGTAGAAGCACGGTAGCCACCAGAAACAACCAGACCTGAAGCAAATTCATAACCCACTTCAGCACCATAGTTAAAGCCAGCATCGCTACCATCAGTCTTACCAGTGAAACCAGAAAGGTTTGATTTTGCCTCTAAATCAACCCCAGTAACACCTAGACCAACAACAGCACCAACATAAAAACCAGTGCCAGAGAATTGGTACTTAGGTTTAGCATTAAGGTTGAATGAATAACCTTCAACAGTAGCTTCTAACCAATTACCCGCGCCCGATGCTTTTTCTTCGAAGCTACCGTAGTAAATGTACTCACCCTCTAAAGCCAATTTGAAGTTTTCTGAATATTGCAGCTCTTTACCTACCGCAATACCCAAACCTGTAGCTGAAGAGCTGTAAGAGTGACCTTCAACTTCAAGATCAGAGTTAAGAATATCTGCGCCAACATACCAGTTACCTTTTGCTTGAACTGACGCTGAAGCAACCACTGCACCTAAAGCCAATAATGGCAATACTTTTTTCATTATAATTTCCTATGTTTTTCATACTGTTAAACAGTTTTTAAAAGCGCGGAGATTATAAATAGAGTTGAATATATTCCTATTGATTTATTTATAAAATGAGACACAAAACATAAACACGAACAATAAAACGTTTGCTTGATTAAACTCTAAACAATTCTCACCCCAGTCGGCATCGCTCTTTCTGGCGTTAGCAACACACTTTCGGATTCATCATCCGTTTCTGCGCACAACAACATACATTCTGAGGTTTCGCCGCGCATTTTGGCTTTGGCAAGATTACACAACACGACCACTTGTTTGCCCATCAACTCTTCCTCGGTGTAATAAGGCACTAAGCTGGTTACGGTTTGCAGTGTTTTCTCACCGATATCAATTTGCACAATATACAGCTTGTCTGCATTTTGATGACGAGCCACTTCAATGATTTTTCCGGTACGAATTTCTAATTTGGCAAAATCAGAGTAAGCGATAGTTTCCATAATTAAAACCCCAGTAAAGTTTTACTAAAAAGATAACGTTTACACTATCAGTAAGCTTAATAAATACAAGTGGTAAAGATCTCATTTCCGAAAGCAAATCCTCTATCAAATTGCACTTATTACACAATGGGTGTTTAATACTTTCAGTCAAAATTTTTTAGCCACTAAAGGTTCTATATGGCAACGATCAAGGATGTCGCGAAAGAAGCCGGTGTTTCGGTCGCAACGGTTTCTCGCGTGATCAACAAGTCCCCAAAAGCCAGTCAATCATCGGTAGAGTCGGTCACCAAAGCAATGAGCAAATTGGGTTACAGACCCAATGCCGCAGCTCGCGCACTGGTGAGTCAAAGCACAAATACCATGGGTGTGTTGGTGAGTGATGTGTCCGATCCTTTCTTCGGCACGCTGGTCAAATCCGTCGATAATATCGCGCGCGAAAATGGCAAACATATCTTGATTGGCAACGGGTATCACAATCCAGATGATGAGCGTCAAGCCCTAGAATTGCTGATCAACAGCCGTTGCGATGCAATAGTCATCCACTCGAAAGGCTTATCTGATGAGGAGCTAATTGGCTATGCCCAAGAAGTGAAAGGTATGGTGCTTATCAATCGACATATCCCAGAGCTTGCTGAGCGCTGTATTTCCCTTGATAACCGCAAGGGGGCATTCCTCGCGACAGAATATTTGATTCGTCACGGGCATCGCAAAATCGCTTGCATTGCCTCATCCCACGATATCGAAGATACCGATGAACGCTTGCAAGGTTACCAAGCCGCATTGAAAGAACATGGTATTGAACTCTCCAAAAGCTACATCGAATACGGTGAGCCCAACAGTGATGGGGGCGAAGTTGCGATGACCAACCTGTTAACCAAATCTTTGGAGATTACTGGAGTGGTGGCCTACAACGACTACATGGCCGCTGGCGCATTGGCAGCGTTAGATCAAAATGGCATTGACGTACCAAGTAAGGTTTCTATGGTCGGGTTCGATGATGGCTTGATCGCCCGCTTTGTTCACCCTAGCTTGACCACTATTCGCTACCCAATCGAGATGATGGCAGAACGCGCCGCCCGTTTGGCTTTGGCGCTATCTCGTGACGAAAAAGTTGAAGATGAAACCATTATTTTTAGCCCAACGTTAGTACGAAGAAACTCTGTCGAGCGTTGTTGATGTACGCGTTAAATGTTAGCGCGAAGCATTAACTAAAACATGTAATGGCGCAGATGAAAGGCCAAACAAGCAATTAATCTGTGCTAGATATAGTTCGGCAGTCGCTATCGCATCATTTAGTGCGTTATGGGCTTGATATGTTGGTAGGTTGAGTTCCTTTCGAATTGAACTTAACCGCCAGTCAGACCGAGTAGGTCTCAGTTGGGTGCGATATTGCTCGATTTTTAATGTATCTAACCATATTAATGGCAACTTCAAATTCTGGTACTTTATCTTGATGTATTGGTCTAAAAACCTCTGCTCCATAATGCAGCCATGTGCAACAAGAATTTTACCAACAATTACATCCAGCAACTGAGTGAAAGCAGCTTGTTCTGAAATCCCCGATACATGCAACGTTTCAGGCCTAATATGGTGAACTTTGACTGACTCATGACAAATATCAATTGCATGATTAATGAAGACATGACGTGCACTATTTAGACGAATATTGCTGTTTCGAATTTCTACCCATCCAATACTGATTACTCTATCTACTTCAGGATTAAATCCTGTCGTTTCAAAGTCCAAGACTAACGTGTCTAACTCTCTAGCATCCGATAAAGCGCCAGGTAGAGGCGTATTTCCTATAGAGTTAAATACATCTGGCAAGCTAGATTTTTCTAGTTCTCTGCGCACCTGTTCTAGATGTTCAATTGACTGGAATGAGTAGCCAAACATACTAAGAGCCAAATTTCATTTTTAACGTGTCTTGATAACCGCGTATTATGCGAAAAGCATCTTTGAGGTGTTGTCTTTCAAAGCTGCCAAAATGCTCAGGAAATATAGCATTCGTTACTGGCTTTCCACCTTGTAAGCATTGCAGCTGATGTGAGTAACGTAATTGCGTTACATAACGATAAGTCCCTATCAAGTCTTGATGTGAAGTGCTATTAATCAATCCTCTATCATACGCAAAATCGAATCTTTCTTCCGTTGACAACATTCCTCCGCCTTTATGAAGAGCATAAATTCTAGCGATATCGACCAACAGACCAATCGCAGAATTTTTAATATTCAGCGATTTTTCGTTGTGACCATTATTTTCTAACACTAAGTTATTGAATATCCCTAGTGGTGGACGGTGTGATATTAAATTTCTAACTAAGGCTGCGATTAAATGAGGGTTATTTTTGATACACCGCTCGCGTTCACTATTTAGTTCATCAAATAGTGACCTATCCCCGGAAATAAAGCGCACTTCAAGAAAGACATTAAGATTTAGTAACATATTGTACTCTGGATTGTTCGCCCATTTTCTGTAGAGCTGCTTCCAGATGAATAATGGCTGATTCCACTTTGGTGTAGCCGCCATAAAACGCCCATTACACAAAGGATACCCGCATTCCGCTAATCCTTTACATATATACATAGCAAAATGTCGAAAATAAATTCGGTCACTTTCTGTTGCTGAGTCATCAAGTACTAAAGCGTTATCTTGATCAGAACCTAAGTGAACCTCTCCTCTCGCATGCGAACCCGCCGCTAGCCAAGCATAATTACAAGGAGGTAAACCCACGTTTCTTTCTGCTAATTTAATCAATCGACAGGTAAAGGCATCATAAATCATCATTAAAACTTGCCCAATTACATTGGCTGGCAAATGCGATTCTATCATCGCCTCAAATACTGCCTGACGTTCTTTTACTAACAATGAAAGCGATTCTAAACTATTACACTTACTGATTTTTTCAATCAAAAAAACAGCCTGGACGCCATGCCTCTGAACTAACTCTTGAGGGCTAATCAAACCTAAAACCTGTTTATTTTTGTCAAGAACAGGGATATTACGAATATTGTGTTTCATCATCAGATTGAGCGCAGAAATAACGGGCTCATTTTGGTCAACACTCTGAGGATGAGCGTTCATAATATCCTCAACAGGTCTATAGATATTAAACGCCTCAGCAACCACTCTACTTGTCATGTCAGTCTCGGTAACCACTCCAACCAATGCATTGTCATTGGTAACCAAGGCACAAGTGCAGCCTTTTTTACTCATGATTTGTGCCACTTGCTGGATACTTTGGTTTGTATGCACCACCACAACATTATGATTGGCTAAATCTTTAGCCCTTTTAAAAAACAGGCTTTTTTCTGCTTGTGAATACTGTGCATTAATACTTGAAGTGAGACGTTGACTTGCACGGATTGCAACCTGGTTAACAACATTTTCAAAATTCGAAACTTCTTTTAGTAAGAACGCATAATTAATTTTATATATTAAACAATTTTCAATGGTTTTTACTTTATATTTATCCTGTTCTAAATTAAATCCAAATACATCATTTTCGCCTAATCTAGCTCTTAATTCACCATTAGGAAATCTCTGTTCGATAACTCCAGATCGAATAATATATAAATTTTTTCTTTCAGGCATAAATAAGGAGACACTCTCTCCTTTTCCCCAATAAACAATATCTGTGTTCGTAGCGATAGCATCAAGAACATGGTCAGGAAGTAAATGAAATGGCTCTATCGTTTTAAAAAAAGAAACGACATTTGGCAGCAAGGTTGAATCCATATGACACTCTTTTAATTAGAAAAACTCCGCTCAAAAAAGAGCGGAGTATAATAAAGAATGGTTTACCAGAACAATGTATATAACACTGCCAAAACAATCATTATGCCGTAAGCGGCGATATTAAAGCTTCGATCTGTTACAAACATCGATGATGTAACACTAATACCTTTAGGATCATCATCATTAATTGATGTGCTCAAGCTTGTAAATGCGATCACAACCATTGTAAACAATAATGTATATAGCATTTGATCCATAAACGGCATGGCTAGTGGCATAAATTTTAAGAACAAAGCAAATGGTATTGATGCTACGACACCAATAATAGCCCCTTTACTGGTTGTTTTCTTCCAGAATAAGCCAAGTAAGAATACAGCCAAAATGCCAGGGCTAACTAAACCTGTATATTCTTGGATGTATTGGAATGCCTGGCCAATACCACCTAACATTGGGGCAATTAGGCAGGCAATAATTAGTGCCATCACAGCTGCAGTACGCCCAACATTCACCAACTTGTGGTCACCGGAGTCTGGAGAGATATACTCTTTGTAAATATCCATAGTGAAGATAGTGGCTGTTGAGTTAAGCATTGATGCTAGTGAAGAAACAATTGCAGCAGCAAGAGCCGCAAAAACAACACCTTTAACACCAACAGGCAAGAACTGAGTTAGCCAAGGGTATGCTTTATCCGCATTAGCAGCACTTGGAAGGTTTGTTGCTGCAATATCACCAAGGCTTGCCATTAGTTGTGGGTCCGAAGTAATAACGTAAGCGGCAATACCTGGCAATACCACGAGAAACGGAACGATAAGTTTCAAAAACGCTGCAAAAACAATACCTTTCTGAGCTTCCGATACTGATTTTGCAGCAAGCGTTCTTTGAATAATGTACTGGTTAAAGCCCCAGTAATATAAGTTTGCTACCCAAAGACCACCAATTAATACGGCAATACCAGGAAGGTTCATGTATTGTGGATTACTTTGATCCAAGATCATCTCAAAGTGGCCTGGAGCGGCATCGACCATTTTAGACAACCCAGCGAACCAACCGTCCGTACCACCAATAAAACTCACTGCCATGTAGGTAGTCATAAAACCACCCAAAACTAAGAAGAACACTTGGATGACATCGGTCCATACTACTGCCGATAAACCACCGTAAATTGAGTACACCAACGCAAACAGCGCAAGACCTAGAATTGAGTACATCAACGGAATACCCAAAATGGTTTCGAGAGCCAAACCACCTAAATACAGTACTGAAGTTAGGTTTACAAAAATGTACAAGGAAATCCAAAAAACGGCCAAAATTGTTTTTAGTTTTTTATTGAAGCGTTTTTCAACAAATTCAGGAATGGTATAGATTCCTTTTTCAATGAAAATAGGTAGAAAGTACTTACCAACAATAATCAATGTTATTGCCGACATCCATTCATAAGATGCGATAGCCAAGCCGATTGAATAGCCTGAACCAGACATTCCTATAAATTGTTCCGCAGAAATATTTGCAGCAATTAGCGAAGCACCGACAGCCCACCAAGGCAAAGATTTTCCCGCCAAGAAATAATCTTCCGTACTTTTCTGAGTGCCTTTTTTATCACGAGATACCCAAAGTCCGACCCCAATGATAATTGCGACATAAATGGCGAAGACCATTATGTCGATAAAGCTTAGACCATGTTCTATATTCGACATCAGTTTCATCCTGTAGTTTTGTTTACGCCACAAAGTGTAAACGTTACCACTCAAATGAAATGCAACTCAAATCACACATATTGATACATATTACGCTAAAAACCTTATAACGAGCTAAAGATCACAAATATTAAGAGAAGTGTCATTTAATTAAAACACTCTAAAATCAACAAAAATGTAAACGATAACAACAAAGGTAAAACGAAGAGTAATAAGTAGGAAATTACGGGGATCATCCACCGTACAGTATTGTGTCGAAAGTGAGGTAAGTGATTTAAACTTCCTAGTAAAAATACATATCAAAAACAAAAAAGGTGGGCATGTAGCCCACCATAACACCCAAAGTCGTTGGAGTTGCAGCATCGCTGCCGCTGCAAGTTCAAAGGGCAGAAGTGCTATCTAAAATTCAAACTGATAAGTAGTTTGATGCTGATAGCAATCCCCAGAGCTCAACACCCCATTGTTGAGTCCCCATTCTGGTTTGTTTGGCCCGTCTGGAAAGTACTGTGTTTCCAACGCAAGGCCGTCATAGCGTTCGTAAGTTTTACTTGCACCTGGCGTACCGGCTAAGAAATTACCTGAATAAAACTGGATGGCAGGCTTGGTGGTTTTCACCTTCATCACCACATCTTCTTTTGGTGCAATTAAAACCGCAGCGACAGATACGCCATCGGTCACTTCAGGCATGAATACAAAGGCGTGATCGTAGCCACCAGCAGTTTTCTGATCTTGCTCAGCAAGAAATTCTTGGCCAATCGATTTTGGCTCGGTGAAGTCGAAACTGGTACCCGAAACTGTTTTTTGTTCACCGGTAGGAATTAACCCCGCATCCGTTGGCAAGTAATGCCCAGCATTGAGCTGTAAAGTATGATCCAAACTTTTCGCGCGGCTCGCCTCACCAGCCAAGTTAAAGTAGGCGTGATTGGTTAAATTCACTGGTGATGTTTTGTCGGTCGTAGCATCATAGGCGATAGCTAGTTCATTCTCGTCAGTGAGCGTGTACGTCACCTTCACATCGAGATTTCCCGGATAGCCTTGGTCACCGTCCGGGGAGCGAAGTGAAAAAGTGACCTGTTGATCATTTTGCTCTTCAACCTTCCAGCGGCGTTTATCAAACCCTTCTAGGCCACCGTGCAGTGAGTTTTCACCGTTATTGATACCAAGTTGATACTTCTCTCCGTCTATCTCAAACTGCCCCTTCGCAATTCGGTTAGCAAAGCGACCAACAATGGAACCGAAGTAAGCGTCTTGCTTCATGTGTTCAGCCATATTTGGTGAGCGCAACAACACTTCACGGTTTTCACCATTTACCGGTAATGTGCAACTCAACCACGTCGCACCGATATCCATAAACGACGCTGTCATACCATTCGCGTTGGTCAAATGAATCAGATTCGCAGTTTGGCCATCAAACGACGGCGTTTGCGCCATCGCTTGTTCTAGTCGTTGAAAATAGGCTTTCATCATCATTCCCTACAGCACTTCAACCAAGCCCGCACCATTTTTGGCTTGGCAAACATAAATCGACTCTTTTAAGCCCGTAGCTGCTTGGTACTTCACTTCAACTGCCGCTTTCACGTCATCAACCAGTGCTGGCGGTACAAGTGCCACGATGCAACCACCAAAGCCACCGCCAGTCATGCGCACGCCGCCTTGATCGCCGATCACCTCTTTGACTATCTCCACCAGCGTATCGATTTCTTTTACCGTGATTTCGAAATCATCGCGCATCGAGGCATGAGACTCGGCCATCAGCTCGCCCATACGCTTCATGTCGTGTGCTCGCAGCGCTTGCGCCGCTTCCACAGTACGATCATTTTCTGTGATGACATGACGGGCACGTTTTGCCACCATTTCATCCAGCTCAGCGACTTTCTCGTTGAACTGCTCAATCGTCACATCACGCAAAGCTTTCACACCGAAAATACGCGCCGCTTCTTCACATTGCTGACGACGAGTGTTGTATTCGCTGTCGACCAAACCACGTTTTTTATTCGAGTTGATGATCACGACGGCCATGTCTTCTGGCATAGAGACCGCTTCTGTTTCAAGGCTACGGCAATCTAATAGCATCGCATGATTTTCACGCCCTTCCGCTGAAATCATTTGATCCATGATGCCGCAGTTGCAACCGACGAATTCGTTCTCAGCTTGCTGACCGTTTAACGCGATTTCGGCTTGGCTGATCTCAAGGTTGAACAACACTTTAAACGTTTGACCGATCACTACTTCCAATGCCGCCGATGAGCTCAAACCCGCGCCTTGAGGCACGTTGCCGCTGACTGAAATATCCGCCCCAGTAAACTGGTAGCCACGCGCCAGAAGACACTTCACCACGCCGCGAATGTAGTTCGCCCACATTTTGTCTTGCTGGAAGGTAATGGCTTGCGTGATATCGAATTCGTCAACTACGTTACCGTAATCGACCGACACCACACGCACGATATTATCTTCACGCTTTGCCGCCGCCACGACCGTTTGGTAGTTAATGGCACACGGTAGGACAAAACCATCGTTGTAATCGGTGTGCTCACCAATCAAGTTCACACGACCAGGCGCTTGAATAATATGGCTAGGTGCGTAGCCCAACACTTGCTCAAATGACGCTTTCACATTTTGGATAAGTTCAGACATAGGGACGTTCTCTTAAAATAGTAATTTGTGTGGGATAGCGCGTTGAGCCCAACTTTCTATCTGTAAAGTCGCGCTATCCCGTTATTCGTAATCAGTCCAATTTAAAGACTTAGCATTCTTTGTAGTGGACATCACTCACATCACGCAGACGCTGCGCGGCTTGCTCTGCGGTGAGATCGCGTTGGCTTTCTGCCAGCATTTCGTAGCCCACCATGAACTTACGAACCGTGGCACTGCGCAGTAGTGGCGGATAGAAAAGTGCATGAAGCTGCCAATGGTCGATGTCTGTGCCTTGGTCAAAAAACGGCGCGTAGTGCCAGCCCATCGAGTAAGGGAAAGAGCATTGGAATAAATTGTCGTAACGGCTGGTCAGCTTCTTAATCGCTAGCGCTAAATCGTCTCGTTGCTCATCGCTGAGTTCGCTCATACGACGAATGTGCGTTTTCGGCAACAACATGGTTTCGAACGGCCAAGCAGCCCAGTAAGGCACCACCGCCAGCCAGTGTTCGGTTTCCACCACAATGCGTGAACCGTCTTTGAGTTCCGCTTGTACGTAATCCACCAGCAAGTTGCTGCCGTGCTCTTGGTAGTAGGCTTTTAGGTTGTGCTCTTTACGCTCGATTTCATTGGGTAAGAAGCTGTTCGCCCAGATTTGACCGTGCGGATGAGGCTGAGAACAGCCCATGGTTTCGCCTTTGTTTTCGAACGCCTGAACCCAAACGTACTCTTTGCCGAGCTCTTCAATTTGCTCATTCCATGTATCAATCACGCCACGAATTTTATCCACTGGCAGCTCCGGTAAGGTTTTGCTGTGATCTGGCGAGAAGCAAATCACTCGGCTCAAACCACGTACGCCTTGCGTTTTGAATAGCGGGTTGTTTGACTCCGGTGCATCTGGTGAATCCACCATCAGCGCAGCAAAATCGTTATTGAACACATAGGTGCCTTGGTAGTCTGGATTAACATCGCCAGAGATACGTTCGTTGGTTGGACAAAGGAAACATTTACCGTCATAGCTTGGTAGTTCATCCAACGCGGGCTTTTCATCTGCGCCACTCCAAGGGCGTTTAGCACGGTGAGGTGAAACCAAAATCCATTGCCCAGTCAGAGGGTTGTAACGGCGGTGTGGATGATCCACTGGGTTAAATTCGACATTCGACATGTTACTTACTCAACTTTTAAGAATTCTTTCATCTGCATTTCTCAATGAAATTGGAAAGTGCAGACAACAATGCGGCGACGTAAACTACGCAGGGGAATAGCCATTGGGATTTTTTGACTGCCAGTTCCACGTATCGGCGGTCATTTCAGCTACCGTGCGTGTTGCTTTCCAGCCTAGTTCACGCTCGGCTTTTTCCGTGCTTGCCCAACATTCAGCAATATCCCCAGGACGACGCGGGCATAACTCGTAAGGCACTGGTTTACCGCAAGCGGTCGCGAACGCATCCACCATCTCAAGTACGCTCGAGCCTTTACCTGTACCTAAGTTGTAAATGTGCAAACCCGATTTCTCACCCACCGATTTCAAAGCCGCAATATGGCCGTCGGCCAGATCCATCACATGGATGTAATCACGTACGCCAGTGCCGTCAGGGGTTGGATAGTCGCTACCGAATACCGCGAGTTTTTCTCGGCGGCCAACAGCGACTTGGGCGATAAATGGCATCAGGTTATTGGGAATTCCTTGTGGGTCTTCCCCCATGCTGCCCGATGGGTGCGCGCCAACTGGGTTGAAGTAACGTAGTAAGGTGATGCTCCAGTCGTTTTCAGCATGGAACAGATCGCTTAAGCATTGCTCCACCATATATTTGCTGCGTCCGTATGGATTGGTGGTTGCGCCTGTTGGTGAATCTTCCGTAATCGGCACTATTTCAGGGTCACCGTAAACCGTTGCCGATGAACTGAATACGATGCTTTTCACGCCCGCTTTACGCATGCTGCGCGCTAACACCAATGAGCCATTGACGTTGTTGTCGTAGTACTCAAGTGGTTTTGCCACCGATTCGCCAACTGCTTTGAGGCCAGCAAAGTGGATCACGGCTTGGATGTCGTGCTGCGCGAATACCGTATCCAAAAAGGCTTCGTCACGGATGTCACCTTGGTGGAACGCAGGCTGTTTGCCAGTCAGCGCTTCAATACGGTTTAACACGTCCAGTTTGGCGTTACACAAGTTGTCGACGATGATAGGTTCCATTCCCGCTTCAATCATCTGAACGCAAGTGTGACTACCGATGTATCCCATACCGCCTGTGACAAGAACTTTCACTTTTGCATCTCCACGTTTGCTGCTTTCTGTTCATACCTCACTCTGATGCGCTAAAAGCCAATCGCCATTGCATCGAATCGGTACGCCCATTTCTTAACTGGCTAAAAGTCTAGCAACCAATCTCGATCCAGATCCGTGATCGAATTCAAATTGTGTAAACGTTTCCACAAAATTACAAAAAAGCCTTATTTTAGATGCAGACTTTAGTTAAATTAAACCGGGAAGATGATGAGCAGTGAAGATGAGTCGAGCAGATACCGCTCTCTTTCATGGATCGCACGATTTTACTAAAAGTTTGTGCATCCCTAAGTAGCTGTTTACAATAGCCAGATTATTGAGTTCTCACTTGGAGAAGTGAGCAATGCCAACGGGAAATGTACATGGCAACACTAAAAGATATCGCCACTGAAGCGGGCGTCTCACTTGCAACTGTATCGCGAGTTTTGAATGACGATCCGACGTTGAGCGTTAAAGAAGAAACCAAACGCCGCATTTTAGAAATCGCAGAAAAGCTGGAGTACCGCACCAGCAGCTCGAAGAAAGCCACCAAAGAAGCCAAGCAAAAACATCACTTTTTGGCCTTGTACAATTACAAACAAGAAGCAGAAGTGAATGACCCGTACTACTTGTCGATTCGTCATGGGATTGAAACTCAGTGCGACAAACTCGGCATTACGCTAACCAATTGCTACAACAGCGAAATTGATGTTGAAACGCAGAAGATCACGGGTGTCCTTTTAGTCGGGAAAGTCGACCAAAAGGTGGTCAATAAGTTACCTAAACGCCTAGCCGATAGCATCTGTTACATTGACTTTTCAGATCCAACTAGTCCTTACGATTGCGTTGATATCGACCTTGTAAGAATCAGCAAGCAAGTGGTTGATTTCTTTGTACAACAAGGCTACGAGCGCATCGGCTTTATTGGTGGACAAGACGAGCCCAACACCGCAGACATTCGTGAAAATGCGTTTGTGGACTACGGCAATCTAAAAGGTGTAGTTTCTGAAGACGACATTTATCGTGGCGATTTCTCTAGCTTGTCCGGTTATGACTTAGCGAAAGAGATGCTGGCCAAAGGCGATTTCCCAAAAGCGATGTTCATTGCTTCGGACTCCATTGCGATTGGTGTGTTACGAGCAGTGCATGAGTTTGGTTTAAACATTCCTGATGATATTGCGCTGATCAGCGTGAACGACATTCCTACCGCGCGTTTTACCTTCCCTCCTCTATCTACCGTTCGTATTCATTCTGAAATGATGGGGATTCAAGGCGTAAACTTGTTAGTAGAAAAATACCGTGACGGACGCGCACTGCCCCTTCAAGTGTACGTTCCAAGCAAGCTCAAGCTACGCGGCACAACTCGATAAAAACACCCTCAAAACTGCTCAAATAAGGCACTGAATTTTCAGTGCTTTTTTATTTCTTCTTTTATTTTCTACCGAATTTTTACTGTTTTTACTTTCCAAAACAATCTAGAACGCATTCCTTTACGCTGATCACATCTTGCTCAACATTGGTCATTTAAAACGTGACCAAGTTAAAGTAAAACGTTTTCATTAATTTATTTTAGTAAAACTTTTACTAATATCTTTCTCAGATTATTCATAAGCATTTTTCACAATACATCGGCCGTTGTTTTTGCACTGATGTTGAGCCGCGATGAAACCAATCCGCACTCCAACATAAGCGCACCAAGCCGAGGGGAGATCAAAACGTGAACAATTGGGAAAACTTCCAACACTTACACGAGAATCGTATGGCACCGCGTGCGTACTTTTTCTCTTATGACTCTGTTCAGAGCGCACAAACCTTTCAACGTGAACTGAGTCGCCGCTTTATGTTGCTCAGCGGCCAATGGACATTCCGTTATTTCACCAACCCAATGTTGGTACCTGAAGAGTTTTACTCACAAACAATGAACGACTGGGGACGCATTACTGTCCCAAACATGTGGCAAATGGAAGGCCACGGCGATCTGCAATACACCGATGAAGGCTTCCCATTCCCGATCGATGTCCCGTTTGTACCAACCGACAACCCAACGGGCGCTTATCAACGCACATTTACACTTGGTCCACAGTGGGATAACCAACAAACCATCATCAAGTTCGACGGCGTGGAAACCTACTTTGAAGTGTACGTGAACGGCGAGTACGTCGGCTTTAGTAAAGGCAGCCGACTCACAGCGGAATTCGACATTTCCAAGTTCGTCCAACAAGGCGAAAACTTACTCTCTGTACGCGTGATGCAGTGGGCCGATTCCACTTACATTGAAGACCAAGACATGTGGTGGACGGCGGGGATCTTCCGTGACGTTTACCTAATCGGAAAAGAGAACATTCACGTCCAAGACCTAACAATTCGCACCGACTTCGCCGACGATTACCAAAGTGCGACGCTCAGTGCTCAAATCGAATTGGAAAACCTTTCCACCGCTATCGCGTCTGGCTATACGCTGGAATACGCGCTGCATGACAAAGGCACTGTCGTAGCCAGTGGTCAATGCGATTCACTGACCATCCAAAACCACCACTCAACAAGCTTTGCGATTGATATGGTGAGCCCAACACATTGGACGGCTGAAAATCCTTACCTTTACCACTTGTTCATTACCTTAAAAGATCACCAAGGCAACGTAGTGGAAGTGATCCCACAACGCGTGGGTTTCCGTGATATCAAGGTGCGTGATGGCCTGTTTTACATCAACAATCAATACGTGATGCTGCATGGTGTAAACCGTCATGATAACGATCACCTAAAAGGTCGTGCAGTGGGTATGGACCGCGTGGAAAAAGATCTGATGTTGATGAAGCAACACAACATCAACTCAGTTCGCACCGCACACTACCCTAACGACCCACGCTTCTACGAGTTGTGTGACATTTACGGCCTGTTTGTGATGGCAGAAACCGATGTGGAAACCCACGGCTTTGCCAACGTTGGCGACCTGAGCCGTATCACCAATGATCCAGCATGGGAAGCGGTGTTTGTTGATCGCGCAGTGCGTCATGTTCATGCGCAAAAGAACCACCCTTCTATCATCATGTGGTCACTCGGTAACGAATCGGGTTATGGCTGCAACATCCGTGCGATGTATGCAGCGACCAAAGCAATTGATGACACCCGTTTGGTTCACTACGAAGAAGACCGCGATGCTGAAGTGGTGGATGTGATTTCCACTATGTACTCGCGCGCACAACTGATGAATTACTTTGGCGAACACCCACACGAGAAGCCACGCATTATCTGCGAATACGCACACGCGATGGGTAACGGGCCGGGTGGTCTGACGGAATACCAAAACGTGTTCTATGCGCACGACCACATTCAAGGTCACTACGTTTGGGAATGGTGTGATCACGGCATTCTAGCGCGTGATGAACACGGCCAAGAGTTCTACAAATACGGCGGCGATTACGGCGATTACCCAAACAACTACAACTTCTGTATGGATGGTCTGATTTACCCAGATCAAACCCCGGGCCCAGGCCTGAAAGAGTACAAACAAGTCATTGCACCGGTGAAAATCCGCGCCGTTGAAGGTTGCCATGACCGCTTCATCGTTGAGAACAAATTGTGGTTCACCAACCTCGATGATTACACCATTACTGCTGACGTGCGTGCCGAAGGTGAAACCCTGCATAGCGTGCAATTCAAAGTCAAAGCTTTGGTCGCCAACAGCGAACGTGAAGTGACCATCGACTTGCCAGAATTGGATGAACGCGAAGCCTTTGTTAACTTCACCGTACGCAAAGACAGTCGCACGCTTTACAGCGAAGCCAACCATGAAATTGCGGTGTATCAGTTCCAACTGAAAGAAAAGACCGCTTCTGCACCTGCGTTCATCAATCGCAACGCACAACCTTTGGTGATTAACGAAAGCCGTTTGGAACACGTAATTGAAGGCCATAACTTCGCGCTTACTTTCTCCAAAGTAAACGGCAAGCTGACTTCTTGGCGCGTAAATGGCAAAGAGATCATTCAATCTGAGCCGAGACTGAACTTCTTCAAACCGATGATTGATAACCACAAACAAGAGTATGAAGGTTTGTGGCACCCAGCGCATCTGCAAATCATGCAGGAGCACTTCCGCACACTTGCTGTGGAAGCAACTGATGATTCCGTCTTGATTACAACCACCAGCATCATTGCGCCGCCGGTCTTTGATTTTGGCATGCGTTGTACCTATCGCTATCAAATCAATGCTCAAGGCCATTTGAACGTGGAACTGAGTGGCGAGCGCTACGGCGACTACCCTCACGTGATTCCGGTCATCGGCTTGGATTTGGGCATCAACGGCAGCTTTGACCAAGTGAGCTACTACGGTCGCGGCCCAGAAGAAAACTACCAAGACAGTCGCCAAGCTAACCTCATTGATGTTTACCACAGCACCGTAGAAGACATGTTCGAGAACTACCCGTTCCCGCAAAACAACGGCAACCGCCAACACGTGCGCTGGGCATCGCTCACGAACCGTCATGGCACAGGGTTATTGGTGAAACCTCAGCAAGAAATCAACTTCAGCGCGTGGTTCTACACCAACCAAAATCTGCATGAAGCGCAACATACGATCGAGCTAGAAAAGAGTGGCTACATCACCCTTAACCTTGACCATCAAGTGATGGGGTTAGGCTCGAACTCATGGGGCAGCGAAGTGCTCGACTCTTACCGCGTGTACATGGACGAGTTCCGTTACGGTTTGACGCTGATGCCACTGCAAGCAGGCGATTGCAACGCACACGTGATGGCAAACCATGATTTCGACAACGCGTTTTTCACTCAAACCAACACTCAACCAGTCAACGAGGCGTAACCCATGATCGTGTTAGACAGCTTAGAGCAATTCAAACAGGTATATCGCAACGGTCGTAAATGGAACCGCTGTGTGGAAGCCATTGGCAACATCGGCAACATCAAAGATGGCGTGATGCACTCAATTGGCGATTCACTGGTTTACATGGTTGAAGATGGCATCGCGAAACAAACCGAAACGTTCATCGGTAACCGTCGTTACTTCGATGTGCATTACTACCTCGAAGGCCGAGAAACCGTTGAGTTCGCGGATAAAACCGCGTTGACACTAGAACAAGCTTATCGTGATGAAACCGACCGCGAACTTTTTTCTGGTCAGGGTGAAACACGCGAGCTTTGCGAAGGCCAAGTGGCGATTTTTGAAAACAGTGAAGCGTACCGCTTCCACGGAGACAACCGCGTAAGAAAAGTGGTGCTCAAAGTGACCATCGAAGATGGCTACTTCCTAAATAAATAAAACAAGAGAAGGGCTGTGGTCACAGCATTACAAGCCCTTCCTCCCTACAATTCCAACGTGATTCACCGGAGATAGAACATGTCTGAATCCAAACGTAATACGATAGGCAAATTCGGGTTGTTGTCCCTCACCTTTGCTGCAGTATTTAGCTTTAATAACGTAATCAATAACAACATCGAGATCGGTCTAGCGTCTGCGCCAATGTTCTTTCTGGCGACCATTTTTTATTTCATCCCTTTCTGTTTGATCATCGCAGAATTCGTATCTCTGAATAAAGATTCTGAAGCGGGGGTCTACGCATGGGTAAAAAGCTCACTCGGCGGTCGCTGGGCGTTTATCTCTGCCTACACTTACTGGTTCGTTAACCTATTCTTCTTCACGTCCTTGCTACCGCGCGTTATCGCTTATGCGTCTTACGCGTTCTTGGGCTATGAATACATTCTGACGCCATTCACCACTACCGTGCTCAGTATGATTTTGTTTGCGTTTGCGACCTACGTATCGACAAACGGCGCGAAAATGTTGGGGCCAATTACGTCGGTGACCTCCTCCCTCATGCTGCTACTGACAATGTCGTATATTTTACTGGCTGGCGCTGCGTTGATCGGCGGCGTAGAACCAGCTGACCCAATTACTGTAGAAGCGATGATCCCTGATTTCAGCTGGGCATTTTTAGGCATTACTACATGGATCTTTATGGCGGCAGGCGGTGCGGAATCGGTCGCGGTTTACGTAAACGATGTGAAAGGCGGCTCGAAATCGTTCGTTAAAGTCATCATCATCGCAGGTATCTTTATCGGCGTGCTTTACTCAGTTGCGTCTGTTTTGATTAACGTATTTGTTCCTAGCGAAACCCTAAAATACACGGGCGGCTCGGTTCAAGTATTTGAAGGTTTGGCTGCGTACTTTGGTTTGCCAGAAGTATTGATGAACCGCTTCGTAGGCTTGGTATCCTTCACTGCTATGTTTGGCTCTCTACTAATGTGGACAGCAACGCCAGTGAAAATCTTCTTCTCTGAGATTCCAGAAGGCATTTTTGGTAAGAAAACCGTAGAGCTGAACGAAAACGGTGTGCCAGCTCGCGCAGCTTGGTATCAGTTCCTTATCGTCATTCCATTGATGATCATCCCAACATTAGGTTCTAACACCGCTCAAGATCTGATGAACACGGTGATCAACATGACGGCAGCCGCCTCGATGCTCCCACCATTGTTCATCATGTTGGCGTACCTGAATCTGCGCTTGAAACTGGACCACGTCGAGCGTGATTTCAAAATGGGCTCACGCAAAATGGGCATCGCTACCGTATCGGTACTGATCGCTATCTTTACGGTTGGTTTCTTAGCATCGACCTTCCCTACTGGGGCCGACATCATAACCATCATTTTCTACAACGTTGGCGGTATCGTGATTTTCCTTGGCTTTGCTTGGTGGAAGTACAGCCAATACGAAAAATCATTGGATCAGGAAGAGCGTATAAAAGAAGCGGCGCCAGCTTCGCAAGCGGTATAACACAGACTCTCAATGACAAACATTCTGGGCACCCTTTGGTGCCCTTTTTTATATGTGAGAGGTGATGGTCGAAGAAACTAATTCGCGTAGCCAAATCCCTTTTTCTTCATTGTTTCGGCTGGAATGCCACAGCATGGCAATATCAAAATCCGCAACGGCGATCGGCGGCTTAACAGTAATGAGATCGTCCGAAAAGCCCTCCGCCAACGCCATTTTTTCTGGCACGATGGCAATAAGATCGCGCTTTTTCAATAGGTGCCGAATAGTGAGAAAGTTGCGCGACGCCACGGTGACTTTACGGCTCAAGCCATATTCTGCGAGCTTTTGGTCTACTTGTGTCTTTAAGCTCCCATCGGGACTTACCAGAGCTTGCTCTATGTTCGCGAACGCTTCCAGAGACAGCTGTGTTTCCCCTTTCAATACCTGTTTATCACACATACACACGTGTTTTTCCGTGTACAAGTACAAGCTCTCAAAGTTGTCATCCAACACTGGCATGCTGCCAATAATGACATCGAGCTTTTCGTGCTCAGTTAATGCCACGTAGTTGCTACGATTGACGTTAATAAAACTGATCTGGGCCTCTGGTGCGCGCTGGCGTATTTCGTCATAAAGCCGAGGAGCAAAAATAAACTCGGCATAATCCGTTAACCCAATGCGACATATACCCGCGTAATTTTCAGGTTGGAAGGCAGACTTAGTGAGCAAGTCTTTGGCGATAGAGTCCAGCAAATGATGCACGGTTGGCGCGATGTGGTGAGCGTGCTCGGTGGGCTCCATCTTGTGCCCTTTTCGCTCAAAAAGCGGGTCATCAAACAACAACCTTAAACGAGACAAACTATGACTCATCGCCGACTGGCTAACGTAACTTTTCTCTGCCGCGATGCTAACGCTTCGATGTCGATACAAGTAGGAAAACGTCACCAATAAGTTCAAGTCAATGTTGCGCCACTGAATGTCCTCTTTCACCTCAACACCTTTATCCCATTTCATTCATAGATGAAATTAAATTTATCAATTTGAGTCATTTTAGAGCATTCGATAAATTAGCAACAATGCTTTTTAGATAAACAGGCTCGACATGTTCACCATCTTCAAAACTTTTTTCTGGCTAGGTTGGTTCAGCTTCGGCGGCCCTGCGGCTCATATTGGTTATTTTCGCCAAACCTTTGTTGAGAAACTGAAATGGCTTGATGACAGCGAGTACGCGCAAATCGTCGCACTCAGTCAGTTTTTGCCGGGACCGGGATCAAGCCAAGTCGGCTTTGCATTGGGTTATAAGCGCGGTGGTTTAAGTGGCGCATGCGCAGCATTTGTCGGATTCACGCTTCCTTCGGTGATCATCATGTTGGCACTGGCGATGGTGAGCAGCCAAATCACCGACACCGCTGTGTTTCAAAACATAGTCCACGGCCTAAAACTGCTCGCAGTCGTGGTCGTGGCGGATGCGACTTGGGGCATGTACAAAAACTTCTGCCAAAGCAAACTGACCGCGGGTTTGTGCGTCGCGACTGCGATTGCGTTGCTGGTGGCACCAAGCATCATGACGCAAATGTTCGTGTTGCTCGCAGCAGGTTTTGTCGGCATGCGATATCTGAAGAAAGACTCCGCGCCATCAACCGAGCCGTTTAAACCGTCTATCGCGCCATTGGCTCTATTTGCGGTGCTTTTACTCGGCTTACCGTTAGTGGCTCATACGTTGCCTTTGCTTGGGCTGTTTAGTGATTTTTTCCAAGCTGGTAGTTTAGTGTTTGGTGGCGGTCATGTGGTGCTGCCGCTTCTGCAAAACATTGTTGGCGACCAGCTTAGCCAAGATGCATTTTTAACAGGCTACGCCGCTGCACAAGCTGTACCGGGGCCAATGTTTACCTTTGCGACTTTTATCGGTTATGAGCTTTCGGATACGCCAATTTTAGGTGCGCTGATCGCAACGCTTGGCGTATTCCTCCCAGGGTTTCTTTTACTGCTTGGCGTTCTTAAAAACTGGCAAGCACTGGCAGGCAAACCGCTGGTCTCCGGCGCCATCAACGGTGTAAATGCCTCAGTTGTAGGGTTGCTACTCGCGGCACTTTACCAGCCAGTATTTAGCAGCGCAGTTGTTGCTCCCATCGACATGGCGTTAGTGATTGCGGGTTTCTATCTACACAAAAAGCTGAACCTTTCGGTGCTGTGGATGATCGTGTTTTTTGTGGCGGCAGGCCTTGTCACGGGCATGATGTAAAAATCTTAAACGACAAACTCTTAGCGGGCACTTAAATACAAGTGCCCGTTTTCTCAACTAAGCTTAATGACATTGGAAGGATAGAGATGATGGATCGTCGATGGAACAAGACAACAATTACCAGATCAACGTAAGTTGGCAGCAAAAAGCAGCGACTTGGCTCCAGTCTATGAAGAACGAGTTATTGATCGATAAGATTTTCTACACCTATTGCTTTATCTCGACTGCTGTCATTTATCTTTGTTCTTTATATCTCGATTTCCCTATTGATTACTCTTTTACCACTTACCTTGAAACGCTCATGCAAGCTTTGTATGTCACAGGTTTAAGCTGGTGTATCTATTATTATTTCTACCTCATACTGCGCAAAGAAAAACAGCCAGCAAAGCGCTTCATACAAAAACTGAAGCATCTTATTTTTCCACTGCACCGCCCTGTATCAGTGTTTGTTTCGATGATGGCACTTAACCTGATTTTCTCTAACCACACGTTTTTGAAATCGCTTATTCCAATCATCAATCCTTTTAAATGGGATCTAACCTTTGCGAATATTGATACGCTATTGCACTTCGGTGTTGCACCTTGGGAATTGACCCATGCATTATTCTCCAATGCTTGGGCCTCACTGGCGCTAAACGTTGCCTACAACGCATGGTTTTTTTGTATGTGGGGTATACTCATCTTTTTCCTTATCTACAAAAAATACCCGTTGGTAAGGCAACAATTTTTACTCACGTTCGCATTGTCTTGGATGATTCTTGGTGTCTTCTTCGCCACGTTACTCTCTTCAGCAGGTCCTTGCTACGTGGAGCTTATCACTGGAGATGAACAGTTTGTTCCTCTGATGAAAACGCTCGAAGCCCAAAGCCACTATCTTACCAATGTGGACGCTGGGCAATTGTGGGCATTGCCTACACAGCAATATCTTTGGGATGAGTACATCGCCAATGCCAATGGTATTGGTTCTGGTATTTCGGCAATGCCGAGTTTGCACGTCTCCATTGCTGTTTTGATGGCGCTATCAATTTATAGACTCAACAAAACCATCGGCTACTTTGCTTACGCTTTCGCAGTCATCATTCAAATCGGTTCGGTACATTTAGCCTGGCATTATGCGATTGATGGTTACCTCGCAACACTCTTAACGGTGATGTTATGGAAGATAGTTGGTTGGGCTTTGCGGCGCTATGCTTCTTACCCAGAAAGAAGCGAATGAACGGCTAATTGAACAAACAATTTTACAACGGCACTACTCCCCCAGAAATGAAAAAGTCCCCAAAAATGAAAAAGCCACTCCATCTTGCTGAGTGGCTTTCTTTTTTAAAAGACTGTGAAGTTATTGGAGAAGCGCGGTAGAGGTATCCCCTCGCTCTCTTACCATTGCTAATGCTCGCTCTAAGTTTTTATTTGCCAGTTCATAATAGGCAGGGTTCTTATCAATAGCCTGTTGTAGATAAGGAATCGCCTCGCCTGGTTTGCCTTGAAGGATCAAGAAGTAACCAACATTGTTGAGTGCTTCCGGCTCTGTCATGTGTCGACTAAAAATACTCAGAGCTTGTCGTGGTTGATCTTTTGCCAGTGCAATGAGACCCAAGTTATTGATTCCCTTTTCATCCCCCGGCTTAATGCTCAGCGCAGCTTGAGTAAAGTGCGCCGCTTTTGAATAAGCTTTTTCCATATAGTAGGAATAACCTAGGCTGACTAAAGCATTGACGTTTCTTGAATCAATATCCAACGCTTTTCGAATTAATGCCTGCGCAATATCGTGGTCGCCACGAATGTCGTAAAGTACACCTAGACCAGAGTAAGCAGAAACCGGTGATTTATCATCATAGCGATACGTTGCAACGCTCTCAGCTGTAATATTGTCTTTGGTGATAATAGGATCGCCATCCATACGAATTTGGTCAGCATTCAAAGCGCGGATGTAGTAACTCTTCCCGACGTCCTTTTCGCCACGTTTCGTATACAGAGTGCCAAGTTCTGTGAGGGAACCAATGTGATCAGGGTTCTCTGCTAAAGATGCTCGAAATGATTTATCCGCAAGTTCTGAATTCTCTCTTGCCAAATGGATACGCCCCACGGTGTATAAGGTTTTGTCTTTATGGACCGCGTTAGGAAAAGAGAGCGAGCGAATGTATTCATACAACGCTAAGTCGACATTTTTATTGCTTAATGCTATATCCCCTCGAGAGATTGCCTCCTCCTCTGTTTTTGGAGGTTCATCATTGGTGAGTGACTCAACGGGCTTACCTGAGTACAGCGTTGAATCGAAGTCTGATGACTGTTCAGTTGTTGAACATGCGGTAAGCACCAACAACGAGATGATGACGTATTTCTTAATCCACATAACGATCCCTATTTTGCTTTTTAATTAGAAAATGCCTCAGCCAATGAAATTAACGCAGGTCCAATAGCCACGATGAAAAAACATGGCCAAATAAACAGCACCATTGGAAACATCATTTTGACTGGGATTTTTGCAGCAATTTCTTCTGCTGCTTGTTGACGCTTATCCCTATAGTCTTCGGTATACTCACGCAAGGAGTTGACTAAGCTCCCACCTATTCGAGAGGCGTGGCTAAGCATGCTCACCAGCCCCATCAATTCTTCTAACCCTGTCCTTAATACTAGCTCTCTTAAGGCTTCAGGCATTGGTTTACCCGCTTTAATTTTATTGCACACCGTGTCAATTTCATCGGCAAGCTCTGGGTGAGAGATAACCAACTCATCTGCAACGCGGCGCAAAGCCGCATTAAAGCCAAGCCCTGACTCGGTACAAACCACCAGCAAATCGAGCATGTCGGGCACACCTGCACGAATCGCTTGCTGACGCTTGTTGACCATTCGGCGCAAAATAAAATCAGGAATCAGAAGCCCAATAAATACGGATAACGCCATGTAGGTGTACAGATATTTAGATTCCGGAATCGAGAAATACACCAGTGCTGCCACCATCACACCTAGTATTGTTGTGACCGATTTAATGGCATAAAACATCGACAATGCATTGCTTTCATGAAACCCAGCATGCATCAGTTTATTGCGTGTCGTTTGGCGCTCTTTTTCACTGGTTGGCGAAGTTAAAGGCGCTAACGACTCCAATGTGTCAGCCATTTTTTTGTTGTGGTGAGAGACTTCCTTTTTATCACCAGACAGTTCGGCTAACTTTCTTTTAATTGGCGAGTTGACCCCGATAATTATCGAGCCCAGCGTCATCACCACTAACACGGTGGTGATGAGGATCAACCCCATGAGTAACGTCTCTTGGCCGACAGCAAAACCGTTTAACCATCCTTGAATGCTTTCCATAGCTACACCTCAATATTGACGATTTTACGAATCCACAGCGTCCCGATAAATAAGGCCACCATCCCACCAATCACCATTTTGATCCCCATTGGGTGCGTATGAAGCAGCTCAATATACTCAGGCCGAACGAGTGAAATGATGACGTACAACCCAAAAGGCGCTAATACTAATACCCATGCCGACATTCGAGATTCCGCAGAAATAGTTTTGATTTTTCGAGCGAGTTTGAAACGAGCACGTAGGATATGAGAGAGCTTTTCAATGTTTTCGACTAAGTTACCACCCGTTTCTTTTTGCAGTAACACCGCACTCGAGAAAGCAAGCATGGATACCGTAGGGGTTCTTTCCGACATTTGCATAATCGCCAAGCGGAGATCATAACCATAGTTGAGTAAGTTAAAGGTATTCATGAACTCAGGGCCAAGCGGCGCACTGACCTCTCTGCCTACTTCCCCAAACGCTTGTGTAATTGGCTGACCGGCCTGTAGTACTCGCTTAATGATATCGAGCGCCTCTGGTAGTTGCTCTTCGAACTTCATTAAACGATCTGCAATTCTTTTCTGTAGGTAGAAGTAAACCGACACCCAACAAGCGACAGCAACACCGGCACAGAGGTACCAGACTTGCCCGAATAAGAACAGAAATAGCCCAACCGCAACCCCACCGAGGAAGGTGAGAAAAATAAACCGACTGAACCCCATGTGTATCCCAGCCAATTCCAACTTCTTCTTAAAGTTATCGAATAGGCTGAACCTCACAAGCCATCGCTCTAATGGAGAAAGGTTTTTGAGCGAGTTTTCCCTTAGTAGGGAAATACTCTCTTGATCGATGTGTTTATGACTTTCGTGTATCCGCTTAATTAACTGCTTATGCTTAACCTTTTTACCCGCAGAAGGCAGAATTAACGCCTGGCTAATAAAGAATACGGACAAAAAAAGCAGCACAAGAAAAAGGGGGAATTGACTATCCATAGCAATCTCCTAACGGGCTTTTTCATTGAATATTTCAAATGGTACGTCTAAGCCTCGTTTTACTAATTGGTCATGACAGCTTGGTACAATCCCTGTTGCCATGTAATCACCTAACACATTACCTTCTTGATCGACCCCTCTTCTTTGGAAGGTGAAGATCTCCGACATGGTGATAACGTCGCCTTCCATGCCATTGATTTCTTGTACGCTGACCATGCGGCGTTTACCGTCTTCTTGGCGATCCATTTGAACGACAATATTGATGGCGGAGGCAATCTGCGCTCTCAAGTTTTTGGTCGACACATTCCAACCCGCCATCGAGAACATATTCTCAATACGGCTCAACGCATCCCTTGGTGTGTTAGCGTGAATGGTGGCCAGCGACCCATCATGACCCGTGTTCATTGCCGATAACATATCCACCGCTTCTGAGCCACGAACCTCACCAACAACTATCCGGTCAGGACGCATACGTAGCGAGTTTTTCACTAAATCGCGCTGAGATATTTCACCTTTACCCTCGATATTAGAAGGACGTGTTTCTAAGCGGATAATATGTGGTTGTTGGAGTTGTAACTCTGCCGAATCCTCAATGGTCACAATACGTTGATCACTTGGAATGAAGCCCGACAAAATATTCAGCGTGGTTGTTTTACCAGAGCCTGTACCACCAGATATCAGGATATTCATTTCCCCCACAACCGCAGCATTGAGAAACTTCGCCATCTCTGGAGATAACGAACCAAGCTCTAATAGGTTATCCATATTCAAACGTTCAACTGCAAAACGTCGAATAGAAACGGAAGGGCCATCAATGGCAAGAGGAGGAATAATCGCATTGAAACGCGAACCGTCTTTGAGTCGAGCATCCACCATTGGTGATGCTTCATCGATTCTTCGTCCAACCTGGCTAACAATGCGGTCAATGATGTTGCGCAGATGGCGCTCATCTAAGAAGGTATGTGGCGTTTTCTCGAGCTTACCAAAACGTTCGACAAAGATATTTTTCGGACCATTGACCAAGATATCTGAGATCGTTGGGTCTTCAAGCAGCGGTTCCAGCGGCCCTAGACCAAACACTTCATCTTCAATTTGATGTATCACGCGATTGCGAGCTTCAGAGCTCAACGGGTGTGTTTGATCTTCAGCAATGAGCTGAACGACCGCTTCGCGTAACTCCTCTTTCGCGCGATCTTCTTGCAAGTGCGATAGAAGCCCGAGATCCAAGGTATCCAGTAGCTTTTTGTGATAGTAGTGTTTGATCGAGAGATCTTGTTCTAGCTGTTTTTTCTGCTCCTCGATCGCTTTCATCTTGGCTTCAACAGGCGATAAAGCCCTTTGCTCATCTGACGTATCTTCGTCAGATTTTGCCAACTCGACATTCACAACTTTGGATTCTTTTGTTTCATCTACGGAATTGAAAGAACTCCCGACGCCTTTCCGTTTGAAAAACATAACTCCCCCTTACTAAGAAAATAGTTTTTTGATCCAACTTTGATTCTCTTTGGTCGGACTTTCTAATAAGTGCGATATTTCAGCCAAAGAGGCTTTCAGCGCACTATTTTTCTTAGATTGAACAATTGGGTTACCCAAATTAGCGCTCTCGATAGCAATAGCAAAATTATTAGGTACTAAATGTATCGCATGTCCACTAACTGCATTTTCAATGTCTTTCAAAGATATTGTTGATTTCTTTTCAAAACGATTAACAATCAGTTCAACCTGATGACTACTTAAACCATAGTCTAATTCTAAAGAACGTATGTAGCTGACAGCATGCTTAACCGAAGTAACATTCTGCTGCATAATTAAAAAGATATGCGTAGCCGGAGAAACAATTTGTTGATAAACATGCTCAACACCATGAGACAAATCCACAATGATATGTGAGTAAAACTGTCTCAGAATAGGTAATAACTTACTGACTTGAACTGCATGTTTGTAGTTACCTTTAGGATCATTTTGGTTAAAACATAAATAATTCAAACCTGAAGGATGTTGATATACGAGACCTTCTAGTGATAACTCATCCAAATCATTAACAGAATCAATCACATCATTAATATTGTATTTGGGCTTACAGTTTAAATAATCGGCCGCATCACTAAACTGCATATCTAAGTCAATGAGCAATACTTTACTCTTCGCGTAACTTGACAATTCTATCGCGGTGTTGATCGCCAGTGTTGTCGCACCCGAACCACCTTTTGTATTGATAAATAAAGTTAAATCGCCCATTTGTTTATTGGCAATCTTTTCGTCCGCCGTCGATTTTAATAGTGGATATAGTTCATCAAGATCAACAGAACGCGACAAATAATCTGTTGCGCCAAGCCTCAATGCCATTTTGAGAGATGCCGTATCGTTTTCATCACCAAAGACAATCAAAGCGGTGTGATTATGCTGTAAGCTACTGTCATTAGAGTACACATGAGCCACTTTCTGCGCCCAACTTTCTCCTGTTTCAATATAAATAAGATCGGGAATTTGCTTATTTTTTACAAACTCCAAGTTAAAGGAATCTAGCTCTATCCAATCAATATTTAGATTGACACACCTTGATAATTCATCAGCAATGTGAATTTTAAAATTTGACGTAGAATAAACTATCCAAACAATCAAGTTTGTTTTTAAACTTTTATGCGTTTCATTATCCATTTTGACTGGTTTCAACATAAAGCTACTCCATTAGCAATCCGTAATGACATTGGTCCCTTCAGGCCTAAGTATTCCTAAGCTCTCTGCAGGCAATATAGTTTCAAAAGCTGGAGTACTCCCTACTGCATTAATTAAAGCAGCTAAAACAAAAAACTGAAAAGTATAATTTACCGCTCTTGCTCGAACATATTTTATCTGAACAAACTGAGAATTTAAGGTTGCTTGATCTGCTGGTGGTGTAGATAAAAAGCCTGAAACATTGACAGCAGCACCGTTCTCATCCAAATAATCAATTTGCAAGTTACTTGCAGAAAAACCAGATGGATAAAGGTCAGAAATAGCTGGTAAATTAGGAATATCGTCTCTATCAGCGATATAGCATACGGTTGCTAGCCTCGCAGCTCGTCGCGTTACTTCGTTAACCATCTGTACTGAAAAAAAGTAGATTGCAAATTCAACTATCAAGAACAAAACTAATATGACTGCTAAAGCTATCAGCGAGAATTCAAGTTGAGTCACCCCTCTCTGTTTACATATTAAACGTTTCATGGGCCTGTCCTCATTGATGCAGAAGCTCCGATGCTAAATTGCAAGGAAGCACTCGAGAAAGGTAGTGTAGAAAATATCGGCACATAATTATAAGTGGCTGATAAAGTAACAATTTTATTCGTTGCTGTTGGTCTGGTGATAACAATGTCTCCAACATCAATATAATCGATAACTGGATTTGATGAAGCGGTAGGTGTTCCATATACCACGACATTTTTGATGTTGTTTTCATCAGCAATAGCGTCAAAGTCTAAGGTACCGTAAGTATCAACCACTGCGTATCGAGCTCCATTTTGAAGCGCTTTATTAACCTCGGTATACTGGATAAATGCTCGACTCACATCGATAACTAATACGGTAAGCATCAATAATACCGGTAACACAAGTATGAACTCGATAATGGCAAGTCCGTCTTGATGCCGACCTGTTATTAGTTTATTTCTTCCTTTTAAATACAACATATTAAGAAGCCCCACTAAAAGGGTCTTTATAAAGCTGGATCTTATATAGACCTTTGTCTGAAGGATCGGTACCAGTTGAGCCATTATTAATGACGCAGTCTTCTAAAAACTGCCCAAAAATCTCTGACTCATTCCCTTTTTGCTTAACCTCTTGAAGGAGAAAAAAGCAACCTAGACCAAGGACTTGAACTGTTTGTTTACCACCAGTAGTCTCATCACAATTAATGATTGGAATTCTTAAGATTCTTCTACCGCTAGAGCCATCCTCATCGTAGTATGCGTTATTACAGGTACCACCAGAGCTACAGTTCGCTAAAGCTGATACATAATCGGCGTAGTAAAAATTGCTATTTTGATAGGTCTCGCTATCAAGTAAGGGCGAAGGTTCTTCTGTATACTTATCACTTTTTACTGCCCCCCCTTCTTGGGTTGGCCCATTAAATTGACCAAAACGAGTATTGATCCCTTGAGCAACTGGTCCTGTCCCTTTACCTGTTTCTGTATCAATAGTTCCTCCAACCGTTATGCAATTATTTGTTGCTCCTGCAAATGCATCCCGAATAGCGTTCTTACCAGAAACCCCAAGATCTAAAAGATGGAAGTTTCCAGGTCCAATACCACCACTCTGGTGATCCGCCGGTTTTAGTTGATACAGAGTGCTAGAGACGCGATCAACTGATGGGTTATATCCTGGTTGCGGAACATACCCCCAGGTTGTTTCTGGTGAAGAAGTATCTGCACACATTGCTATCGGTGAAATGTTACATGTGTAGTTTATTCCTGCACTTCGTCCTGCTACCGCACTTGCTGATACTTGTTTATCAATACCAAACACAGCACTTAAGAATCTACCAAGATCCATATCTGATACCGCCACTCGAACATATATGTCGTACTCGCCAGACGTTGGAGGGCTAAAAGCTCCCGAACTGACAAAAGTTTGCATATCCGTCGAAAATGTTACGGACGTATTTGAATCAGTAAACACTAACTCACTGTTTCCTGAGTTAGCAGAAAAGCCTGTAAGATATGATTTAGCTGCCGCTTCTGCATCATCAACATTACTTGTTTCATCAGCAACAACTGCTGCAGCCAAAGCCGCAGCATCAACAGAGTTTTGCAGTCTCGTTTTATTCAGTATTTGGTGATTTAAGTCGATACCAAATGCAGCAATACCTAACAGAATTAACAGCACCATACTGATAAGCACCAACGTAATCCCTTTCTGAGATTTCATTGACACTATTTGCATATTCCTTCGCATAGCCCCTCCTAAGTGAACCCGTCACTTAATCATCTTTGGCTACCCCGTTGTTGTTATATACCTCTAAGCTAACTTGTGTACGCTCACCACTACCTTCCGGTAAATAACCCAAATTCTCATACCACGCTTCTGGATTAAGAGTTTGTTCAGCGCGCAACTGGCTAACCGAGATACCAAGCTCGGGGTCATTCGCACAGCCAAACAAGCCGAATGATGTGAAACAAATGGTCATTATCATTATGCTTTTCATCTTGCTCTCCCACTTATAGACTGTGCCCAAACTTGCCCTCAGAGCCACCTTCTGACGAACCGTATTGAATAAAGTTGTTGTTAGTATCTTCTTCGCTGATGTCGTTTAGCTGGTATCTATCAAAATCCAACTCAGCACCTTTACCAAGCAAATAGAACTCCACATCGTTCGGAGCCACAAAGCCATCCGTTGGCAGTGTGATTCGACGTCGATCGATTGGGGTTGCTAATCGAGGGGTGACCAGAATGACAAGTTCTGTTTCCCCTGAGGTAAACTCTTCACTCTTGAACAAGCGTCCCAAAACAGGTAAATCACTCGCTCCAGGTATGCCATCCGCGACATTACGTGCGTTTTCACTCAATAAGCCTGCAATACCAATGGTTTGGCCATCAGCCAGCTCAATCGTGGTGCCAGCACTTCGTTTAGTGATTGGCGGAATAAAGAACGTAGCATTCACTTCGTTTGGATTAAACGTCAGCACACCTGAGTTGGATATTTCACTCACATTGACGTTCAATTTGAGGTTGATTCTCTTATCACTCAAAATAAACGGAACGAAGTCGAGTTGAACACCGTACTCTTTATAATCGATGGTAATACCATCTTCATTTGGTACTGGAATTGGGAACTCACCACCAGCGACAAACTCGGCTTGCGTACCACTTAATGCGGTAAGGCTAGGCTCTGCCAACACTTTCGCCACGCCATTTTGTTTCGCCACATCAAGTGCGAAGGTAAACAAGGTATTGCTGTCGATAAACGACCCAAGAAAACCGAAATCTTCGACTGTTGGGACGTTCAAAATCGGTCCAATGCCATCAATACCGCCACCAGCAGTCGTACCACCCCAAGTAAAGTCTCCACTTCTTTGGAAAAAGTGAAAGTTTGAGTCAAAGCGTCTTACTAGTGTGCGCTGCACTTCGGCAACGGTCACTTCTAACGTCACCTGTTGAGCCCCGCCAATAGAAAGTAGGTTGATCACCATGCTGTCATCATCTTTAGAGTTTTCATCTTCTTCATCTGCCGCTTCACCCAAAGCGAAGGTTTCAGCAATTTTGACCGCAGTGTCCATGTTTTGCTGACTGCTGACCAAGCCTCTAAGTACCACTTTTTCTTGCGCACTGTGCACTTCGATATTTTCATCCGGCAAGAACTGATAAAGCTTTGACTTAAGCGTGTTTAGATCATGCGTGACTTCCACGTTAAACTGCTCAATTAACCGGCCTCGGCGATCCCACACCGACACATTCGTGGTACCTAACTTCTTACCAATAAGAAACAGCTCGTTCGATCTGAGCACTAAAATATCCAAGACTTCTGGATCCCCTAACGTCACTTTCTTCGCTTGGCCGGATATCATCAATTGGGTTGATTGGTGATGCGCAACGGTCACGACTTTTCCTGACTGCACCGTGGCTGCGTTAACAGACAAGCTGACAAAAAGTAACTGGCTAACGAGTAATATTATTGTTTTCATAATTCACCTAATTGCTGACTCGGACACTGGATGCCTGAGATCCCTTAATAATGGTCACACTAGGTCGTGGCGTGTATTTTCTTGCTACAACAGGTTTATCCACTTCATGAGGGTTGCGTAGAGCAAGTTGAATGTCGCCTTTGCTGTTCGCCGATAGGAGCTTTTCAGCCTCTTTCGGTGTTACTTCTAAAGTCACCGCACGCACAATAACGGGTTTGTTATCATTGGTTTTGGCTGTTTGGTCGACCGCAAGAACGTTGATGTTTTTAAGCACCGTTTTTGTTGTGGCATTTTTACCTTGTCCATAACTCACGGTATTCAATACATCGACCTTATTGCCCGGTAACAAGAACCCAGCCACACCGATAACGTCATTGACACGAATGGTGATTGCTCGTTTGTTTTCAGGAATTAAAGCAGCAAGTGTCGCGCCCTCACCGGGCAATGCAAGACGATTCGAGTTAACCAGCTCGCCCGCATAAATGGTATTGGCAACAATTCTTCCCAATGCCTGTTCTTTTACTTTTAGCGTTTCCTCGTCTATCCAATCCACTTCCATAAGCTTAGTAGACAAATGTTTATCAGCTAGAATGGTCCCTGGCTCTAGTTCCATGGCGGCAATTAAAACTGGGTGTCTTTCGACCTCTTCTAACTCGACAGTTGGTTGGTTTCTGCCATCCATCCATTGTTTAGCGATCAAAACGGCGGCAAGGCCGAAAACAATGGAGAGCAACAGCAACATGATGACTTGAGTCCGACTCATAATTTAGATCTCCCTATTCATCCACTGTGAAATACAGTCCCCAGGCACGAGTTAAAATGTCTGATGAGACGACTTTTCGTTTTCCTTCAAAAACGAGAACATCTCGGCTAATGCCCAAAAGATCTTTAGGTAAACATGGATAGTTAGGCATTTTATTTTCACGGTGCAGTTGATTTAATGTGTCAAAGAATTCAGGCGCTAATGCCAGTTGCAAGTCCTTCGATAGAGATAACCAAAGCGCTTTATAGTCATCATCATCAAGTGGCTTGAATTCAATTTTGTAACCCAAACGACGTAGAAATGCGGGGTCTGCAATTTTGCTTGGTGCAAAGTTGGAAGAGAATGCCAGAGTGAGCATAAACGGCACCGTGACTTGTTGACCATTTGGCAAAGCCAGATGGTCAAATAAGTATTCCATTGGAACGATCCATCTATTTAGCAGAGCATCAACAGGCATTGACTGACGACCAAGGTCATCAATCACCAAGATTCCGTTGTTAGCCATCATTTGCAGTGGCGCAATCCATACACGATTATGCTCGCTGTGGTTTACTTCAAGCATCTCCAACGTCAGCTCACCGCCCACTTGAATGTTTGGTCTTTCACAAAGAACCCAGCGTTTGTCGTAATGCGTTTCCAACTTAACGAAAACCTGAGAATGGGAGTTATCTAAACGACGGTGATGATGCTCTGAGAACACTTTGATGATGTTGCCATCGGCATATACGGCATAAGGAATGAATACCGAAGTGTTCATTGCATTGAGCACTCTTGATGCGACGTAACTTTTACCAGTACCCGCATGTCCATACAGCAACAAAGCCCGCCCCGAGTTAATGGCCGGTCCTAAAATGGGTACCAAGTGATCCGAGCCAAAAACATCAGACAATGCGCGCTCTACATCGATACGCGTAACTGGGTTTTTGCGTAGATCTTGTCCTTCTACAACGGTCCAATACTCTTCCAAACAAACAGGAACAGGACCAATATACGGATCTTTTCTATAAGCAATGTCTGCTTCTGCAAGCCCAAGCTCAGTTAAACTGTAGCGTACGTTGGAATACGATGTACTCAACTTGTCTGATGCTGGCTGATAAACTTCTACCCAACTTCGCTTTCTTAACTGCGCCAAAGCAAGTTCAACAATATTTGAAACCACGCACAACCGCTGTGTTAATTCAATCAAATCACATTTCGGATAGGCAGACAGATGTTTCAACACGAGGTTTTCGACGACTGAAGCCGGTATGCCAAGACCCTCGACAGACGAAGGCACTTTTGGTGAATTTATTTGTGGCACGAGTTTTTCCCAATACGCAGAGCCCATCACACTTCCCCTCCTTGAAGTTGCCTAGCCAACTGATGCTGCATGTACTGCATGCCATTTATTATTTTTATTTAGTGGGTGTAGGAGAAATAAGCTAATCCAATTACGATTATCGGCGCGAAAGGAATGACTAACGGCTTATTAGACCTAAAGCCTGGTGTTACTTTTTCTGAGCAATACCCTTTTATCTGGTGTGATAGAGCAACACTAGTCGATGACACGTGTAACATTAGATAAAAAATGCCCACGATGCCTCCAGCAAGTATTATTCCAGTAGACGCTTCCCCAAGATTACTCAGACCGAGCCATGTTCCTACGACGGCGAGTAACTTGACGTCTCCTCCAGCCATTGCTTTGAACAGATACAGCGCGAAACACACTGCAAACGCAACCAGCCCACCATATAAATGATCCAAACCACTTGTGGCTGGGTTGTAAATTACGTTTGCAGTAACAGCAACCAAAAGCATAAGCACCGCTTTATTTGGTATTTTGTGTTTCTGAGCGTCTGAGACTCCAATCGCAATAAGCAATGACCAAATAATTAACTCAGTCTCAAGCATTAATCTTATTCACCAGCAGTATTAATATCGCTTGCGACTTCTACAAACTTGTCTGCGAGAGTTCCCCAAAAGTCTGTGGTCAACATCGCTGCTACAATTAGTGCCGCACCTAAGATGTACTCCAAAAGTGTTAGCCCCTCTTCATCTTCCATGAAGTCCTTGATTAGATTGCGAAAGTTATCCATAAGATAGTCCCCTTTATTTAACCATATCTCGCTTGTCCATGACGCAGGTATCATATACACCCGAATCATGCTTAAACATTAGTCACCGAGAATTAGGGGGGTTAGGACTTTTTTGCCAAAGGTTGGTACTTTCTTGCCCACCTGTGCTTCAGAGCCAAAATGTATCAATAGTGAGACACCTCACTAAGATCTATGTGACATATTTCACACTTGCAGTATGACTATATAAGCCTAAGCTTAATAAACGAAAGGGTGAGGTCTGAAGCTCAAGGAATGAGGCTCGACTGACCTCAATACATACTAACGTTGGTGTAGTACGTACTGAGCGGGATTCATATGGATAGACTGACCAAAGCTTATTGGATTGGAGAGACTCTTTG
The DNA here is from genome assembly GCF_002105475.1 of Vibrio sp. ArtGut-C1. NCBI lineage: Bacteria > Pseudomonadati > Pseudomonadota > Gammaproteobacteria > Vibrionales > Vibrionaceae > Vibrio > Vibrio sp. ArtGut-C1. The sequence continues at coordinate 234,195 of NZ_NCTH01000002.1, read as the reverse complement.
CTCGCTGCCGGAATCACTTCGCTGTGAGTTTGATAAGAACTTTGAGATTATGGACTGTAGCAAAGATATCTCTGTGCTTAGCGATAAAGAACACAGCTATTTCTTCTACTACATGACTTGCGATCATCGAGAGCACCTGAAAGGCGTCATCACGCTCTGTGAAAATCTCGACAAAAAACTGATCGTTATACATCCAACCGGTATCGAGCCTCACTTACCGCCAAAGCATATTTGTGCGGAATATTATACGTTGAATGAAATCACCCTCCCGATTTGGCTATCACAGATAAAATTGAAATACTTTTTGCATAGCAAGGTCGACGAAGAACAAATTTCGGTCGATAAACTCTTTTCTCGAAGCGGAAAATCGAATTTTTCTGACGTGGTTCATTACATCGCCAATAATGTCCATAAAGACCTAAGGGAAGAGGAAGCAGCTGCGCTTTGTCACTACTCACCGAACTACTTTTCCAAAGTATTCCATCGCAAAGTTGGTATGTGCTTTCGTGATTATGTCACTGCGAAACGCATTTCATTAGCAAAGAAAATGCTCGTTGAAAATGAATCCATGAAAATTGCCTACATCGCTTATCAGTGTGGATACCGAGATGTCTCTTACTTTTCTCGAATTTTTAAGAAAAAAACAGGCCTGTCCCCAGCGAATTATCGGCAACAGTTTTAGGCGCTATTAGTACCGACTTTAGGGGTAACTAACGCTATCCTCCCCACATATTTCATCAAAATGCATTCCCGTGTCGTTATTTAACATGCTAAAGTTAACAATGCGTTAACAATTATAAATACAACGAGAAGACATGGAGTCACTAAAAATGAATCAGCCGAATCTAAACAGCGCTGCTGGTTGCGCTCTCCCACCACCAAATGAAATGATTCTCAAATGGGCTCAAGAGCGCCCAAATGAGGTCTACCTAAAGCAAATTATTAACCGACAATTTGTTGAATACACGTTCGCTGATGTTGCCGATCAAGCCTTAAAACTCGTCAGTGCACTACGCAACCTCGGAGTACAGCCTGGCGACAAAGTGGCGTTAGTGTCTAAAAACTGTGCAGAGTGGTTTATTTGCGATCTTGCGATGATGCTTGGCGATTATGTCAGTGTGCCAATCTTTCCTACCGCCGGCGCGGACACCATCGAATACTGTGTGACTCATAGTGAAAGTAAAGCGCTCATTGGCGGAAAACTTGATGATCCTAAAGCAACCCAGCAAGTCATTGATGCAATGCCGGAGCTCATTAGTATCGCGCTCCCCTACGATACTGCGCCAAAATGTCAGTACGAATACCAAGCGCTCATTGCTGATGCAGTGCCAAGTGAAGAGCGTCCACAGCACTACGACGATAAGCTAATGTCTTTGGTGTATACCTCAGGTACGTCAGGATTACCGAAAGGTGCGATGCTGACCTACGGAGCGTTTAACTGGTCAGTACAACAACTGATAAACCATATCGGTATTCAAGAAAATGATCGTCTATTTTCTTACTTACCTTTGGCTCATATTACAGAGCGCGTCTACATTTTTGGCTCATCCATCATGGGTGGTGTACCAACAGCATTTCCAGAATCATTAGATACCTTTATCGAAGATGTAAAAATGCACCGCCCGACTCTGTTTATCTCAGTCCCGCGATTATGGACGCTATTCCAACAACGTATTCAAGACAAACTTCCACAGAAGAAGCTCAACATTCTATTGAAAATCCCATTCGTCAATTCTCTGATCAAGAAAAAGCTCGTAGAAGGATTGGGGTTGGATCAGGCTCGAGTATTAGGCTGTGGCTCTGCCCCGGTATCACCAGCACTGCTGGAATGGTACCACTCTGTAGGACTCAATATTACTGAAGCTTGGGGCATGACAGAATCATTTGCTTATAGCACGCTCAACTACCCATTTAGAGCTGACAAAATTGGTAGTGTCGGTAATGCTGGACCAGGTATTGAGTTAAAAATCGCTGACGATGATGAAATCATGGTGCGTGGCAAAGGGCTATTTTCTGGCTACTACAAAAATGACATTGCCACCCAAGAGTCTTTTGATTCAGAGGGCTGGCTACACACAGGCGACATCGGCTCTATCGACTCAGATGGTTACCTAACCATTCAAGGCCGTAAAAAAGATAACTTTAAAACCGCCAAAGGTAAGTTTGTCTCTCCAGTTCCTATCGAGAAAAAACTTTTCGAATACAGTCGCGTAGAGATGATGTGCCTCATCGGTTTAGGGCTACCAGCCCCGATTCTTTTGGTTGTACCACATGATTTTCCTAACTTTGATCGAGAGCGGTACGCACGAACCACCCGCAAAGTCATTGCAAAAATGAATCAAGAACTCGCCTCTCATGAGCAAATCAAAGGCGTATTAATGATTAAAGAGCCTTGGAGCATTGAAAATGGCGTATTGACGCCAACACTCAAAATTAAACGTCATGTGCTTGAGCAAAAGTATCATGAAATTGGTCACAACTGGCCGAAAGGTGAATTGGTCGTGTGGGAAGAAGACTTATAGCCTTGTCTGCACTCCTCAATATCATTGGGGAGTGCAGTTTAATTCTGAGCTTGAATCAAACTCATAAACTACTCTCTCCAAAACGGCTTCCTCACTTCACTATTAATCTCCTTTTCATCTAATCCAATATCGTCCCAAAGATGCTCTGGTAACTCTCTCAAGTGACGACGTGTCTTGTAGTTTCTTCTCCAACTAGCAAGTTTAGAATAAATTAACTGTAATCCGGTCTGATGGTCAGCTGGTAAAGTACGCTCACAAGTGTGTGTCATGTTTTCCATGTAACCAACTCCTATAACAATGTTGACCATTTAATAATCAGCGACTACGCTGATATCCTCAAACGATAGAATCTGCCATTGAGTTAAGGAAAACTAATGTGAAAGATCGAATGCCTCCCTTACAGGGCTTGTATTACTTCTTCGTTGCAGCAAAGGAAGGAAGCTTTAAAACAGCGGCAAAAGAATTGTTTGTTACGCCAGCTGCCATTAGTCAGCAAATTCGTCATCTTGAAGAGTTTTTAGGAACGGACTTATTTGTTCGCCAGCACAGAAAAATCGTGCTCACACCTGAGGGAGAGCTGCTGTTTACTCAGGCTGAAAGAGGGTTTGCTCATTTGCAGCAAGGGGTTAGATTGGTTAATCAAGATCCTAATCCTAACCACCTTTCGATATCAACACTCCCCTCTTTCGCTCACCATTGGTTAGTCCCGAAAATTACGGCTTTTCGTCAGCGTCACCCTGATATCGCCTTACTATTAGAACCAACCAATGATTTGGTGTCTTTTCAAGATAGTCAGATCGATTTGTGTGTCCGTTACGGTTTAGGAAAATACCCTAATTTAGAATCACAATGGCTAATGGATGAAGCTTTTTATCCTGCCTGTCACCCGGTATATCAGAAAGAGCACGGCATCTATCGTATTGAAGATTTAAGCAAAGCAGAGCTCATCGAAGACGTTTGGCCAGATCTGGACTGGAACATGTGGTTAGCGAGACTTGGTCATTCAGCGGCAAAGCCTGCTTTAAAATACAGTGGCTCACACTTAGTGTTAGAAGCCGCGTTATCACTACAAGGCGTAGCGCTCGTCAAACACAGTTTAGCTCATCAATATTTCCGTTCAGGCAAACTGGTCCGAATTGGTGATATAGCCATTAAACCCAAATTTGCGTATTACCTGTGCGCTCCAAAAGGCTACTTAAAGCGACCTAAAGCCCAATTGTTTGCACAATGGTTGAGAGAAGAAATAGAAACATTTGAAAAGTCAGTGATACCAGATTTTAAAACCATCGACCTCAATGTTAGTAATACTGGCTCAGCTTCAGAATAGTCGGTAAACAACACCAAAGACGTATATCAGCGAAACCAAAACGCGCTGTGTATAAGCGGTTAGATACAAAAAGCCCCGCACTAGGCGGGGCTTTCAAGTTATAGAGTTAACTTAAGAATTACTTCTTAGCGTTACGCTCTTTAACGTCAGCAATTACTTGCTCAGCAACGTTTGCTGGACATGGTGCGTAGTGTGAGAACTCCATAGAGAACTGACCACGACCAGAAGTCATTGTACGTAGAGTACCGATGTAACCAAACATTTCTGATAGAGGTACATCACCCTTGATACGTACGCCAGTAGACGCAGCTTGTTGGTCTTTGATCATACCACGACGACGGTTAAGGTCACCGATTACGTCACCAACGTGATCTTCTGGAGTGAACACGTCAACTTTCATGATTGGTTCAAGAAGTTGCGCGCCAGCTTTAGGCATAGACTGACGGAATGCGCCTTTAGCAGCGATTTCGTAAGCGATTGCTGAAGAGTCAACTGCGTGGAAACCACCGTCGAATAGTTCAACTTCAACGTCTAGAGTAGGGAAGCCAGCTAGAACACCGTGCTCCATCATTGACGCAAAGCCTTTCTCAACTGCAGGCCAGAATTCTTTAGGTACGTTACCACCAACAACTGTTGACTTGAACGTGAAGCCAGAGTTTGGCTCACCTGGTTTGATACGGTAATCGATCTTACCGAACTGACCAGAACCACCAGACTGTTTCTTGTGCGTGTAGCTGTCTTCGATTGCTTGAGTGATAGTTTCACGGTAAGCAACCTGTGGAGCACCAACTTCTAGCTCAACGCCGTAAGTACGCTTAAGGATATCTACCTTGATGTCTAGGTGAAGTTCACCCATACCTTTCAGGATAGTTTCGCCTGAATCTTCATCAGTCTCAACTTGGAATGATGGATCTTCTGCAACCATTTTACCGATCGCGATACCCATCTTCTCAGAACCGCCTTTATCTTTAGGCTTAACTGCGATAGAGATTACTGGATCTGGGAAGATCATTGGCTCAAGAGTACATTCGTGCTTAGGATCACATAGAGTGTGACCAGTTTGAACGTTCTTCATACCAACTACAGCGATGATGTCACCAGCTTGTGCTGAATCGATCTCGTTACGCTCGTCTGCGTGCATCTCAACCATACGGCCGATACGCTCTGTTTTACCAGTTGCAGAGTTAAGTACTGTGTCACCTTTCTTCATCTTACCAGAGTAGATGCGGATAAAGGTTAGAGCACCAAAACGGTCGTCCATGATCTTAAATGCAAGCGCACGTAGTGGCTCGTCTGCAGATACAGTCGCAACTTCACCAGTTGGCTCACCAGTCTCTGAATCAGTTAGAGGCTGTGGATCAACTTCTGTTGGAGATGGTAGGTAATCAATTACCGCGTCAAGAATAAGTTGGATACCTTTGTTCTTGTACGCTGAACCACAGTAAGTTGGGAAGAATGCTAGATCACGAGTACCTTTACGGATACAACGTTTGATGTCTTCTAGAGATGGCTCTTCGCCTTCTTCTAGGTAAGCCATCATTAGATCTTCGTCTTGCTCTAGAGCAGTTTCGATTAGCATTTCACGGTATTCAGCAGCTTTTTCTACCATGTCTGCTGGAATATCTTGAACTTCGTAGTTCTCTGGCTGGCCAGACTCATCCCATACGTAAGCTTGTTGGCTTAGTACGTCTACAACACCTACGAAATCTTCTTCGATACCGATAGGTAGAGTCATAACTAGAGGTGTAGCACCTAGTACGTTTTGTACTTGATCTACAACTTTGTAGAAATCTGCGCCCATACGGTCTAGTTTGTTAACGAAGATCAGACGTGATACGTGTGATTCGTCAGCGTAACGCCAGTTAGTTTCTGACTGAGGCTCAACACCACCAGAACCACAGAATACACCGATACCACCGTCAAGTACTTTTAGAGAACGGTAAACTTCGATAGTGAAGTCAACGTGTCCAGGAGTATCGATGATGTTTAGACGGTGATCGTTCCAGAAACAAGTTGTTGCTGCAGACTGGATTGTGATACCACGTTCAGCTTCCTGCTCCATGAAGTCAGTTGTAGTTGAACCGTCGTGTGTATCACCGATCTTATGGATCTTACCAGTTAGCTTTAGGATACGCTCTGTAGAGGTAGTTTTACCCGCGTCTACGTGAGCAAAAATACCAATGTTTCTGTATTTTGATAAATCAGTCATTGTCTTACTCTGTTAATAAGGTATAAAGTGCGCGCAGAGTATATCACATTCTGTCAATACTGATACCCTTGCGTGCGGATGGAAGAAAAAAAATTTTAACGTGAAATTTCCGTCCCCAAAGCATAGTCAAACACAGCAATTTATGTACTTTATTCGCATTTTATTGAGGACGGATAGAACAGTTTGTGATTACACAAATACCATTCTTATGAGCATTACAGCTCGTCAAAAGCCTCTATAGCTTCCGACAATTTCTTAACGCCGTGAATTTGCATGCCAGGAATGCCGCCTTTCGGCATGTTTGCTGCAGGCACAATGGCTTTCTTGAAACCATGTTTGAACGCTTCATTCAAACGTTCTTGCCCACTTGGCACAGGACGGATTTCGCCTGCAAGCCCGACCTCACCAAAAATAACCACATCTTTGGGTAGTGGACGGTCACGAAAACTCGATAAAAGCGCCATAACTAACGCAAGATCGGCACTCGTCTCCGTCACCTTAACACCGCCAACCACATTAACAAAGACATCTTGGTCTGCCATTTGTAAGCCACCATGCTTATGCAACACAGCGAGCAAAAGTGATAAGCGGTTCTGCTCCAAACCGACCGCAACACGGCGAGGGTTTGCCAATTGCGAGTAATCCACCAACGCTTGAATCTCTACTAATAGAGGACGCGTACCTTCCCAAACCACCATAACAGAAGAACCTGATGTTTCTTCTTCACCACGAGAAAGGAAAATCGCGGATGGGTTACTCACTTCTTTCAACCCTTGGCCTGTCATTGCAAAAACACCGAGCTCATTCACAGCGCCAAAGCGGTTTTTATGACTACGCAATGTGCGAAAGCGGCTATCAGTACCACCATCAAGCAGCACTGAACAGTCTATAATGTGCTCAAGAACTTTAGGGCCCGCAAGGGTACCATCTTTTGTTACGTGACCAACAATAAATACCGCGACGTTATTCTGTTTTGCGTATCGTGTCAGAGCTGTCGCAGATTCACGTACTTGAGCAACACTGCCCGGTGACGATTGAACATCTGAAACGTGCATTACCTGAATCGAGTCAATCACCATAATGCGAGGTTGCTCTTTTTCAGCAATTTGGCAAATTTTGTCGACGTTCGTTTCCGATAGCATTTTTAAATGATCTTTCGGCAACCCTAGTCGAGAAGCACGCATTGCTACCTGCTGCAACGATTCTTCACCTGTTACATAGAGCGTTGGCATTTGCGCAGACAAACTACACATGGTTTGCAGCAGCAAGGTGGATTTACCAGCGCCAGGGTTACCACCAATCAAAATAGCGGCGCCGGGTACAACGCCCCCACCTAATACGCGGTCAAGTTCTTTAAACCCACTTGTGAAGCGTGGCACTTCCTGCAGATCAATTTCGGATAACGTTTGAACTGTAGCTTCTGTTGCGGAGCCCGCGTAGCCGGATAAACGTTCATTACGAGCAACCGTTGGCGATGCAGCGATACGGACTTCTGTTATCGTATTCCACGAACCACATGCGTTACACTGCCCCTGCCAACGGGGAAAATCCGCGCCACAATCATTACAAACATACGCTCGTTTTGCTTTCGCCATGATGCCTCGATTTTTTCTACAAATGTGACTAAGCACAGCCAAGTCAGACCTTAACTGAAATGAACTATTGATATACTTAAGTTTTACTTCGCTTAGCCGATACAATTTAAAGTAACGACATACTCTAACAGAAATAATGCAGCAATCTGAAATTCTCTCGATCGCAGAACGACTCATTCCCGTTTACGGTTCGGATGACTTTGACTTTGTCCTTGGCCAATTGACCGAGGAAGAGCCGCCTTCGGCCAAAATCTTAGTGAAAATGGAACTTAACCGCTTGATGGCTCCGTGCAAAAAAAGCATCGATCTGCGCGGTCGCGTCCAAGGTGAATGTCGCGAGTATATTTTGGATGGTATTCCACATTGGTTAGATGACGTTGCTTTCAACGCTTACCATAAAAACATCAAAAAGTTTGGCGGCTACACTGAGGGAATGTGGGAAGCTTTGGTCAACACGCGGAATAACTTTCGCGTAATGAGCAAACGTCTTACTCAACAAAAAACGCAATCGTTAACGGATCCTAAAAGCCCTTTCTTAGCGGAGCCTGTTCACCTCGGCTATGACTTAAAGCGCCAAGAAAAGCGCTTGAAAGTCCAATCTCAAGTCGAGATTTGCCGCTCTAAAGGGCAACTTCTGCATGGGTTAAGCATTGACTTATCCTGCTCTGGCGCAAAGTTCAAAGTCCCAAGTGCGTTTAAATATAACCTTGGGGAGATTATTCAGGTCACGTTTACTGAATTTGCCAGCAAATCTCAGGTTGCCGGAATAGAGAAACCGCTGGCGTACCGCATACTTGCGGTTGATGACTGTTACGAGAATGACTCAGTTCGATACCTCAGAACCATACGTTTAACTGAAACCAATGTCGTTACTCGAGTGATCGATGAAGCGCTCAACAGCGCAGCGAAAAGAGCTCGTCACGATAATCAAGATAAGATCATTCGAGCTCGAACTCGTGGTTATGAGCACATCGCGCTTAAGCACACCAGCAGCTTACCTCTATTCTTTGATGGCAGTGAGCTGAAACTCGCTATGTTGACGCCAAACAATCAAAAGCTTTGGCAGTACTGGCATGATGAAAGGAACCAGCAAATGTTTGGATCCTTATTTAATGAGAAGCGAGTCGCGTCACTCATTAAACCTGGCGTTAAAGGCACCACCAATGTCCTTTATTCATTTACTCACGAGCACGAAAACCGAACCTATTTCTATTCGATGCTTCGTCCTGAGGCCACTCGTGAACAACGCCAGCTATTTTGGCATTTAGGTGCTAAACGTGAAAGTTGGCGCGCGTTTAGAATTTCGATATTTGAACTGTCAGAGCAAGAACAGGAAGACTTAGCCGCTTTCTCTCCGGAGTTAGCTGAAACGTCCCAATCATTGACTCACATTGGCATCTTGCAAGAAATTGCTGACGAAAAATCAGGGCAGGATTATCTGCTCACTGAAAAGCCGCGCTTACCCGCAAATACGTTAAATGCATTTCGCCATCCGAGAAGAGTTATAGGCAACCCGAAAGGCATTTATTTTGATGCCAAGTCTCGTCGTAAAGAGCCACGTTACCGATTTAAGACCCCAATAGAACTACGTTCTGGGCCCGTCACAGCGATCGGCAGCACCGTCGATATTTCAAAGCGAGGGCTCGGCATTAAACTGGACGAACCTACCATGTTGCGCTCTGGGCAAGAGGTTCAGATCAACTTCCGAGAGTTACAGCTCTACGACAAAAAGCTGCCTTTAACGTCGGTGCCATACCGCGTAATTCGTGTTAGCCCAGATGGCTGTAGCGTACAGCTAGTTATTGATGAAAGCAGCCACACCATTAAAGTGATCGCCTTTTTCAACAGCATTATCGAGCACAATCAAGATAAGTTGATCCCGCAAAAAGAGATGCTACCGAGTAATGCGTTACTTGAAAGACTGCACAGCATGTTGCTCTCTCGAACTCTGAGCACACCCATTTTTATCAGTAAAACTACGTCGTCTTCAATCAAAACCCCCGTTATTGGGGTGAATTTGCCGCTACCTAAGCACATTGAGCTTTTTGCACGCCTTGGGCACGATCAATTGTTGTCACTTGAACCTATCTTTAAAGGTCGAACAAGCACATTAATCGCAGAGCCGATAAAGCGTGTAGAGGGAGCTCAAGCAAGGCATCAGGATATCTACATTAGCGCAGCCAAAGTCGGCAATAAAATTACAGGCATTGAGTCTAAGCTTCATCAAGAGTTCAACAGCGTAAAAGAACGGATTCAATTTATAAAGAAAGCGCGAATGATGGGTGACTTCTACGTAATTCGCTTATCTACAGCCCCAATTTTCGATCCGATGACATCGTTGCTGCAACAAGATTTAAGTGACTTAACCCAATTTGGTGTACATCAAGCGAGCAAATTAGAAAAGGAGCTGACCGCTTTGGTCGGTTACAGTGAGTTTGAAGACATTACGGAAGAGGTTGTAATTAGATTGGAGTTAACCGAGTAAATTTAGAGCCATACTAAGTCAACGAAAAACACCGCCAGAAAGGCGGTGTTTTTGAATGGATAAATTAAGGTTTTGCTTTCCAGCTGACCTTTTGCTGCTTCACCAGTGCACCAGATAAAATACAGAGCACACCGCCTAAGCCTGCAAAGCGAATCGCAGATTGCGCTTGAGCTTCCACTTTAGGTTTTGCGTGGTACGCGATACCTAAGCCCGCCACCGACATCATCACAAGATCGTTAGCGCCATCACCGACAGCAACCGTGTTGTGCTGCTCAATTTCGTATTCATCCGCCAACTCCACCAGGATATCTGACTTCATCTGCGCGGTAACCACATCGCCAAGTACGTTCCCCGTGAGCTTACCATTAATGATTTCCAACTGATTAGAGCGAGCAAAATCTAAATCGACTTTATCTTTGATATAGTCCGAGAAGTAAGTAAAACCACCGGAAGCAATCGCTGTTTTCCAGCCTAGTGCTTTTAACGTTGCGATTAACGCTTCAAAGTCCGGCATAAATGGCAATTGGGAACGAACTTGTTCAAGAATTGATTCATCCGCACCTTTGAGCTTGCCTACGCGTTGACGCAAACTTTGCTCAAAATCCAGTTCTCCTTGCATCGCACGTTCAGTAACTTCTGCCACCTCATCCCCGACTCCGGCCAATTTTGCGATTTCATCAATACACTCTATCTGGATTGCCGTTGAGTCCATGTCAAATACAATCAAACCTTGGGTTGAGAGATCTGGAACTTCATTAAGCGAGGCGTAATCCAAGTTGAGGCTTTGTAAGATCGTTTCGTGTTGAGGGGTCAACTCTCCTGCCATCAAGGCGACTTCATATTGGCCAACTTTCCACGTTTCTAACACGGGGTTGTAGACACCTGTGAAGAAATCAATGTCTTCAAAATGACGTGGCGAAAGGTATTCTGCAAACACTATCCAGTTTGCTTTTGCTTTATCTAGTTGGGAGGCAAATCGAGTCTCGGGTAATCGTTTTAAAAGTGTCGTATGTTTTCTGATAGGCAAGCTTTTTGACGCGTCCATGTATATAATCCCTTATGACTTTGCTAAAACGTTACCTCAACAAACTAAAAAGGCAAGTCTTTGTTTTATTTTAAATGGATGAGTAAAGAGCATGAGTGAATCCTTGTTCTCAGTAAGGAATGCCCTAAGAATTCTGGCACTAATCCTACTGTGTGTGATGTTGTTTATCACGATCAAAAACAGTGTTGTGATCAGTAAGGGCAACGAGAAAATTCAAGCACAGCAGCTTGAGACACTCACCAAAGTTTTGATTTCACAGGCGTCTCTTTCTGCCAGTGAAATGATTTTGACCAAAGATCAAGAACGCTTACTTAAGCTGACAAACCAGCTAGCACAAGACCGTTTGGTGTTTGATGCGACAATATATGATGCACAAGGCGTACGTTTAGCGTCTAGTGAAGATGCGCTATCGGTACGCGAAGTTTTAGGCTTAGACACGCCCTTGGCAACAGCTTCCATTGGCCGCCAGCAGTTGGTTGAACCAGTATTTGCCGATGAAGCACTCATCGGTTTTGTTCGCGTTACCTTTGAGACAGGTCGTGTAACCGCGATTTCTGACCACCACTATCGTAAGAGTGATCGCTACATGTACATGATGGTGCTAATGAGTTTTGTGTGCGGCATGTTATTCATTATGATTTTACGTAGACAGCCTATCCGCCGTAAAAAAGCGCAAAACCTACTGCTAACCAAATAGTCAGTCGGTAATCAACATCTAATACAAAAACAGCCCGCATTGTGCGGGCTGTTCTTTTAGTTCTTAATGTCAAGAAACTAAGATGACTCTTTGTCGCTTATTCTTCGTCGCCTAGCAATACTGAATCTAGTGCGATTAGCATCATGTCGTTGAATGTTGTTTGACGCTCATCAGAAGTTGTTTGCTCACCCGTTTTGATGTGATCTGAAACCGTACAGATTGTCAGAGCTTTTGCACCGTATTCTGCCGCTACGCCGTAAATACCCGCCGCTTCCATTTCAACACCAACAATGCCGTACTTGTCCATTACGTCGAACATTTCTGGATCTGGCGTGTAGAAAAGCTCCGCTGAAAATAGGTTACCGACTTTCACATCAATGCCACGTGCTTTTGCTGCGTCTTCTGCCGCGCGAACCATTTTGTAGTCTGCGATTGCTGCAAAGTCATGACCTTTAAAACGGATACGGTTCACTTTAGAATCCGTACACGCGCCCATGCCGATCACAACATCACGCACTTTGATGTCTTCGTTTACTGCGCCACAGCTACCAACACGGATAATTTTCTTCACGCCGAAGTCTTTAATTAGCTCCGTTGCGTAAATCGAGCATGATGGGATACCCATACCGTGGCCCATAACCGAGATCTTACGACCTTTGTATGTGCCTGTGTAACCGAACATATTACGCACATCACACACTTGCACAACGTCTTCAAGGAAGGTTTCTGCGATGTATTTTGCACGTAGCGGGTCACCCGGCATCAGTACGACGTCTGCGAATGCACCCATTTCAGCATTGATATGTGGAGTTGCCATTTTCTTTTCCTTAACCTTTCTCTAGCGCTCCGCGCTTAAGGCGATATAAGCCAGAGTATTCTCATTTCCGACAAGCAGTACTTGCATACTGCAAACATAAAACTAGGAGCATTCAGCTCCTAGTTTTCAATATCCTAATTATAGGAAATTCTTACCGTAATCCATTGGAGAAGTACCGAAGTAGCTCGCCAATGTTTGGCCAATGTCTGCGAATGTTTCGCGGCGGCCAAGAGAGCCTGCTGGCACTTTTTGGCCGTAAACCAATACTGGGATGTGCTCACGAGTATGGTCAGTGCCTGGCCATGTTGGGTCACAGCCGTGGTCTGCTGTTAGGATAAGCACGTCATCTTCACCCATCAGTTCAAGCACTTCGTTGATGCGACCATCAAAGTACTCAAGCGCCGCAGCGTAACCCGCTACATCACGGCGGTGGCCGTAAGCAGAATCGAAGTCAACGAAGTTAGTGAATACGATGGTGTTATCACCCGCTTCTTTGATCGCTTCTTTCGTTGCTTCAAATAGTGCTGGAATGCCTGTTGCTTTGGTTTTCTTAGTGATCCCGCAACCAGCATAAATATCTGAAATCTTACCGATGGAATGAACCTGACCGCCCTTCTCATCAACTAACTTTTGTAAGATAGTCGCTGATGGTGGCTCTACAGATAGGTCACGACGGTTACCCGTACGCTCAAATTGACCTTTACCCGGGCCAATGAATGGGCGCGCGATTACACGGCCGATGTTGTAATCTTCTAGTTCTTCACGTGCAATTTGGCAAAGCTCTAGTAGACGGTCTAGACCGAATGTCTCTTCGTGACAGGCGATTTGGAATACAGAGTCCGCAGAGGTGTAGAAGATTGGCTGCCCAGTCTTCATATGCTCTTCACCCAAGTCATCAAGAACTTGAGTACCAGATGCGTGGCAGTTACCTAGGAAACCGTCAAGACCCGCGCGCTCAAGGATGCGATCCGTCAGCTCTTTAGGGAAGCTGTTTGATTTGTCTGTGAAGTAACCCCAGTCAAACAGAACAGGAACACCTGCGATTTCCCAGTGACCAGACGGCGTATCTTTACCAGAAGAAAGCTCTGCGGCGTGACCGTACGCACCAATGATTTCTGCATCTGCGTCTAGGCCAGGTGCGAAGCGACCTGTTGACTCTTTATGTGCCATTGCCAAACCTAACTTAGATAGGTTTGGAAGGCGTAGTGCGCCTTGACGTTGGTCGTTATCTGCTAAGCCTTTTTCGCATTGTTCTGCGATGTGGCCTAGTGTGTCTGAACCTACATCACCAAATTTCTCAGCGTCAGCGGTTGCACCAATACCGAATGAGTCTAGTACTAAAATAAATGCTCTTTTCATTGCTCGTTCCTTAGGCCCACTCGGCTTTTTATTATGGTTGAGTAGGCCTTGTGTAATTACTTGTTCTATTAAATATCTTCTGCACGAATTTGGCGGTAAACCTCTGGAGTTGGTGTGTACTCACCACCTACTTTGATTGCACTGCGCAGTGCTTTTGCCGCTTCTTCCCACTGCTCTTCACTGCGAGCGTGGATAACGGCAAGAGGTTTATCGCTATCTGCAACTTCACCCAAGCGGATGAACTCGTCGAAACCTACGGCATAGTCGATTTCATCAGTAGCAACACGGCGACCACCACCCATAGCAACGACAGCCATGCCAATCGCACGCGTGTCCATTGCTGAAACAATGCCCGTTTCCGTCGCGTAAACAGGCTTGATGATTTCCGCTTTTTCTAGGTAGTTATCGTAGTTTTCTACGAAGTCTGCTGGGCCGCCAAGACCCGCAACCATCTTGCCGAAGCATGCTGCTGCTTTACCGTTGTCTAGCGCTTCCATCAACTTCGCACGTGCGTCTTCTGTGTTCTCAGCCAGTTTGCCAAGTACCAGCATTTCTGCACAAGAAGCCATGGTGACTTCAAGTAGGCGTGGGTTACGGTATTCACCAGTTAGGAAACGAACCGCTTCACGAACTTCCACCGCATTACCTGCCGAAGAGGCCAATACTTGGTTCATGTCTGTCAGGATTGCAGTGGTCTTAGTACCCGCACCGTTTGCTACTGCAACGATTGATTTCGCTAGCTCTTCAGACGCTTCGTAAGTTGGCATGAATGCACCAGAGCCGACTTTAACGTCCATCACTAGCGACTCCAGACCCGCCGCCAATTTCTTAGAAAGAATGGAAGCAGTGATCAGAGAAATGTTGTCTACGGTTGCGGTAATATCACGAGTCGCGTAAACACGCTTATCCGCTGGAGCAAGGTCACCAGTTTGACCGATGATCGCCACGCCAGCGTCTTTAGTTACTTGCCCAAACACATCGTTGCTTGGTGTGATGTTGTAGCCTGGAATAGACTCAAGCTTATCTAGCGTACCGCCTGTGTGGCCAAGACCACGGCCAGAGATCATTGGTACGAAACCGCCGCATGCTGCCACCATAGGGCCAAGCATCAAAGACGTTACGTCACCCACACCGCCGGTAGAGTGTTTGTCGACAATTGGGCCACCAAAGTTCATGTGGCTCCAGTCGATAACCATGCCCGAATCACGCATTGCACACGTTAGGGCGATGCGCTCATCCATGGTCATTTCATTGAAGAAAATCGTCATAGCAAACGCCGCGATCTGACCTTCAGATACGGTGTTATTTGCTACGCCTTGAATAAAGAAGTTGATTTCGTCTGCGGTAAGTACTTCACCGTCACGTTTTTTACGAATGATTTCTTGTGGTAAATACATTAGTGCCTCCCATGCTCTCAGTGAGCCATGGTTAAGTAGGATAGAAGAGGTTTGGTAGCACCCGTTTAGGTGCTACCGTTCAGACATATTATTGGGATTAGTACGCTGCTGGATCAGCAGTTTCGTCTGTCACTTCTAATGTATTTAGTAGGTTAGTTAGCAGGCTAGACGCACCGAAACGGTAGTGACGGGCATCAACCCAGTTGTCACCTAGGATTTCGTCAGCCATTGCTAGGTATGCAGCTGCGTCTTCAGCAGTGCGCACACCACCTGCTGGCTTGAAACCAACAGTTTCTGCAACACCCATGTCGCGAATCACTTCAAGCATCATGCGTGCATATTCTGGTGTTGCGTTTACTGGCACTTTACCAGTTGAAGTTTTAATGAAGTCAGCACCTGCTTCAATACAGATTTGAGATGCTTTCTTGATTAGTGCTTCTTCTTTTAGTTCACCCGTTTCGATGATCACTTTAAGAAGAATATCACCACAAGCCTCTTTACATTGCTTAACTAGTTCGAAGCCTACTTTCTCATCACCCGCCATTAGCGCGCGGTATGGGAAAACAACGTCAACTTCGTCTGCACCGTAAGCAACCGCCGCTTTTGTTTCAGCAACAGCGATTTCGATGTCGTCGTTACCGTGTGGGAAGTTCGTTACTGTTGCAATGCGAACC
Source organism: Vibrio sp. ArtGut-C1 (assembly GCF_002105475.1). Lineage (NCBI taxonomy): Bacteria > Pseudomonadati > Pseudomonadota > Gammaproteobacteria > Vibrionales > Vibrionaceae > Vibrio > Vibrio sp. ArtGut-C1. Next base: position 218,068 of record NZ_NCTH01000002.1, on the reverse strand, counting down.
TCTGGCGTACCTTGCTCACGAAGTGTCTTCTTAGCAATAGGAATAAAGCGAGGGTAAATACAAATTGCAGCTGTGTTGCCTACTGCTGTTTTCGCGTCATGACATAATGAGATCACTTTTGCATCAGTGTCATCGTCATTCAACGTAGTTAGGTCCATAAGTTTAAGTGCACGTAGCGCTGCTGCTTTTAAATCGCTCATTTCTATCTCCGATCAATATTCAAAAAATTCACTACTCAGCCTTACATCACGTCTCTAACTATAATCAACAAGTCGAGACAATGTGAGTAAATGGCTAAACAGTCTATTAATGAACGGACTTGGTTCCCTGAAGACTCGGCATATACAGCGAAAATTTCATATGCCAATTGCTATCCTTGTCACCGCACAGTACCAGTTTGGCCTATGGCACAACAATCTATGATTGCGGTGTCTTTAATATCACATCACACAGCAAAACGCCTATTAGATCTGATATTGCTGGGCAAGTCATTTGCCCATCGATTATGTAATATTCATTACGTGATTAAGTATCAACCTTAACCACTATCCTGTGATTAATACATTATAGAGTTTCACCGCAAAACTGTAGCACCAAATAGAGCGCAAACGGTTTGTATCTCAAAATTTCCTAGCCCCTATTCCATCGGCTGCGTAACTCATAGACTGAGTCCGGCACCCGGTGAGATTTTAGAGCCCGAAAAACGAAAAATGCCCCGCAGCAATCTCTTGCTACAGGGCATGATGTAAAACGGCGTCTATATATTAAGAACCGATTCTAATTATAGTGCTGCAAGGCTTAAGCAGAAGCCTGCAATTGTCGCTGCCATAAGGTTAGACAACGTACCTGCAAGAACAGCTTTAACACCCATGCGAGCAATGTCACTACGACGGTTTGGTGCAAGGCTACCTAGACCACCAAGTAGAATCGCGATAGAAGAAAGGTTCGCGAAACCACATAGTGCGAATGAGATGATAGCTGTTGTCTTCTCAGACATTACTTCACCAGTTGCCGCGATTACTTGAGCGTTTTCACCTAGGTATGGTGTGAAGTTCAAGTAAGCAACGAATTCGTTCACTACGATTTTCTGACCGATGAATGAACCAGCAGTTACTGCTTCAGCCCATGGAACACCGATTAGGAATGCTAGTGGAGAGAATGCGTAACCTAGGATTAGCTCTAGCGTTAGTTCTGGCATGCCGAACCAACCACCGATGCCACCTAGCATACCGTTGATCAGCGCGATTAGACCAACGAATGCGATTAGCATCGCACCTACGTTAAGCGCAAGTTGTAGACCAGAAGCCGCACCGCCCGCTGCTGCGTCGATTACGTTTACTGGTTTGTCGTCGCCGCCGTCCATCGCTTCTTCGATACTTTCGTGAGGCTGGTCAGTCTCTGGGTGAAGGATTTTAGCGAATAGTAGGCCACCTGGTGCAGCCATAAATGATGCCGCTACTAGGTACTCTAGTGGAACACCCATTGAAGCGTAGCCCGCTAGTACACCACCAGCAACAGAAGCTAGACCACCACACATTACCGCGAATAGCTCTGATTGAGTCATTTTTGGAACGAATGGACGAACAACTAGAGGTGCTTCTGTTTGACCTACGAAAATGTTTGCTGCTGCTGACATTGATTCCGCACGTGAAGTGCCCAGCGCTTTTTGTAGTGCGCCACCAAGAATCTTGATAACCCATTGCATAACGCCAATGTAGTAAAGAACTGAAATCAGTGCAGAGAAGAAGATCAGTGTAGGAAGAACACGGAATGCGAAGATGAAACCGCCGCCGCCGAATACTTCGAACATCTTGTCAGAAACAAGACCACCGAACAGGAATGATGAACCATCGTTACCGTAGTTGATAACGTTAGAAACACCTGAAGAGAAACCGTTTAGTAGATCACGGCCCCAAGGTACATACAGAACAAATGCACCTAATGCGAATTGGATAGCGAATGCGCCACCCACAGTTCTTAGATTGATAGCTTTTCGGTTATTAGAAAATGCCACTGCAATCGCAAGAAGCACTACCATACCGATTAGGCTCATAAACAGGCTCATAGTTTATGACTTCCTTATAAGTTATTTATTGGCGTGTTACAAAATGGAGCTATAAAGCGGGAGCAATTATACTCATGCAGAATCAATTAAAGTAATGCCAGCCTCACACTTTCCTATAAGATTCATGATTGATTCAGCCAGCTTTGTGAGTTAATTCACAATAAGCAGGAAAACGTTTTCTATTTCAAACCACATCTTTAGATTTTATTCACATATCGAGAAAGCAAAATTGCTATTTTTCCATAACTGAGAGGCAATCGATTGCTTTGAGCCGTTATGCAACTCTACGAGCTCATTAAAGACGTGAATGAGTTTGGCTGGGTGATTCGACTCCCCTTGATACCCAAGTATAGGCATATCCGGTGCATCTGTTTCGATCACGAGATGTTTGAGTGGTAATTTTTGAATTGCGTCGCGCGTTTTCTTCGCTCTTGGGTAGGTGATGGTTCCTCCTACACCGATAAAAAAACCTAATTTGACCCACTCCATTGCTTGCTGATAACTCCCAGAGAAAGCATGTAGCACACCGCCCCGAGGGAGCTTCGCCGCTTTAACTATTTGAATAAGGCGATTGTGCGCTTTTCGGCTATGTAAAATAACTGGGAGTTCGAAGCGTCTAGCCAGTTCAAATTGAACTTCAAGTGTCTTTTCTTGCAACTGTGGGTCAACATCAATGGCAAAATCTAGCCCACACTCTCCTATTGCCACGCACTGGGGAACATTTTGTTTTAGATAATGTTCCAACTCAGCAAAGTGCTGCTCGACGTTATCTTCAAGAAAATACGGATGAAACCCAAGGGCGTAATACAAATTGGCATGTTGATCTGCCAAGGTTTGAATACGAGCCCAGTTTTGAGGTCCCACTGAAGGAATCAGAATTCTTGTCACGCCTTGCGTTTGAGCTAGCTGAAGTTGATGTGCAAAGTCACCTTGGAATACATCAAAGTCAAAGTGACAATGGGTATCAAAGAGCTTCATCTTGAGACTTTTTATCTGTACCGACAAACTGAGAATCAGAAAATAGTAGAGCTTCACTGTTCTCTTCATTTTGATGGGCAGGATCTTTTCGATACGGAACGCAGCTGCGTTTTTGATCAGGGGTTAGCCCCATCTCCTTGCACCAGTCGTCGTAACGCTTCAATCCTCGTTTAAACCAGTTCATATCTCATCCTTATAAAAAACGCCCTTGGCTAAGTTTATAGCCAAGGGCGTTTTAAAATCTAGTTTGCGTTAAAGCTAACCCAAACCGCTTTTTGATTAGTGCTCACGCGTCGCACGGAAATCAATATCAGGGAAACGCTCTTTCGCCAAGTTTAAGTTAACCATTGTTGGCGCAATATACGTTAGGTTATCACCACCATCCAATGCTAAATTTGCTTGGTTCTTACGTTGGAACTCATCCAGTTTCTTCGCATCATCACACTCAACCCAACGCGCAGTCGCAACGTTAATGCCTTCATAAATCGCTTCAACGTTATATTCAGACTTCAAACGAGCCACAACAACATCGAACTGAAGTACACCAACGGCACCAACGATCAGGTCGTTGTTTTGTAGTGGACGGAATACCTGTACCGCACCTTCTTCTGATAGTTGCACCAAGCCTTTTAGTAGCTGTTTCTGCTTTAGTGGATCTTTCAGGCGAATACGACGGAACAGTTCTGGGGCGAAGTTCGGAATACCAGAGAACTTCAGTGACTCACCTTGAGTAAAGGTATCACCAATCTGGATAGTACCGTGGTTATGCAGACCAATGATATCACCCGCGTAAGCGTGTTCTGCGCGTGAACGGTCACCCGCCATAAAGGTTACTGCATCAGAGATACTCACCTGCTTGCCAAGACGAACGTGGTTCATCTTCATACCCTGCGTGTAAGTACCCGATACAATACGCATGAATGCGATACGGTCACGGTGTTTCGGGTCCATGTTTGCTTGGATCTTGAATACGAAACCAGAGAACTTCTCTTCTGTCGCTTCAACTTCACGCTCAACCGCTTGACGCGTTTTCGGTGCTGGTGCCCACTCTGTTAGACCGTCTAGCATGTGGTCTACACCGAAGTTACCTAATGCGGTACCGAAGTAAACTGGCGTCAGGTCACCTGTTAAGAACATTTCCAAATCAAACTCAGGGCAAGCACCCATAACAAGCTCAAGCTCTTCTCGAACACTTTCCGCAAGGCCTGCACCGACTTTTTCATCAAGCTCTGGGTTATCTAGACCTTTGATGATTCGAACTTCTTGAATCTCATGACCGTGACCAGATTCGTATAAAATCGTTTCATCACGGTGAATGTGGTACACACCTTTAAACTCTTTACCACAGCCGATTGGCCACGTGATAGGCGCACACATCATGCCCAGTTCGTTTTCTACTTCGTCCAATACTTCCATTGGATCACGAACGTCACGGTCAAGTTTGTTCATAAAGGTCACGATTGGCGTATCACGTAGACGGGTTACTTCCATCAACTTACGAGTACGATCCTCGACACCTTTCGCAGCATCGATAACCATCAAACACGAGTCGACTGCCGTTAGAGTACGATATGTATCTTCCGAGAAGTCTTCGTGTCCAGGAGTATCAAGTAGGTTTACCAGGCAATCATTGTAAGGGAACTGCATCACAGACGTGGTTACCGAGATACCACGTTCCTTTTCCATTTCCATCCAGTCTGATTTTGCGTGCTGTGCATTACCACGACCTTTAACCGTACCTGCTTTTTGAATCGCGTTTCCGAATAAAAGGACTTTTTCAGTAATGGTGGTTTTACCCGCATCCGGGTGAGAAATAATAGCGAACGTTCTACGTTTAGACACTTCGCTTAGAAAAGGAGTATTTGACATGAAACTGGTCTTCTTTGATGTCTGAATGCTTGCTCGAAAAGCAAACACGCTTTTTAGATTCAATATTGCGCGGTATTCTCGCTTATTATTGCCTCAGGGGCAACTGATCGCTTTAGGGGCGACTTCCCTTATGGGATGCGTTAACGTTAGTGAAAGAAGAGATAACTCATGATGATCGCATCTTCTTTTCCCGTGCCAGTTTTCGCAGGGTAATAATTATGACGTCGATCAACTTCATTGAATCCAGCTTGTTCATAAATATAAATAGCAGGCTTATTACTCTCTCGCACCTCAAGCCAAGCACTCTCCGCTTTTGATTGCTCACAATGTTCTAAGAACGCATCCAACAGTTTTTGACCATAGCCTTTACCCTGAAGATGCGGCGCGATAGCAATATTCAGCAACGTAACTTCACCGACAATATTCTGCGCATAGAAGTAGCCAATCACCATCTCGCCATCGAGCATCACATGATGACATGCTCCACGGCTGGATAAATCACGTACCAAAGACTCTGCCCACGGATGCGAGTGTGCTTGCTGCTCAATTTGCCAAACTTGATCTAAGTGCTCAGCGCACATTGGTAAGATTTTAGTTGTCATTATTTACCTAGGGGTTCATGTGCAATACCAATTGCAGTAAAACGGGGATTAATGCTTATTTGCTCGAATTGTTGTAAGAACAAATCTGTTGCCAAAGTGCACGTTTTTGTTGGGTATTCCCATCCACATCTTGCAACAATGGCGATGTCAGCGGTTTAGTGTCAGGCAATACTTCGGCTTCACACCCAGCAAACCAAACCCACTCAAGCTCGTGCTGGCCAAGTAATGGAAATCGCTCTGGCTCAATATGTAACGCTTGGTCAAGCGTTAACTTCATACTCTTTAGGATGTTTTCAAACAAAACCGCCGTCTCATTCTCTGGACATACCGGAGAGATCAACAGGAGTTTGCAAGAACTTTGCAAATCGATTTTTGGCGATTGGTAACCTGCCAATCTATCTGGGTGTACCAGCTCCCATGTGCTGATGCCCATTTCGTGTAAATACTGTTTCTCGTTAATTGACATTTTCCGTCACCTATTTGAACGAGGGCAATCCTAACAAATAATCGTGATTATACCTAAAGGACTTCAAGGAACACCTCAATACATTGGAATGATTGAACTGTTCTGCCTATGACAATGGCCATACCGTAGGTATAACATATGAGGTACATTATGAAATTCTTACCTACACTGCTGCTTTGCGCACTGGTAGCCGCCACCAGCATGAGTGTTTTTGCTAATAGCAGCGATGAGTGGGAGCTGATTGCAACGAAAACCGTCAAATTCCAAACAGAAACGGATACCGTGACACCAAATAGCCTATTTCGAAATCGCAGCTTCAGTAAAATTAAACTGAAATGTGTGCAGGGCACGGTAGACATTAACGACTTAAAAGTCTTGATGACGGACGGTAGTGAGAAAAAGCTAACCTCTATGGGTGTGCTAACAAGTGGATTATCGACTCGTGCATGGAGCCTTCCTGGCTCAAAAGAAGCGAAGCTAAAACAGATTGAAATGACTTACAGTAGTTGGGGCAGCAGAAAACTCAATGTTTTAGGGCTAAGTAAGAAAGCAAAAATAGAGGTTTGGGGTAAGAAGAAAAGTGACCAGTCATCCTAATCTCCCTATCTCAGTTTTCAATGAACTAAGAAAGAAGCCCACTGAGTTAGTGGGCTTCTTTCATTTACAGTTCAGAGAACTCTGGCGCGTAATCTATGCGTCCGGAGCGTCCGGCATATTGACCTTCGACCAACTCTGCGATACGAAATGCACCTTTAGGAACATCCCAAGCGCATTCGAATCCCATCTCGTCGCATGATTGAAAGCCCTGGCGCGCGTAATAATCAGGATCGCCCAACACCACACACACTGGATAGCCAAAATCACGCAGTGAATCAAAACCTTCTTTGATCAACTCTGCAGCGATGCCTTGGCGACGGTAATCTTCATGAACAGCCAATGGCGCCAGCCCTTGCCACGACAAATCTTCACCATTTAAGGTCACTGGGCTAAATAAAGCATGGCCTATCACCTCTCCCTCATCTGTACACGCGACTAAGGAAAGTGTGAATTTGCTGTTTTCGCGCAAACGCATCACAAGCTTAGCTTCAGCTTCCGTCGGGAAGGCGTGTTTCAATAAGCGGTCAATGGTAAGAATGTCCGCAGGGGCTTCAGTTCGAATAAGCATTCGCTACTCCGGTTGGTTGTGCTGGCGCTTGAACCCCTTTCTGAACAAAATCAGCCAATTGATTCAAAGCGACTTGCATTGCTTTCGGTAACTGCTCTAAGTCGACACTGTCCATTAAGTTTTTCACTTCTAAGCCAAGCTCAGTATCGCCTTCAATTGAAAGGCGACGTTGGAAGAACAGTGTGTCAGGGTCTTCTTTACGACCAGCAATCAGTACTAGGTCGTTTAGATTACCACTAAAACTCACATCTTCCTGAACTGGTTTTTCAGCTACCACTAATTTTTCGTCTTGATAGCTGATGTACCATGCTAAGTTCAAGTCTTTAATCGCAACTTTTAACCACTTGTCTTCAAGGAACTCAAAGTCACCATCTTCCAAGGCTTCTTTAAACACCATTTTTAGCCCCTCCAGCAATGCTTTTTGCTGAATTGGCTGTGGTAATAACTGGACTGGAGAACGCAAAATGTTAGCTGCGTTCTTTACTAGTTGACTGCGAATCTTGTTTAACACGTTCATTATCCGTTACTTTGTCATTAGGTTGCCTATATTAAGCAATCGTGGCAATGAGATTACTGTTATGTATCAATAAAGTGCTTATTTTAGATTGGTGGATTATTGTTCACTAACGCTTCTTTTTTTGAAGTTACGTGTATTATTGATGCGAACAGGTGGATAAACACTTTTACAACCGTATTTTCAAAGTTATAGTTATCTGAGCGTATCCATGTGATTGTCGACTGTAAAGTTAAAACCGCGAGCCCTTTAATGGCAAGCGATACTGTGACTTGATAGTAGACCGCCGCAGGCTTATCAGGGTGTCGCTTTTTATACACGGACGAATAATCTGGCTCATTGGAGATCGGTAATACCCTAATGCCTTCCCAGCAATTAAAACATTGGTTTGCCACGCTAACCTCAAATAGCCCTTTCTTCTTTGCCATTCTTGATAAAAAACACAATTATCGAATGGTAAGTGACCGTTACTGCGATATCGCAGGTTTAAGTCATGAGGAAATCATCGGCTTAAACGATTGCCAGGTACTGGGTGAGCAGTTTTATAAAAAGCTGGCCCCTTACTATCAGCGTGCATTCAAAGGAACGCATGTCGAAGCCGAAATCACCCTCGATGAAACCGACCTTGAAACAAGCCTGCACTTTAGTCTGTCACCGGTTTTTGAAGGTAACGAAATTCGCTTTGTCGTTTTTCACGCTGTGGATACTTCAGAAAAGCAGATCCTCGTACGCTCCTTAGAGGAGTCCGAAAGTAAGTTTGCTAAATTAACACAACTACTGCCTGACGGTCTGCTGCTTATCGAAGATGACATTATCATCTCTGCCAACCCTGCATCAGCACGCCTTCTGGGACTGAACTCTCCCCATGAGTTGCTAGGCGAAGAGCTCAGCCGTTTATTCATCGATGAAAACAGCAAGAAAGTGTTTAGTCATCGTTTGAGTACATTAATTTCTGACAAGCCTTTTGTTTGCTTAACCAGCGCGAGATGTGGCTTTGAACGAAAAGTTCAGTTACACGCTGATTCCACGGCGATATTAGGCAGCGAGTCTCAAATCATCTTGATCCAAGACGCTGACGATACACCTAAGAATTTGTCTTCTGCATCGAATGAAGACATACATATTGATTCGCTCACCAAACTGTACAACCGCTTTGGCTTCACCAAACGTTTGGAACAGCTGATCAAAAAGCAAACACCGCTTCTGGTGTTCTATTTGGATATCGATAACTTCAAAAATATTAATGACTCACTTGGTCACCACATTGGCGATAAAGTGATTCAAGAGGTATCAGCCCGTCTTAAACGATTACTGCCAAATCAAGCGATTATTGGTCATTTGGGTGGCGATGAGTTTGGCGTCATTCTGCCAGAACCAGAAAATACCCGCATGGCTGAAATTTTGTCAGATCGCATTATCTCGTTGATCAACCAGCCTTTCGACTTGCACCACTTCAGTAAACGCCTTGCGTGCTCAATTGGTAGCGTTCGTTACCCTGAAGACGGGCAAGATGCGCGAATCCTGCTACAAAATGCTGATACAGCGATGTATGAAGCCAAAGATCGTGGCCGAAATCGCCTGATCAAATTTAACGACCAGATGAACAAAGAAGCGCGCATGCGTTTGTGGCTTGAAATCGAACTGCAAAAAGCATTGCAGCAGAACGGGTTAGAAGTGTGGTATCAACCAAAGGTTAACGCGCGTGACTTCAGCATTAACGGTGCCGAAGCGCTCGTTCGTTGGAAACACCCTGTCGAAGGTTACATTAGCCCAGGTTCATTCATTCCTGTCGCCGAGCGTGCAGGGTTAATCGAACACCTTGGACGCGTCGTGATGCGTGATGTTTTCAATACGGTAAAACGTTGGAAACAACAAGGCATACTGCCAGGTCGTGTCGCTATCAACCTCTCTCCCGAGCAATTTGGTAACCCACAGCTGATCGACTTTATGGAAAAGTTACTTCGCACTACCGAGCTTGACCCAAGCTGCATTACCTTCGAGCTAACCGAAAGTGCCGTGATGAGTGATAGCGAGCATACACTGCAAATGCTGAATGCGATTAAGAAACTGGGCTTCGCCCTCTCTATCGATGACTTTGGTACCGGTTACTCTTCCCTTTCCTACTTAGCGCGCTTCCCTATCGACGAGCTGAAAATCGACCGCGCGTTTATTAACGATATCGACACGCTACCTAAACAGGTCACTGTGATTGAAAACATCATTAATCTGGGTAAGTCACTCGACTTGACGGTCGTTGCCGAGGGGGTGGAAACCCACCAGCAAGCTACTTTGCTCTCTAACCTTCAATGTAATGCGATTCAAGGATTCCATTTTTATCGCCCACAGCCAAAACATGAAATTGAAGAGCTGTTTGTACAGAATCGTCGTCACAAGAACTAACCCCGACTCGATATCCTTACTCTCAAGGGGTAAATATCGACTTTATTGAGCTAAACCTAACTTAGGTCAATTTCGCTATTCATAATTCTTCATAAAATGCGGACACCTTTTTATTCTCAATGATTGTGAGCATATGGAACTCTTGTGTCCCGCGGGTAACCTGCCTGCGTTAAAAACTGCGATTGATTGCGGTGCCGATGCCGTCTACATTGGCTTCAAAGATGATACCAACGCCCGTCACTTTGCTGGCCTCAACTTTAACGGCAAAAAGTTAGAAAAAGCGGTGCAATACGTTCACGACCGCGACAAAAAAATTCATGTCGCGTTGAATACCTTCGCTCATCCCAATGGCTTTGAGCGCTGGACGAACGCGGTAGACAATGCAGCGGCATTGGGTGTGGACGCGCTGATTGTTGCAGACATTGCAGTTCTGGAGTACGCGGCTCGCAAATATCCCGATCTGGAACTACACCTTTCAGTGCAAGCATCAGCGACCAACGTCGCAGCCATTGATTTTTATAAACAAAACTTCAACGTAAAACGTGTGGTGCTGCCTCGCGTCTTATCGATTCATCAGGTGAAGCAGCTTTCGCGCAACATCACTAGCGATGTCGAGCTAGAAGTCTTTGCTTTTGGTAGCCTTTGTATTATGTCCGAAGGCCGTTGTTATTTGTCATCATACATGACGGGTGAGTCCCCAAACACTGTGGGTGCCTGTTCTCCTGCCAAATACGTTCGTTGGCAAGAAACTGATCAAGGCCTTGAGTCTCGTCTAAATAATATCCTAATTGACCGCTACTGCGCAGGAGAAAACGCAGGCTACCCTACGCTCTGTAAAGGTCGTTTTGAAACAGAAATTGATGGTGAGAAAAAACGCTATCATGCTCTGGAAGAGCCAACCAGTTTGAACACCCTTTCGATGCTGCCAGAACTGTTTGCCGCTAATGTCGCATCTGTAAAAATTGAAGGGCGCCAACGCAGCCCAGCTTACGTAGAGCAAGTCACTCGAACATGGCGAGCCGCGATCGATCGCTACCAAGCCAACCCAGAAGCTTACCAAGTTGAAGCCGCATGGGATGCGACGCTCGCAAATGTGTCGGAAGGAACGCAAACCACCTTAGGTGCTTACCACCGTAAATGGCAGTAGAGGTTAAGATGGATAACTCAATGAAATACGCACTTGGCCCACTACTCTATTTTTGGCCAAAACAAGATGTAGAAGCCTTCTACCAACAAGCAAAACAAAGCTCTGCAGACATTATTTACCTGGGTGAATCGGTTTGCTCTAAACGCAGAGAAATGAAACCTGCCCACTGGTTGGAAATCGCCAAAGACTTATCTGCTTCTGGCAAGCAAGTCGTTATCTCTACGATGGCGCTACTGGAAGCACCTAGTGAAGTAAACATAATGAAGAAGTACATCAATAACGGTGACTTCGCCATTGAGGCTAATGACGTATCGGCGGTTCAATTAGCATCAGAGCATAAAGTGCCTTTCGTCGTTGGTCCTGCAATCAATACTTATAACGCACACACGCTCAACTTATTTTTGAAGCAAGGTATGATGCGTTGGTGCATGCCTGTCGAGCTCTCTCGCGAATGGTTAAACGATACTTTAGTTCAGTGTGACGAGCTGGGTATTCGTAACAAGTTTGAAGTTGAGGTATTTAGCCACGGTTATTTACCTTTAGCGTATTCCGCTCGCTGTTTCACAGCCCGAGCTGAAAACCGAGCGAAAGACGATTGCGAAACCTGTTGTATCAAATACCCAACAGGAATCCAGGTCAGTAGCCAAGAAGGGCAAGAAGTCTTTAACCTTAACGGTATTCAAACGCAATCAGGGTATTGTTATAACCTGATCAATGACTTACCAAGCATGCAAGGGCTGGTTGATGTGGTCCGCTTAAGCCCTCTCGGTGTGAGTACACTTTCTGAGTTAGAGCATTTTCGCTCAAACGAGCACGGCGACAACCCTGAAAAACTCGAAAGCCGCCAATGCAATGGCTATTGGCATCAGCTAGCTGGCTTAGAAGTAAAAAACATTTAGCTCCCCAAAAAGAAAAGCGAGGCCCAACCTCGCTTTTCTCTATCAGCCATTATTAACAGGCTTGCACTGTTGGCTCAGCCGAAGCTTCGTTTAGCAGCTTTTTCACATCCCGCCACAACATACTGACCACAACTAAACTCAGCGCAATATTGGACAATGGGAAAGCCAGCCAAATGCCTGTCACGCCAAACAGTTTCGGCATAACGAATAAAAACGGCAGTTGAACCAACATGTTGCCTAGTGTCACAAACATGGCTTTGCTGCCTTTGTTTACCGATTGGTAGTACGCAGCCGCCACGACTAAAAAGCCATCTAGGAACAACGCAAACATGTGTAAACGAATCCCGATCACCGTGCTATCAATCAACTGTTGATCAGCATTGTTAAACACCGAGACCAACTCGTACGGGAAAAGGTTCATCAAACCCACAAACGCTACACCACCAAGCACAGATGTCCCCATTGCGACTTGCAGTAATTTTCTGACGTTCGCCTGGTTGCGCGCCCCGTGGTTGAAGCTCACTAGCGGTTGCATACCGTTCGCTATTCCCTCTGCAATCAGATAGTAAACCGTCACGATATATCCCAAAATAGCATACGCCCCGATCAACATTGCACTTCCGTACTGAGCAAATAATGCGTTGTGCATTGCCACCATCACAGAACCGTACGCGTACATAAAGAAGCTAGATGTACCGATCATTATAATCTTTGGTACAACATCAACTTGAACCTTAAAGTCACTGATTCGAAGGCGTAAGGTCGCTTTTGAAGTAAAGAAGTAACCAATACCAAGCACGGTTACCACCAATTGTGCCAGCGCTGTAGCAATGGCCGCTCCGGTTAACTCCCACCCCAACCAAGCAATAAATACGTAGTCTAATACAATATTAATGACAGCACCGATGACCATCAGCATCGTTGCTAAGTTCGGGCTGTCGTCATTGCGTAAAAGAAATGGAACCGCGATAGAGCCTAGCGTAAATACGCACGCGACAATCAGAATATGCAGATATTGCAGCGCGAGTTCAAACACTCGCCCTTCCGCCCCCTGCCAGCGAATAAATTCATCGGCAAAATAGAACAATATGGTAGCAACGACCGGCATCAATATCGCTAACAACCCCAATCCGGTTGTTAAAATACGCTTCGCGCCTTCATGATCGTTTTCTCCTTGCTTAATCGACGTTAGCGCACCAGTCCCCACGCCAATCATCATCCCTATACCAAGGATGGAACCGATGATCGGCCACGCAACATTGATCCCTGCTAATCCGTCAGCACCAACATAACGGCCAATAAAAATGCCATCAACTATTTGATATAAACCGTTCACGAGCATTGCTGCGACGGTTGGAATCGTATATTTCCAAAACTGTCTATAAATTGAGTTTTGCATGACTGCCACCAGTAGTTAGCAAAGCTAACCATTTAATTAGCAAGACTAACTAAATAGTTAAATTAAATAAAAGAAAAATGAAACACCAAAGGCTAATGCGTACAGCGGAGGCCTTTGGTTTAATTTAAAATGACTTATTGCTCAATGCTTTATTCAGTAAAGCTTGTAACTGCTCAGCTTCTTGCTGATTTAATTGTTGCATCATTTGTTCAGAGATATCTTTGTAAACCACCTGCTCCAAAGACATTTTTTCTGCGACTTCTTTTGTCAGCAATACACGCTTAGCACGGGCATCCTCATTACATGCGATGCGTTTCACTAAACCCTTTTTTTCCAAACGAACAACCATTGTCGATGCGGAAGGCTTAGTCACTTGCAACTCTTCTGCAAGATCGGTTATTCGTACACCCTCAGGGTAAACCTGAATCACACGTAAATAATCGAACTCATTAAAGCTTAGATGTGATAACGGATCTTCTTTGGCATAAACACGCCAAGCTTTTGCGCAAAAACGCTCTAAATCAATCAAGCTTTCTTCTAGTGCCATAAAAGCCACCACCACTTAGTTAGCAAGACTAACTATTTTAAATGAGTCACTAATCAAGTTCAATCATAAAAAAAGCCGCTCTCATCGAGCGGCTCTAAATCATTCCATTTCCTGCTTCTTAGCGGCCTTTAGCTTGGCTAATCTATCTTGCTGTAATTGATCGTAGATTTGTGCCAGTTCCAAGAAGGAATACCGGTGCTCAACATAATCATAAACGTTGAACGAAATCGCGAGCTTATAAAGTGAGATGGCACTTGCGATGTCACCTTCAAGCTGATTACGCTTTCCAAGGTAGAAATACGTTTCCGTTAATCGTTCAGCTAGGCGATAGTTCTCTCTCGTTCCATCCATAATGGCTTTAAGCGCGTCTTCGTCCGAGACGTCGCGCAGCATGATGGCAACAAGAACCCATCCCCACTCTTCACTACGATCTCGTAAATAACGCTGTTGAAGATTGGCTTTTGCTTGCTCTGGATTTTGCTCAGCTTCGATGATGTACAGCCATAATGAACGAAAAGGATCCGTTGGCATTTCTTGATAGTGCTTGGTCATATCTTCTAAAGCGAGATCGATTCGGCCACCATAATATAGTGCAATCGCACGGTTGCGCTCAGCATAGGTATTATCCGGAGCCAACTCTATGGTCGAGTCAAACGCTTCATAAGCAGCGTCAAACTCCCCCACTTGGGTGAAATACACCCCCAAAAGATTGAAGATATCCGGTTGAGCAGGATTCAACTGCAAAGACTGGTTAAAGTCCAAACGGGCAAGATCACGCAAACCAACGCTATCGTAGTAGCTACCGCGCTCATAATGCATTTTAGCGCGTACTTCATCACTGAGATCAGGACGTTGTAGCAACTGCGATAAACGCGCGATTTGTACTTCTTGTTGAACGCTAGGCTGAAGTGGCACCGCCATCGGTGGATATAGCCACTTTTGTGCTGATTGCTGAGAAGTATTTGCACAACCGGTCAGCGCGATAGCAACACATAAACTTGCGGTTTGAAACCATTTCACTAATTGATACTCCTGTTTGGACCGCTCAAAATTTATTTCTCTTAATGCAATATAGGCGATAACCTCGTTTGAGGTTAATGCGTCGAAATAAACCAAAAAAAGGGGAGCGAAAATGCTCCCCTTTTATAACATGCTTTCAGGCCCTTAATCTAATAAAAGGCTGAAAGTCTCATTTTGTCTTACTCGTCTTTCGCAGCTGGTGCTTCAGCAGCAGCTTCTTCAGCTGGCTTTTCTACCGCTTCTTTCATGCTTAGACGTACACGGCCTTGGCGGTCGATTTCAAGAACTTTAACTTGAACTTCTTGGCCTTCAGCTAGGTAGTCAGACACTTTCTCAACACGTTTTTCTGCGATTTGAGAAATGTGTACCAGACCATCTTTGCCTGGAAGAACCGTTACAAATGCACCGAAGTCAGCTAGACGTGCAACTTTACCCGTGTAGATACGGCCAACTTCAACTTCAGCAGTGATCTCTTCGATACGGCGGATAGCTTCTTTCGCAGCAGTGCCTTCAGTTGCAGCAATCTTGATAGTACCGTCGTCTTCGATTTCGATAGTTGTACCAGTCTCTTCAGTTAGAGCACGGATAACTGCACCACCTTTACCGATAACGTCTTTGATCTTCTCTGCGCTGATCTTCATCGTGTGAATACGAGGAGCAAATTCAGAGATGTCTTCACGGGCACCAGAGATTGCTTCATCCATTACAGATAGGATGTGCTTACGTGCACCTTGAGCTTGGTTAAGCGCAATTTGCATGATTTCTTTAGTGATGCCTTCGATCTTGATGTCCATTTGAAGAGCAGTGATACCAGTGTTAGTACCTGCTACTTTAAAGTCCATATCGCCTAGATGGTCTTCGTCACCAAGGATGTCAGAAAGAACAACGAAGTCGTCGCCTTCTTTAACAAGGCCCATTGCGATACCCGCAACAGAAGACTTGATTGGCACACCTGCGTCCATAAGCGCAAGAGACGTACCACATACAGAAGCCATTGAAGATGAACCGTTAGATTCAGTGATTTCCGATACAACACGTACTGTGTATGGGAACTCATCTACTGATGGCATTACTGCTGCGATACCACGTTTAGCCAGTTTACCGTGGCCGATTTCACGACGCTTAGGAGAACCTACAAAACCAGTCTCACCTACACAGTATGGAGGGAAGTTGTAGTGTAGTAGGAAGTGATCTTTACGCTCGCCTGTTAGCTCATCAATGATTTGAGCATCACGCTGAGTACCTAGAGTTGCCGTCACGATAGCCTGAGTTTCACCACGAGTGAATAGCGCGCTACCGTGTGTGCGAGGAAGAACACCAGTGCGTACATCTAGTGCACGAACCATGTCTTTTTCACGGCCATCGATACGAGGGTTACCCGCGATGATGCTACGACGTACGACTGTTTTCTCTAGATCATGGAAGATAGTGTGAATTTCTTTTGTATCCGCTTCTGGATCTTCAGCAAGAAGAACTTCATTTACTTCCGCAGCGATCTCATTGATACGGTCGTAACGAGCCATCTTCTCAGTGATTTTGTAAGCCTCAACAAGCTTCGCTTCTGCTAGCTCAGCAATCTTATCTTTAAGCGCTGTGTTTTCTTCAGGAGCTACCCAATCCCAAGCAGGAGTTGCCACTTCTGCTTTGAATTCGTTGATAGCTTTGATAGCAACTTGTTGTTGATCATGACCGTAAACAACCGCTGCTAGCATTTCTTCTTCAGTTAGGTTGTCCGCTTCTGATTCAACCATCAGTACGGCTGATTCTGTACCAGCAACAACAAGATCAAGCTTAGAAGTTTCTAGTTCAGTTTGGCTAGGGTTAAGTACAAGCTGACCATCGATATGACCAACACGCGCCGCACCGATAGGGCCGTTGAATGGAATGCCAGAGATAGCAAGAGCAGCAGAAGTACCGATCATTGTAACGATATCTGGCTGAACATCTGGGTTTACAGACATTACTGTCGCGATAACCTGAACTTCGTTTTTAAACGCGTCTGGGAATAGCGGACGGATTGGACGGTCGATTAGACGAGCTGTTAGCGTTTCGCCTTCAGAAGGACGACCTTCACGCTTGAAGAAGCCGCCTGGGATTTTACCCGCAGCGTAAGTGCGCTCTTGGTAGTTAACCGTTAGTGGGAAGAAGTCTTGACCTGCAACGGCTTCTTTTTTACCTACAACAGATACGAATACAGACGTATCATCCATTGTGACCATAACTGCTGCTGTAGCTTGACGTGCAATAACGCCAGTTTCTAAAGTAACTGTGTGGTTACCGTACTGGAACGTTTTAACAACTGGTTTTTCGAACATTGTTATTCCTTGTTTCTAATCTTCCTTTAGTGCTTAAAGAAATCTTAGATGTGTTAATTGACACTCAAGACATTACGAATCGCGACTAGTAAAAAGAAACTCGGAAATTCCTTTTGAATAGTCGCGACCTTTTGGTCGACGTGGTTGACTGTAATGCTATGAGCTTTTGAGAAAACCTATTACGAGGTTTAGCCGCCAGTATTATAACGGCATAAGTCTAATTTGGCTAAATTTAGGCAACAAAAAAGGGGCATAAAGCCCCTTTTTAGACAAACTGCTATGCAGTCGCTGATTAGCGACGTAGGCCTAGACGTTTGATTAGGTCTTGGTAGCGAGCTAGGTTTTTACCTTTTAGGTAATCTAGAAGCTTACGACGACGAGAAACCATGCGTAGAAGACCACGACGGCTGTGGTGATCGCCTTTGTGCGCTTTGAAGTGACCTTGTAGATGGTTGATAGAAGCTGTAAGTAGAGCTACTTGAACTTCTGGTGAACCAGTGTCGCCTTCGCCTTGTGCGTATTCTGCAACGATTGCTGCTTTAGTTTCTGCATTCAGAGACATAATTCTCTCCTAATAAGAGTAGGTTTAAAGTTGTAGCAGCCAATCTCTGATTCAGCCGCTACGCGAAGCGCGGATTATAGGGAAATTTCCTATTTCGTGCAATATAAAAATACCGACACTCAGGTCGGTATTTTCAATCATTTACTTGGATGCGACGTCATCTCGGAACACAACCAATCGCTTAGGAGCGATTTTGCCATCTTCGTTCATTTCGCCAACGCCAATAAACAAACGCTCTTCACCCATGGTAAGGCGAAGTGAGCCTTCGGTAGGCGCACCAAATACTTGAACAGGTTGCCCATGCTGAACCATATCCGCCAGTTCAGGCACTAAGTTGACTTCTGGTAAGTCTTCTACCGCTGTATCCATTGGTAACAGCAATGGGTCCAGTAGTTCTCGAGGAGCGCGTTCTTCACGGTGTGCTTGCTCTAGTAACTCATTCAGTTGCTCAAGTGTCACCATCTTCTCGTAAGGGTATTTCGCAACACCAGTGCGTCGAAGCATAGTTACGTGCGCACCACAACCTAACATTTCGCCTAGGTCATCCACGATGGTACGAATGTAGGTGCCTTTTGAGCAATGAACTTCCATCTCGACTTCATCGCCTTCAAAACGGTGAAGAACAATCTCGTATACCGTGATCTTACGAGATTCACGCGGAACTTCGATGCCTTTACGAGCGTATTCATACAAGGGTTTCCCTTGATATTTCAACGCTGAAAACATGGAAGGTACTTGATCAGATTCGCCACGGAACTTCTCAATGCACGCTTCTAGCTTGTCTAACGTAACATCGATTGGACGTGTCTCTACAACTTCACCATCCGAGTCAGACGTGTTGGTACGTTCACCAAGCTTTGCGATCACACGGTAGCGTTTATCAGAATCTAGAAGAAACTGAGAAAACTTCGTCGCTTCACCCAAGCAAATTGGCAGCATGCCTGTCGCTAATGGGTCCAAGGCACCAGTGTGGCCTGCTTTCTCAGCAAAGTAGATTCGCTTTACTTTTTGCAGTGCATCATTGGAAGAGATACCTGTTGGTTTGTCCAACAGTATAACGCCATTAATTGGACGACCTTTACGACGACGAGCCATTATTCTTCGTCCTCACGACCAGAATCTTTTTGCTTTTGTTTGTCTGAACTAACGACTTCAGACACTAGGTTAGACATACGCATACCTTCAACAAGCGTATTGTCATAGTGGAAGCGGATTTCTGGCGTTAAACGTAGACGAATGCGCTTACCTAACATCATGCGAATGTGCACTTCGTGCTCGCGTAGTGCTGCTAGACATGATTCTGGTGTTTGCTCGCCCACACATAGGAAGGTCACAAATACTTTTGCGTAAGCTAGGTCACGAGAGACTTCTACGTCTGAGATCGTCACCATGCCAAGGCGAGAGTCACGAACTTCACGTTGAAGGATCATCGCTAGTTCTTTTTGCAGCTGCTGTGCAACGCGCTGCGTGCGGCTAAATTCTTTTGACATATCTTTACTCTTATATAGAAAGAATGGGGGGGTGGTCAAAGCCAGCCCCCCATGGTGTATTCAACAACCAATTACTACTTATCTTTCAAAGACAATATTAGTAATTTTAGTCAATTAGTCTAGAGTACGTTTAATTTCAACGATTTCGAAGACTTCGATTTGGTCACCAACGCGAACATCATTGTAGTTCTTAACGCCGATACCACATTCGTAGCCATTCTTAACTTCTTGAACGTCATCTTTGAAACGACGTAGTGACTCTAGTTCACCTTCGTAAATAACAACGTTATCACGTAGTACACGGATTGGGTTGTTACGCTTGATCACACCTTCTGTAACCATACAACCAGCGATAGCGCCCAGTTTCGGTGACTTAAACACGTCACGAACTTCAGCAAGACCAATGATCTCTTGCTTGAATTCTGGAGCAAGCATACCGCCCATTGCTTGTTTAACTTCGTCAATCAATTGGTAAATGATTGAGTAGTAACGTAAGTCAACAGCTGCGGCTTCTACAGCACGGCGAGCAGAAGCATCTGCACGAACGTTAAAGCCAAGGATGATTGCGTTTGAAGCTTCCGCTAGTACTACGTCAGTTTCCGTAATACCACCAACACCAGAACCAACGATGTTCACTTTAACTTCGTCAGTAGATAGCTTAACTAGTGAGTCTGCGATTGCTTCTACAGAACCTTGAACGTCTGCTTTAAGTACAACGTTAAGTTCAGCAACTTCACCAGCAGTCATGTTAGAGAACATGTTCTCTAGTTTAGATTTCTGCTGACGAGCAAGTTTCACTTCACGGAACTTACCAGCACGGTAGTTAGCTACCTCACGCGCTTTACGCTCGTCACGAACTACTGTTGCTTCATCACCTGAAGATGGTACACCTGAAAGACCTAGGATCTCTACAGGGATAGATGGGCCAGCCGAAGTAATTTCTTTACCTAGCTCATCACGCATTGCACGAACACGGCCGTATTCTTGACCACAAAGAACGATGTCGCCTTTGTTTAGTGTACCTGATTGAACAAGTACTGTTGCAACTGGACCACGACCTTTATCTAGGCGAGATTCAACAACAACACCAGATGCCATGCCTTCAGCTACAGCTGTAAGTTCAAGAACTTCAGACTGGAGAAGGATTGCTTCTAGAAGACCATCGATGTTTGTACCCTGTTTAGCAGAGATGTGAACGAACATGTTCTCACCGCCCCACTCTTCAGGAATAACGTCGTATTGAGCAAGCTCGTTCTTAACGTTATCTGGGTTCGCGTCTTCTTTATCGATCTTGTTCACAGCAACAATTAGAGGAACGCCTGCCGCTTTCGCGTGCTGAATCGCTTCTACTGTTTGTGGCATTACGCCATCGTCTGCTGCAACTACAAGAACAACGATATCTGTCGCTTGAGCACCACGAGCACGCATTGCAGTAAACGCTGCGTGTCCAGGAGTATCAAGGAACGTGATCATGCCGTTGTCTGTTTCAACGTGGTACGCACCAATGTGCTGAGTAATACCACCCGCTTCGCCAGAAGCAACGTGTGTGCGACGGATGTAGTCAAGTGTTGACGTTTTACCGTGGTCAACGTGACCCATGATAGTAACAACTGGAGCACGTGGAACTGCTTCCGCGTTAGTGTCACGGTCAGATAGTACCGCTTCTTCCAGTTCGTTCTCTTTACGAAGAACTACTTTATGGCCCATTTCTTCAGCAACAAGTTGTGCTGTTTCTTGGTCGATCACTTGGTTGATAGTCGCCATAGCGCCCATCTTCATCATTACTTTGATAACTTCTGTCGCTTTAACCGACATCTTGTTAGCAAGTTCTGATAGAACGATCGTTTCGCCAATTACAACGTCTTGCTTAGCAACCGTTGCTGACTTATCAAAGCCATGCTGCATTGAAGTCGGTTTAGCAAGTTTGCCTTTACGACCTCTACCGCCACGTTGGTTGTTACGGCCACCGCGAGCTTGGTCGTCTTTACCTGAAGCTTTTTTCTTCTTACGACGACCGCTCTCTACTTTGCGATCTGCTTCATCTTCGGCTTCACGTGCGTATTGTGAAGTCGTTACATGGTAATCTGTATCTTCCATATCACCCTTTTTCTCTTCTGCAGCAGACCAACGCTCTTTATTCTTTTCAGCCAATTCGCGAGCTTCTTCAAGCTTGCGCTGACTTTCCTCTTCAGCCTTACGCTTAACTTCTTCTTCCTGACGACGTTTAAGCTCGTCGGCCTCTTTTCGCGCTGCTTCTTGCTTAATTTTCTCTTCAGCATCACGCTTTGCTTTTTCTTCAGCATTGCGTTGTGCATTCGTATCTACGTCTCGCTTCGCTTTTTCTTCAGCTTCACGTTTCGCTTTTTCTTCCGCTTCACGTTTTGCAGCTTCTTCAGCTTCACGTTTTGCAGCTTCTTCAGCTTCACGTTTTGCAGCTTCTTCTGCTGCACGTTTTGCTGCTTCTTCTGCTTCACGTTGTGCTGCTTCTTCAGCTTCACGTTTCGCTTCATCTTCAATTGTGCTGCGCTTCACGTATGTACGTTTTTTGCGCACCTCAACCTGAACATTCTTACTCTTACCACCACCCGCGTTCACACTAAGTGTACTACGAGTTTTACGCTGAAGCGTAAGGCGAGTCGGCTCTGAATCACCTGATTTATCACCGTGTTCTTTCTTTAGATGAGAGAGAAGCTTCTGCTTCTCTTCATCAGTAACATTGTCAGAGCTCGCCTTTTTAATGCCAGCGTCAGCAAGTTGTTCAATCAAGCGGTCGACTGGCGTACCAATCTCATCACTCAGTGCTTTAACTGTTAATTGTGTCATGCCGCTTCCTCCTTGCCGAAATTATGCTTCTTCGCCGAACCAACAGATGTTACGTGCGGCCATAATTAGCTCACCTGCACGTTCTTCGGTCAGGCCTTCGATACCTTCTAAATCGTCAATACCTTGGTCAGCAAGATCTTCCAGTGTCGCTACACCTTTCGCTGCCAATTTAAATGCCATCTCACGCTCAAGACCTTCAAGTGCAAGCAGATCTTCAGCTGGTTCTAGACCTTCAAAAGACTCTTCTTGTGCTAGTGCGATCGTCGTTAGTGCATCTTTTGCACGTCCACGAAGCTCTTCGATTAGTTCTTCATTCAAACCATCGATTTCTAGTAGCTCGTTAACTGGCACGTATGCGATTTCTTCTAGCGTTGAGAAACCTTCTTCAACAAGAAGTTGAGCGAAGTCTTCTTCAATATCTAGGTACTTCATGAAGTTTTCAATAGATGCTTGTGATTCTTCAGCGTGTTTCTTCTGAAGATCAGCAACTGTCATAACATTCAGTTCCCAACCTGTTAGTTGAGATGCTAGACGCACGTTTTGACCGTTACGACCGATAGCTTGCGCTAGGTTGTCAGCTTCAACTGCGATGTCCATTGAGTGTGCATCCTCATCAACGATGATAGAAGCAACATCAGCTGGCGCCATTGCGTTGATAACGAATTGAGCTGGGTTATCATCCCAAAGCACAATATCGATACGCTCACCACCAAGTTCGCCAGAAACAGCTTGTACACGTGCACCACGCATACCAACACACGCACCTACAGGGTCGATACGTTTGTCATTTGTTTTGACAGCGATCTTAGCGCGAGAACCAGGATCACGTGCCGCGCCTTTCAACTCGATAATATCTTCAGCGATTTCAGGCACTTCAACACGGAATAGTTCTGCCAGCATTTCAGGCTTAGAACGAGTGATGAACAGTTGGAAACCACGTGCTTCTGGCGCGACTTTGTAAAGAAGACCACGAACGCGGTCGCCTGGACGGAAGTTTTCACGAGGAAGTTGGTCATCACGTAGGATTACCGCTTCAGCGTTGTTACCAAGGTCAAGTACGATTGTGTCGCGGTTTACTTTTTTCACAACGCCAGTGATTAGATCACCTTCATTATCGATGAACTGCTCAACGATTTGTGCACGTTCAGCTTCACGAACTTTTTGTACGATAACTTGCTTAGCCGTTTGAGTCGTAATACGGTCAAACGTTACTGATTCGATTTCGTCTTCTACGTAGTCGCCAAGCTCGATTGAGTCATCTTCGTACTGTGCTGCTTCTAATGAGATCTCTTTTGTAGGGTTCTCAACATCATCAACAACTAACCAACGACGGTAAGTCACAAACTCACCAGTTTTACGGTCAATGGCAACACGTACGTCGATTTCGATTTCGTATTTTTTCTTTGTAGAAGTTGCTAGAGCAATCTCAAGAGCCTCAAAGATACGCTCACGAGGTACCGCTTTTTCGTTCGATACCGCTTCTGCTACCGCTAAAATTTCTTTACTCATTGTATTTAGCCTCTAAGCTTAAACTTTTTTAGGGAACTAAAATTTAGGGATCAGGTTAGCTTTGGAAATGTTACTTAGAGCAAACTCTTCTTGCTGACCGTCTACAGTAATTGTCACTGTTTCGCCATCAACGCCGTGGATAATACCTTTCCACTTACGACGGTTTGCTACAGCCATTTTCAATACGATGCTGACCTCGTGACCAATAAATTGCTCGTAATGTGCTGCTTTAAAAAGTGGTCTTTCTAAACCTGGAGAAGACACTTCTAGGCTGTAAGCAACAGAAATTGGATCTTCAACGTCTAAAACCGCACTAACTTGGTGGCTAACTTCTGCACAGTCGTCCACGTTAATACCATTTTCATGGTCAATGTAGATGCGTAACGTTGAGTGCGCGCCTGCACGAATGAATTCTAATCCAACCAACTCATAGCCTGATGCCTCTACTGGTGCTTCAAGCATTTCAGTAAGTTGTCTTTCTAAACCAGTCATTTAACCACTCCAGAAACAAAAAAAGGGCTCAGAGCCCAATCAAAAAACCAAGCAGTCTCTGAGCTATTTCAAAAAGCTCAGATAACAAAAAACCCCGATAGTCGGGGTTTTATGCTGCTGGACCCTGATACGTTAAGAATAGCCAACAAATGCTTCTCTTAACTCGTAGTGTGGTTAGCACTACGCAAACTTGCCAATCTACGATTTCTTCTTAAAGAAAGAGATTGGTTGCGGGGGCCGGATTTGAACCGACGACCTTCGGGTTATGAGCCCGACGAGCTACCAAGCTGCTCCACCCCGCGTCCGACTTGCTGAGCATTATACTCGCAAACAAGTGATTTACAAGTTTGTAAATACATGGTGCCGAGAGAGGGACTCGAACCCTCACACCTAAGGCACTAGCACCTCATGCTAGCGTGTCTACCAATTTCACCATCTCGGCATCAAAACCTTACAGCTTATTGAGGAATTTCATCACCCGCAGGGGCTGGAACTTCACTCGCTGCATCCTTAACTTGTTCAACAACTGGTTGACCTAATGTTGGGTCTACCCATTGTGATTCAGTCTGGTGCGTAGACATACGACCAAGCAACAAGCTAACGATAAAGAATACGGTTGCTAAAATAGCAGTTGTTCGGGTTAAGAAATTACCTGAGCCGCCAGCACCAAACACTGTGTTTGAAGCACCAGCACCGAACGAGGCTCCCATATCTGCGCCTTTACCTTGTTGAATCAACACAAGGCCAATCACACCAAGCGCTGCCAACAGGTAAATCACAAGTAGAACTGAAAACATTTTTTCCACCTATGTTCCAAATTGTTGAGCCAGCGCCGTTCAAGAGAATAAATCATAATTGAACAAGGCTAGCGACCTCCTAACAGGAGGCGGAGCAATACTAGCGAAAGCCGGTAACGCTGACAAGGGAAAATTAGTAAAAAATCAATGCCAATGCGCTAAGCGCTCAAAAAAAGGGCAAAAGATGCCCTTTTCATTCACTGCACACTTTAACGCAATGATTAACAACTTGCTTTTACAGCTTCGGCAATTTTCAGTGCAGAGCTTTGAACTAGCTCGCCATCCTCACCTTCCACCATAACGCGAATCAAAGGCTCTGTGCCAGATTTACGCAACAATACACGTCCTTTATCACCCAGCGTAGCTTCTACTTCGGCGACGGCGTTTAGTACTGCTTGAGCTTCAAGAGGATTACTTTCCCCTGCAAAGCGGACATTTTCTAGAACCTGAGGATACAACGTCATGCCTTGCGATAGCTCATGCAAAGACATATCGCTGCCAACTACAGAAGCCAGCACTTGCAGTGCTGCAACAATCGCATCGCCCGTGGTGACTTTATCTAATAAGATCACATGGCCTGAGTTTTCAGCACCAATTTTCCAGCCTTTTTCTAGCAGTTGTTCCATGACATAACGGTCACCAACAGCGGCACGTACGAATGGAATGCCTAGCTGCTTTAAGCCATTTTCCATGCCCAAGTTAGTCATCAACGTACCAACGACACCACCCTTTAGCTCGCCACGACGAAGAGCATCACGAGCAATAATGTAAGCGATTTGGTCGCCATCGACTTTGTTGCCAAGGTGGTCGACCATAATGATACGGTCACCATCACCATCAAATGCTAAACCAAGGTGTGCTTGCTCTTCAACGACACGCTTTTGAAGCGCACGAACATCTGTTGCGCCCACTTCTTCATTAATGTTGATGCCGTTAGGCTCTACGCCCATTGCAATAACTTCTGCGCCAAGCTCTTTGAAGACATTTGGAGCAATGTGGTACGTTGCACCGTGCGCACAATCTACCACAATTTTAAAGTTTGCAAGACTCAATTCAGATGGGAAAGTACTCTTACAGAATTCGATGTAACGGCCTGCAGCGTCATTTAGACGAGTGGCTTTACCAAGTTCTGCAGACTCAACACATTCAATGTCTTTATCCAGCTCAGCTTCAATCGCCAACTCGATATCGTCAGGTAGCTTAGTACCTTCAGAAGAAAAGAATTTAATGCCGTTGTCGTAATATGGGTTATGCGATGCAGAAATCACAATCCCCGCCTCCGCACGGAAAGTTTGAGTTAAATATGCCACTGCTGGGGTTGGCATTGGACCAGTAAATGTTGCTTTAAGTCCCGCTGCAGCAAGGCCTGCTTCTAATGCAGATTCAAGCATATAACCGGAGATACGCGTATCTTTACCTATAATAACTTTCTTTGTGCCTTGTTTTGCTAGTACACGACCAGCAGCCCAGCCAAGCTTAAGTACGAAGTCCGGAGTGATTGGGTATTGTCCTACTTTACCGCGCACACCGTCAGTACCAAAGTAACGTCTTTTATTCGACATAAACTTTCCTTTATTATTTTTAAATATTGTTTTTCGTCATCTCAACAACTTTCATTGCTTCGATTGTCTCTTCAAAGTCATGCACACGAATGATCTGCGCGCCTTTCATTGCTGCAATCGTAGCGCAAACGACACTCGCATTTGTACATTCAGCCGCTGGCTTATCCAACAATTTAAAAATCATTGATTTACGAGACATGCCAGCCAAAATTGGCAGGCCGAATTCATGAAACTTTTCAAGATGAGCGAGCATATGATAATTGTGTTCTATCGTTTTGCCAAAGCCAAATCCAGGATCGAGAATCAGTTGAGATTTATCAATCCCTGCAGCTTCACATGCCGCGATACGTTCTTCTAGAAAGGCAGATACGTCGCTCATCACATCATCATAATGAGGCGCAACTTGCATGGTTCTAGGTTGACCTTTCATATGCATCAGACAAATTGGAAGCTTTGCTTCTGCTGCGACTTCGAGAGCACCAGGTTCTTGCAAAGATCGAATGTCATTGATCAAATCTGCACCAGCATCAATAGCTTGACGCATAACTTCCGCTTTGCTGGTATCGACCGAAATCCACACATCGTACTTTTCACGAATGGCCTTGATTACTGGGACAACACGTCGAAGTTCTTCTTCTAAAGACACATCTGGCGCGCCAGGCCTTGTCGACTCCCCACCGACATCAACAATGCTTACACCAGCCTTTATCATTTTATCAACTTGAGCAAGGGCGAGTTCAATCGAGTTGTATTTACCACCATCCGAAAAGGAATCCGGAGTCACATTTAGAATGGCCATAACATGTGGACGGGAAAGATCTAAAGATTTGTTATTTGCTGTAATCATCATCATAAACACAAAAACCCCGAGATAACTCGGGGTTTATTATTATCAACACTCTTTATTCAGAGTCTTTCTTTTCAGGCGCTTCGCTAGAAGTCGCTTCTGAAGAGCTAGACTTTTCTGCATCTTTCGCAGCGTCCGTTGCTTCTTCTTTAACTTCTGGCTTTGCTTGAGGCTTCTCGCTGTCTTCAGGTTTGCTAGTTGAGTTATCACTCCAACCCGCAGGCTCACGAATTTCAGCTTTGCGCTCCATTAAATCATCAATTTGACGAGCATCAATGGTTTCATACTTCATCAGCGCATCTTTCATCGCATGCATGATATCCATGTTTTCTTGAAGAATCTTCTTCGCACGGTCATAGTTGCGGTCAATGATCTGACGAACTTCATCATCAATCAACTTCGCCGTATCGTCAGATACATGCTTAGTCTGAGTTACACTACGTCCTAAGAACACTTCGCCTTCATCTTCTGCATACAGTAGAGGACCAAGCTTTTCAGAGAAACCCCATTGAGTAACCATCTTACGAGCAATATCAGTTGCACGTTCAATATCGTTTGACGCGCCTGTTGAGACTTTATCAGCACCGTAGATGAGTTCTTCCGCTAGACGACCACCGTACAAGCTAGAGATCATAGACTCTAGATGCTGGCGAGACATGCTGACACGGTCTTGCTCCGGTAGGTACATAGTCACACCCAACGCGCGACCGCGTGGAATGATCGACACTTTGTACACTGGATCGTGCTCAGGTACTAAACGACCAACAATTGCGTGACCTGCTTCGTGATAAGCCGTTGACTCTTTTGTCTCTTCAGACATCACCATTGAACGGCGCTCGGCACCCATCATGATTTTGTCTTTCGCTAATTCGAATTCAACCATAGAAACGTTACGCTTGTTACCACGCGCAGCAAATAGCGCCGCTTCGTTGACTAGGTTTGCTAAATCAGCACCAGAGAAGCCTGGTGTACCACGAGCGATTAGAGAAGGCTCTACGTCACCTGCTAGAGGGACTTTACGCATGTGTACTTTTAGAATCTGCTCACGACCACGTACATCTGGCAATCCAACCACTACTTGGCGGTCAAAACGACCAGGACGTAACAATGCTGGGTCAAGAACGTCTGGACGGTTAGTCGCAGCGATTACGATGATACCTTCGTTACCTTCGAAACCATCCATTTCTACTAGCATTTGGTTTAGTGTTTGCTCACGTTCATCGTGACCACCACCAACACCAGCACCACGCTGACGACCTACCGCATCGATTTCATCGATGAAGATAATACAAGGTGCCGCTTTCTTAGCTTGTTCGAACATGTCACGTACACGAGATGCACCGACACCCACGAACATTTCTACGAAATCTGAACCCGAGATGGTAAAAAACGGTACTTTCGCTTCACCAGCAATGGCTTTCGCTAAAAGCGTTTTACCAGTACCAGGAGGACCTACCATTAACACACCAGTAGGAATCTTACCGCCCAGTTTTTGGAAGCGGCTTGGATCACGCAAGTAGTCCACCAGCTCTTTCACGTCTTCTTTTGCTTCGTCACAACCTGCAACGTCAGCAAAAGTTGTCTTGATTTGCTCTTCGCTCATCATTCGAGCTTTACTCTTACCAAAAGACATGGCGCCTTTACCGCCGCCGCCTTGCATTTGACGCATGAAGAAAATCCATACACCAATCAGTAAGATCATTGGGAACCAAGAAATGAAAATAGTACCAAGCAAGCTTTGCTCTTCTGGAGGCGTGCCCTGTACTTTCACGTTTTGGTTAATTAGGTCATCTAGAAGCTTTTGGTCATACACTGGCATGTAAGTGACCATTTTGGCACCGCCGCCACGACGAACAAAGCTAATTTCACCGTCTTTAAAAGTTGCTTCTTGAATCTGGCCTTGGCCAACTTCCTGTACAAACGTGGTGTAATCCACGGTTCTGCCATTGCTTTCTCCAGGGCCAAAGCTCTGGAATACCGACATCAATACGACGGCGATAACAAGCCACAGAATTAAATTTTTTGCCATGTCACTCAAGGTGTAAGCCTCTCGATAACTAATTGTAATTAAAGGTAGGGTACTACAGTTCATTCACTGTAGCTATAGTGTTAACACGCTCTCAAGAGAGCAAAATGGTTAACCTTTGTAACCAGTGGCTACAACAAAGACTTCTCGAGAGCGAGCTCGCGATGAGTCTGGTTTTCTAATTTTTACGGCTTTAAACAT
The DNA here is from genome assembly GCF_002105475.1 of Vibrio sp. ArtGut-C1. NCBI lineage: Bacteria > Pseudomonadati > Pseudomonadota > Gammaproteobacteria > Vibrionales > Vibrionaceae > Vibrio > Vibrio sp. ArtGut-C1. Next base: position 188,373 of record NZ_NCTH01000002.1, on the reverse strand, counting down.
GTCTCGGACTTCTTTCACATACTGATCGAAGCCTTCCCCCTGGAAAACCTTTACGACAAAGCTACCATTAGGCGCTAGAACTTGTCGACACATATCTAAAGCCAATTCAACTAAATACATAGCACGAGGTTGGTCAACAGAGTTATTTCCCGCAATATTAGGTGCCATGTCAGACATTACTACGTCTACCATTGAAGGTTGGATTCTTTCTAGCAAAGCTTCCAATACAGCATCATCGCGAAAGTCGCCTTGTAAAAAGCTGACACCCGCAATCGGGTCCATAGGAAGCAAATCACACGCAATGATCTGACCACTGTCTCCTACTATCTTAGCAGCATATTGAGACCACCCGCCCGGTGCCGCACCCAAATCGACGACTGTCATCCCAGGCTTTAACAATTTATCTTTCGTTTGAATCTCATCGATCTTGAAATAAGCACGTGAGCGATAGCCTTTTTTACGAGCCTCATTCGCGTATTTATCATCAAAGTGTTCTTTCAACCAACGACCAGAACTAGCCGAATGTTTTTGTTTACTCATTTTAATCCCAACAAGGCGCAAATTGGAGCTATTGTTTTAATAGGCGCTACCTATTACTCAATAAATTATAGTCTTCAGCAATAGATGGCGTTAAAATAGCTTTTTTCAACCCTTATTTTAAAGAAAATTGGCCGCGTAATGAACCTAAGCACCAAACAAAAGCAGCACCTTAAAGGCCTAGCTCACAGTTTAAAACCTGTCGTGCTAATGGGCGCAAATGGACTTACAGAAGCCGTGCTAGCAGAAATTGAAATCGCTCTTAACCATCACGAACTAATCAAAGTAAAAGTTGCTTCAGAAGATCGTGAAACAAAACAGCTAATCATCGACGCTATCGTACGTGAGACGGGCGCAGAAAAAGTTCAGACTATTGGTAAAGTGCTTGTGCTGTACCGCCAGTCTGAAGAGCGTAAAATCGAAATCCCTCGTAAGTAATTCTACTTACGTTGCTGAAGAAAAAAGGTCGCCATTGGCGACCTTTTTGCGTTTTATTGGAGTAACAGACTACTCTCAACGACTTAGATGTACTCTACTCGGTCGATTTCGAAGTCTTTCGCGCCACCCGGAGTTTGAATAGCAACCTCATCGCCTTCCATCTTACCGATCAAGCCACGAGCAATTGGTGAGCTTACTGAAATACGACCAGCTTTAATGTCTGCTTCGTCATCACCAACAATTTGGTATGTTTTTTCTTCTTCGGTGTCGATGTCAATCAAGGTTACGGTTGAACCAAAAATAACTTTACCCGTGTTCTCCATCTTCGTTACATCAATTACTTGAGCAACTGACAGTTTGTATTCAATGTCACGGATTTGTGCTTCACAGATACCCTGCTCTTCTCGAGCGGCGTGATATTCTGCGTTCTCTTTTAAATCACCTAACTCACGAGCTTCAGCGATTGCCTCTGAAATTTGAGGACGTAGTTTAAGTAGACGATCGAGTTCTGCACGTAGCTTTTGCTCGCCACGTAGTGTCATTGGAACTTTTTCCATTTTATAACCTCAAGCCCAAATGGGTCTTTGGACAATAAAAGCCCACCCTGCCATAGGGCTGGGTAGTGCGCTTAAAGATGTATTTCATTTAGTGTAAACAAACTCCCGGACGAAATCATCTTAATTCGAAAGGCTGTAAGACTATGCCCTTTCGGCATAATGATATAAGTCACTTTTAGAACGATTCTAGAGTGCATCACTGTCGCAATTTGTTGAAAAACAACACTGTTCATTACACAAAAAACATCAAAAAAGATAAAAACTAATCAATGTCAGACGAATGTTATAGCCACAAAATCTTATTTAAAACAAAAAGTTAAACAAAAAACCAGAGCAATCGAACAGTGTTCATCGATACGATTTATATCATTTTACTAACTCATACGGAAACTTTAGCAGTAAAACATGTCCAGCGAGTTGTTAGATCAAAGGCTTACAAGGGCGAATTATACCGCTCATTGGCCGATTATAGACCAACAACTTGTGAGAGATTACCTCTCCCCCATACAACAATGATTATGGACAGCTAACTAGGACAAATAAGATGAAAAAGACTCTAATTGCTCTTTCTGTATCTGCAGCAGCTATGGCAACTGGCGTAAACGCAGCTGAACTTTACAACCAAGACGGCACTTCTCTAGAAATGGGCGGCCGTGCTGAAGCACGTCTATCTATGAAAGATGGCGACGCTCAAGACGAATCTCGCATCCGTCTAAACTTCCTTGGTAAACAAGAAATCAATGACAACCTATACGGTGTTGGTTTCTGGGAAGGTGAGTTCACTACCAACGAACAAGGTGGTGTTGATGGTGACGTTAATAAAGACAGCAGCAACCTAGACACTCGTTACGCATACGCTGGTCTTGGCGGTGCATGGGGTGAGTTCACTTACGGTAAAAACGAAGGTGCACTAGGCGTTATCACTGACTTCACAGATATCATGGCTTACCACGGTAACTCAGCAGCTGACAAACTAGCAGTAGCTGACCGTTCAGACAACATGATGGCTTACAAAGGTCAATTCGAAAACCTAAGTGTTAAAGCAAGCTACCGCTTCGCTGACCGTGTAGAACAAAACGGTGAATACTCTGATAACAAACAAGACGGCTACTCTCTATCAGCTATCTACGCTGTAGCAGACACTGGTCTTGAGCTTGGTGCTGGTTACGCAGACCAATACGATGCAAACGAGTACATGCTAGCTGCATCTTACACAATGTCTGATCTTTACTTCGCTGGTATCTTCACAGATGGCGAAAAAATGACTGACACATTCAACAACACTGTTGATTACACTGGTTACGAACTAGCGGGTGCTTACACGCTAGGTCAAACAGTATTCACAACAACGTACAACAATGCAGAAACTGACAATGAAACTTCTGCAAACAACTTCGCTGTTGATGCTTCTTACTACTTCAAACCTAACTTCCGCGGTTACGTTTCTTACAACTTCAACCTAATTGACGCTGGCGATAAGTTCGGCTCAACTAGCGGTAAGACAGTTGCGAACAAGATCGATGCTGAAGACGAGCTAGCTCTAGGTCTACGTTACGACTTCTAATTCCGGTCTTTGACTAGAATATCGAATGCCCGCTTCAAGCGGGCATTTTTTTTACTCCATTTTAAGCCGCGCGCCTTTCTCTCATGTCTCATTCCTGATGACATATAAAGCATTTCTTTAGTTACCTAGCATATTGAAAGGACTTGCGTATACTCAATCACATAACTCACCTTAGAAAGTATCATTATGCGTTTACGTTGGCCCTTGCTCATATTCTCTTCATTACTTTCTGCTTTTTCACAAGCGTACCCTCATCAAGAAGTGTTGCCGGAAGGCTCTCGCATCAGTTTAGTCGCAGAAAAACTCAGTGAGAATGTTGAACTTGACGGTGTTCATCCTACCGAACAACTGTTCCCACCAGCTAGTACATTAAAAATCGTCACAGCATTAGCGGCAAAGTTAGAGCTGGGTGATAACTTCCGCTTTCGAACCAAGCTAGAAGCTTCGAGCTCAGACGCAGTGATTTACTTTGTCGGCGATCCAACGCTCCAAACCAACGATTTAAAATCACTTCTTACCCTAACCAAGAAAAATGGCTTAAAACGTATTGACGGTGACTTATGGCTCGATAACAGCGCATTCACTGGTTACAACCGTGCAGTGGGCTGGCCGTGGGATATCTTGGGAGTTTGCTACAGCGCTCCGGCATCGACCATCACACTCAATAACAACTGCGTGCAGGCTTCTATCTATACGCAAAAAGACGGTGGGACTCGAGTCTACGTACCTGAGCATCAACCTATTCGTGTAACAAGTACTGTCGAGACCGTTTCTAAAACGATTAAGAAAAGTCGTCATTGCGATTTAGGCTTAGTCGCAAACCCTGATAACAACTACAAGCTAACTGGATGCTTAGTTGAGAGGGAGAAACCATTGCCACTTAAATTTGCCGTTCAAGATCCCGAACTTTATACCAGCCATAGATTGGCAGCTTTGCTTAAGCAGCTCAATATTGAGTTATCAGGAAAGATTCGGATCGGTTCGGCTCCGGAAAAACAGCGCAAGCTAATCGCCATGCACCAATCAGAGGCATTACCAGACATTTTGGAAGAGATGCTTAAAAACTCTGATAACTTGATTGCAGATACATTAACCAAAACACTTGGCGCTAAGTTTTTTGTTCAGTCAGGTAGCTTTGCTAACGGTACAGAGGCGATCAAGCAGATCATTTTCGCCAATACTGGTATTGATATTCGTAATGCGCGCCTAGAAGACGGCTCAGGACTTTCACGAAACAATCGTATCTCCGCCACCAAAATGGCGGAAATTCTTCGTTATATTTGGAAGCACGAAGACGAGCTTAAACTGATCGCCATCATGCCGAAGTCAGGTGAGTCAGGCACACTAAAGTACCGACAAAGTATGCGAAAGTTGCCAATTAAAGGACAATTGATCGCCAAAAGCGGCTCCCTCTACGGAACTTATAACATGGCCGGATATGGCTTGGATAAAAATGGTCAACCTAATACCGTTTTTGTTCAGTTTGTTTCAGACTACTTCCCAGAAAAAAGGGACGATAACAAACCTGTCATCGCCCCTATTACACATTTTGAGCAGCTTTTTTATAGTGATATTGTGAACTTTAGTCAGGCGATACCCAAGAAATAGTTCACCACATTAAAGTATATCCACATCCCTGAGATATCGACGATAGATGCAAGCACTGGACTCACCAATACCGCTGGGTCCATCTTGCAAGCTCGTGCAATAATTGGTAGCAGCCCACCTAATGTTGTAGAAATCGTTACTTGGATGAATAACGCAACCGCTATTGCCAATGCGATATCGGTAAGTTCAAAGCCCCCTATTGATTGACCGGCACTAAATAACATAATGCGTCCAATCATCACGATAGCGATAGCTAACGCAATAAATAGAGCAACGCGGCTCTCTTTCCACAAAACTTCTAACCATTGGCGTTTTTTTAGCTCTCCAGTTGCAAGAGCACGAATCACCAAAGTTGCAGCTTGTGTTCCTGTATTACCACCAGCCGCAGCGATCACAGGCATGTACACCGCAAGCAAAACGAGCTGGCTAAGGGTGTCCTCATACTGAGCAATGATCAAACCCGACACAATCCCTAAAAGGGCCAGTGCAATGATCCACCCAATACGCTGCTTCACGTGCCCCAAAACACTAGTCGATAAATAACCATCAGGTGTATCAACTTCAGACATATGCAAACCCAATTGGTGAGCATAATGACGTGCGCGTTTGTCATGGCCTGCTTGCTCAAGTTGAGCAATAAGACTATTCACATAACCGACAGAGCAATGCTGCAAAATACCTACCGCCTCATCAATCGGCATGATCGTAAGCAAATGGACTTGTTGCTCTTGCTCATACTGCAAAAATGCATTGCGAGCTGCACCAATTTCTACTTCAGAAAAGTTTGGTGTTGTTTCAATAAAAGTGTTGTTCATTACCGTCATGGCGAATCTCCCGATTGGCATTGGTAACGACCATCGACAAGGCACGCAAAGTCACTCTTGCATACTTAAAGTCACACAACAATTAAGATGCACAGAGAAAACCAATGCGGACGCACTGTCTATTCAGAATGTATGAAGGAAATAACGAGAAGAAAATTAGAAAAGATGCCTCACCACTTAGGTAAGGCGGAGATCGCCAATACCGAAGCGGGTTATTTCGCTCCCTTGCTCTTACTCACCCAACGACTGGGAGGATGGTCGGTATTGTTCATGTAAATCTCCGATAACGCTGCCATTATTGGCAGCGAGAGTATAGTAGCAAAGTTAAACATGTTTGGAAGTTTTACTTTGTCTTTTTCGCTAAATTTTTATACAAAAAAAGCGCCCATCAGGCGCTTTCATTTGCAGCGATTATTGATTACTGAATAGTAATACGTGCAAATTTACGTTTGCCTACTTGGAACACGTAAGTACCCGCTGCTGGAGCAAATTTGCTGTCCGCAATTTTTTCACCATCTATCTTCACAGCGCCCTGCTTAACCATACGCATCGCATCTGACGATGATGGGCATAAGCCAGCCTCTTTCAACAGATTGCTCACTGGGCGACCTGCATCAAAATCAAATTCTGGCATTTCATCAGGAATTTGGTTCTTCGCAAAACGGTTTACGAATTCTTGCTCTGCCGCATCTGCATCAGCTTCACTGTGGAAACGAGCAATAATTTCTTTTGCTAGCAATACTTTGATGTCACGAGGGTTTTTGCCCGCTTCTACATCAGCTTTGAATTGAGCAATCTCTTCCAGAGGACGGAAAGATAGCAGCTCGTAGTAGCTCCACATTAGGTCATCAGAAATAGACATGATTTTACCAAACATTTCGCTTGGCGCTTCACTGATACCGATGTAGTTATTTGCTGACTTAGACATCTTCTTCTCGCCATCAAGGCCCACTAGAAGAGGCATCATCAGAACAACCTGTGGTTTTTGACCGTGAGACTTTTGCAGTTCACGACCCATTAGCAGGTTGAACTTCTGGTCAGTACCACCAAGCTCAACGTCAGTTTCCATTGCTACTGAGTCCCAACCTTGTAGAAGTGGGTACATGAATTCATGAATAGCAATTGGCTGACCACCCGCGTAACGCTTTTTAAAGTCATCACGCTCTAGCATACGAGCAACAGTTTGGTTTGCAGCAAGACGAATCATACCTTCTGCACCAAGCTCAGATAACCACTCAGAGTTGAACTGAATCTTAGTTTTTGCAGGGTCTAGAATTTTGAATACCTGCTCTTTGTAAGTTTCTGCATTACGCAATACGTCTTCGCGGCTTAGCGGTGGACGTGTTGTGTTTTTACCTGTTGGGTCACCAACCATTGCAGTGAAGTCACCAATTAGGAACGTCACCTCATGACCTAGCTCTTGGAACAAGCGAAGCTTATTGAAAATAACCGTATGACCTAGGTGAATATCTGGAGCCGTAGGATCCGCACCCAACTTAATACGTAGAGGACGGTCTTCTTTTAGTTTTGCGATAAGCTCTTCTTCTGGAATCAGCTCTTCAACACCGCGCTTAATCTCGGCTAGTGCAGCTTCAATGCTCGCCATTCTTGTTCACTCCCACAGATTTGGCAAAAATATAATAGCTGAACATATTACTTGAATAGCGATGCATTTTGAAACACGTTAGACTAGGTAGTTGTCAATTTTTCCGTTTAATTTAGCAATCAAGTACCTCATGCATTCGATTTTTGTCCGACTTCCACTCTTGCACAAAGTATTGATCGGTTTTTTTAGTGCGCTGATTATCTTCGCGCTCTTCTTTTTACCTGATCCGCAAGACCTAGACCCGCAGCAGAGCCGATTAAAAGTTGGTCAACATTATCCTGTGCCAGTTTCCCTAGAACTCAGTGCACTAAACAGTTCGTCTCCAGCGTCCTCCGCTGTACTGCGTTGGGAAACGTACAAAGTGAAAAATGGTGAGAGTGCCGCCATCTTGTTTAGTCGCGTGGGGCTTTCTGCCCGCCTATTGCATGAGCTTGTCTCATCAGACAAAGAAGTGGAAAAGCAATTAACCCGACTTCGACCTGGCGATCGATTGCAATTCGGTTTTGACGAAAACAACGACTTAGTACAGTTAAGAAGAACATTAAGCGCATTCGAAACTTTTCGTATCACGTTAAAAGATGGCAAATACGTCTCAGAAGTCGATAAAAAAGAAGTCGACTTCCAGTACAACTACGCTGAAGCCACCATCAAATCAAACTTTTGGAATGCGGGAATCTCTTCAGGATTAAATGGCAACCAAATCATGGAACTGGCCGGCATATTTGGCTGGGATATCGACTTTGCTTTAGATATTCGTAAAAACGACAGCTTCCGAGTGCTTTACCAAGAGGAAGTGGTAGAAGGTGAAGTAATCGGTCGTGGAAAAATCATTGCTGCGATCTTTAAAAACCAAGGCGATACCTTCACCGCAATACTGGATCAGAAAAGTGGCAAGTATTACGACGAAAATGGACGAGCAATGAAAAAGGCGTTCTTGCGCGCACCGTTGGATTTCCGTCGAGTTTCGTCTAACTTCAACCCACGCCGCTTACACCCAGTAACGGGACGCGTTCGTCCTCATAGAGGCACGGACTATGCGGCACCAGTGGGCACCCCGATTTGGGCGGCTGGCGATGGTGTCGTTCAAAAATCGTCTTACAACAAATTTAATGGTAACTACGTTTTCATTAAACATAGCAATACTTACATTACCAAGTACCTGCACTTAACTAAACGTACAGTACGAGCTGGTCAACGCGTTAAACAAGGCCAAACCATTGGTACGCTTGGCGGAACAGGTCGTGTAACAGGCCCTCACCTGCACTATGAGTTCCTTGTGAATGGTGTCCATAAAAACCCGCGCACGGTGAATTTGCCACAATCTAAATCCCTAACAGGCAAAGCAAGACAAACTTTCATGGCAAACGCAAAAATTAGCATGGACAAACTTGAGCGCTACAGCAAACTGTTAGCAATGAAGTAAATTGATGTATTGAAAAGGGCAGATCAGCTGCCCTTTTTGTTTCTTCAATATCATCACGATGAAGCTTACTTTTCGGAGTGATGCTCTCTCCCGAGCATGAGCAAGCATGGTGTCAGAACCAGTGTTAGCAAAGTCGCAAACGCCAATCCACCCGCGACAGCCGTCGCAAGTTGAGACCACCATTGAGTGCTTGGCGCGCCAAATTCCACTTTTTGGTTAACTAAGTCGATGTTCATTTCTAGCACCATTGGCAATAAGCCTAGTATGGTGGTCACCGTCGTGAGTAAAACGGGTCTTAAACGCTGCACACCTGTACGCAAGATCGCCTCAGATTTCTCTAAGCCACGTTTACGCATCTGATTATAAGTATCGATTAATACGATGTTGTTATTCACAACAATACCTGCAAGCGCAATCACCCCTATTCCCGACATGATGATGCCAAATGGCTTTTGGAAAATAAGCAATCCAGCAAAGACCCCAACGGTAGAAAACAACACAGCACTGAGGATTAAGAAAGCTTGATAAAAGCTATTAAACTGCGTAATTAAAATCAGAGCCATCACACCAAGCGCGACAATAAAAGCATTTTGCAAGAATGCTGATGAGTTTTCCTGCTCTTCATTTTGACCCCGAATCTTATATTCAATGCCTTCCGGTAAGTCGAGCTGTTCCATTCCAGCGGCAATCTTAGGTAATTCAAGCGCTAAATTGTAACCTTCCACCATATCCGCTTTAATATTGATAACTCGATGACCGTCGACCCGACGAATGGTGTCTTGCTTATGATCTGCTTTGATTTGAGCAAAATTCGTAATCGGTACCAGACCAGCTGCCGTTTTCACTCTCAGTTGGTCAAATCGACCAATATCGCGCTTATCTTGTGGATAGCGTACCAAAATATCGACTTCTTCATCCGCATCATCGGGCAAATAATCGCCTATTTTCAAACCGTTTGTAACAAACTGAACAGTATTCCCGACTAAGGTCGCATCCGCTGCAAAGCGAGAGGCGTCATCTCGCTGGATATCAATTTGCCAATCAATCCCTTCCTTATTAGTGGTATCACTCAAGTTGGTCAGTGCAGGATTACCATCAGCCCAATGTCGTACTTTTTTGGCTGCTTCATCTAACGCACTAACACTCAAATTTCGTGATGACACTTCAATCACGAGATCATGCTCGACAGGCGGTCCTGCGTCCGGGAATTTATATTCAAGTTCAACACCATAAAAGCGGTCTGTCGTCTCTTTTAGTTCCTCAATAATGGTTTTCACTTTGCGTCGATACTGCCAATCCACAGGCGTTATTTGAATCTGGCCAATCTCGTCCCCATTATCGCTCGATCCTGTGCGCGTGTAGACACTTTCAAACTCGTCATGACCGAGCATCACCTTCTCGATTTCGCGCATAACAACATCTTTTTCGTGAATAGACAGGTCACCATAAGAACGAACTTTAACGGTAAAAAAGGCAGGGTCCACCTCAGGGAAAAACTCTGCACCCAAGCCAGCTTTGTTGTAAGTGAAGCCGACACCTGCCGCTAGCAGTATCGCGCTGAGTAAGACCTTCCATGGATGACGAATCGCTACCGACAGAGTCTGGTAATAAAGCTTGGTAATGCCTGTCGCTTTTTCAAAGTTGCCGTTATGCAGCTCAACCATTTCTCGCTGAGCTTTCTGATTGACTACTTGAGGTTTGCCAATGATCCCACCGATGACAGGAACGAACAGCAACGCCATCATCAGTGAAGCGGCCAAGGTAGCAATTAAAGTGAGTGGTAAGTACTTCATGAACTCACCGGTGATGTCAGGCCAGAAAAGTAACGGAGCAAACGCTGCCAATGTGGTTGCAGTGGATGCGGTAATTGGCCATGCCATCCGCTTTGCTGCATCTCGATAGGCTTCTTTACGTGGCGTACCTTCTTGCATGCGCCTGTCAGCAAACTCTGTCACCACAATGGCACCATCCACCAACATGCCCACCGCCATAATTAAGGCAAACAGTACGACGATATTGACCGTCAACCCAAATACCGATAACACCAACAACCCAGTCAAGAACGATCCCGGAATAGAAATACCTACGAGAAGCGCGGTCCTAACCCCCAATATAGCAATAATGACGATCACGACGAGGATAATTGCGGATAAGATATTGTTTTGTAGATCACTGAGCATCAATTTGACATCGTCGGATTGATCCCAAGTGTATTTGACTTGCAAATTGTCGGGCCACTCGGCTCGCTGTTGTCCTTGAGCAATCACCTCTTTGACTAACGCTACGGTTTCAATAATGTTCTCGCCCGCACGCTTTTTCACGTCAAGCACAATGGCAGGCTCACCATCTAAACGAGCAAAACTTTCAGGGTCGCGAAATGCACGCCGTACTGTCGCCACATCGCCAAAAGTGATCACCTCTTTGCCATTCACCTTGATCGGTAGTTCAAGCACATCTTTCAGTGAATCAAACACCGATGGGACTTTTACCGAAAAGCGTCCATACCCAGTATCGACAAACCCCGCTGCCACAACCCGGTTATTCAAGGCGATTAAATTATAGATATCCGCTTGATCGAGACCGTAGCTTTCCATTAATAGTGGATCGACAACTATCTCCACGATGTCTTCGCGATCTCCTGCGATTTCAACCTCAAGAATCTGACGGAAACTTTCCAAGCGATCACGTAACGTTCTAGCAATCTGAACAATGGTTCGCTCTGGTACGGTGCCATAGAGCACAACGGTCAAAACAGGCTCTTCAGATGCAAACGTGACTTCGTTTACCGTTGGCTCATCACTGTCCTCTGGCAATTTTGGCTTCGCAAGGTCAACGGCGTCTCGGACATCTGCCATCGCTTTATCAAGATCCACTCCAACACTAAATTCCAGCGTCACCGAAGCATGACCTTCTGATGCCACAGAGGTCATCTCTTTTACGCCTTCAATAGAGCGCAACTCTTGCTCTATTGGGCGAACTAATAAACGCTCGGCATCGACGGGAGAAATGCCTTGATGTCCAACGGAAACGTAGATAATAGGAATGGTAATATCAGGGCTCGATTCCTTGGGGATAGTGACGTAAGTAATGACACCGGCAATTAAGATCATCACCAATAATGTCAGCATAGTGCGAGCGCGAGATAACGCAGCATCAATCAGAGTGTACATAGGTGCTCCTTACTGCTCACTAGCCGCTTCAACAACTACGTCATCAACTTTGTTGGCCAGTACTTTATCGCCATCGCGTACAAACCCTTGCCCCAGTACGATAATATCGGCTCGCTCTCCTAACCCAGAGAGCCAAACACCATCATCCTCGGCCTTAACGAGCTGAATCGGAACAAATTCAACATGCTCATTACGCAGTGTTTTAACGCCTAAATTACCTTCTTCATCGAGTGCTAGCATTGCAGCCGTAATCTTTACCGCTAACACTTCACTCAACGGCAACTGTACTTCAGCGCTCATACCGGCCGGAATTCTTGCGTCTTGGTTATCAATTTCGATTTCAATTGGAAAGGTGTTAGTAGAAGCAGAAGAAACACGCCCAATGTAGCGTACCCGACCTTGATAATGCTGTTGGTTAATGGTTCTTACATCGGCTTGTAGACCTTCCTTAAGGTATTGTATATGCCGTTCACTGACATCGGCTTCAATCACCAAAGTGTCCAAATCAATGACCGTCGCAATAGGGTCGCCAATCCCTACAAAGTCGCCTAACTCAACAAAGTGGTGATCAACAATGCCATCGAATGGTGCTTTCACCTCGGTATTTCTTAATGCCGTTTGCACGTTGCTCAAATTCGCTCGAGCATCCACCAATGCCGCTTGTGCTGTCGCAAACGCAACTTCGCCCTGTAGTCCGCGACTTTTTAGCGATTTAGCTGCATTAAACTCTTTCTCTTTAACCAACAGCATCGCCTGAGCCCGCTTGAGCTGAATACCAAGATCGCGCTTGTCGATGCTTGCGATCACTTGCCCCTGCTTGACTGTTTGACCTTTTTCTATAGTGAGGCTGACTATTTTACCCGCGACTTCAGCGCCAAGGCGCGCTTGACGATTGGGGGCAGTCCGTCCATACAGTTCGATGGTTTTACTTGTGGGTTCAGCAATAAAGGTGTCGAACATCACCTTTGCAAGTGGCGTGGTGTTAGTTGAAGAGGATGAAGAATTGAGATTATCATCTTGTGCTTTCAGTTGACCTATTGCCAGCCATGCAACAAGAAGCAATATGAGGATAAGAGATACTAGCCACGGGCGCTCGACAATGCGACGTCCGAAAGACGATCCAGACATATAAAGTCCTTTTTATTATTTCTCTGCATATTCTGCGAGAGCGACTTTACGTGACATCCTTCTACGTAAAGTTAAGGCAGCCACTGGCTGCCTGATTGGTGTTAATTACACACTAAACGATGCACCACAACCACATGTTGTCGTTGCATTTGGGTTGTTTACAAAGAAGCGCGCTCCTTCTAACCCTTCTGTGTAGTCAACAATGCCGCCAACGAGATATTGCAGACTCATAGGGTCTACAACCAGTGTTACACCACTGTTTACGATTGTCGTATCGCCTTCGTTTACATTTTCATCAAAAGTAAAGCCGTATTGGAAGCCGCTACAGCCGCCACCAGTAATGTATACGCGCAGTTTCAATGCTGGGTTTTCTTCTTCAGCAATCAATGCTTTAACGCGAGATGCTGCTGCGTCAGAAAAAGATAATGGTACGTTTACTTCGCTCACGAAGACCTCTCTCACTCGTGTAATGCGTCAAGCCTGAAGCAAGACGTCAAATTTGTGCTAATTGAGACGATTATCCAATACCTGACAAACTCGTTCAAGTATTCGCCGCCGATTCTTTATAACAGATGCGGATATATAAGATTACACTGCGAAACAACACATAAATTAAGCAAAACGTTTCTAACTTGATTATAGCTAGGTACAATGCGCTCCACTTGGTCCGAGCAATCAAAAGAGGATAACCCCATGACCAAATCATCAGAGCTGTATCAAAAAGCTCAGCAAACCATCCCTGGCGGTGTCAATTCACCAGTTCGTGCATTCAACGGCGTTGGCGGCTCTCCGCTATTTATCGAACGAGCAGACGGTCCACTGATTTTTGATGCCGATGGTAAAGCGTACATTGATTACGTTGGCTCTTGGGGTCCAATGATTCTTGGCCACAACCACGCGGTTATCCGCGAAGCCGTCATTGACGCAGCGCAACGTGGCCTTAGCTTCGGCGCGCCGACAGAACTTGAAATCGCGATGGCAGAGTTAGTTTCTGAACTTGTTCCATCAATGGAGCAAATCCGCATGGTAAGTTCTGGTACCGAAGCGACTATGAGCGCGATTCGCCTTGCACGTGGCTTCACTGGTCGCGACAAGATCATGAAATTTGAAGGTTGTTACCACGGCCACGCTGACAGCTTGCTAGTCAAAGCGGGCTCTGGCGCATTGACCCTTGGTCAACCAAGCTCTCCTGGCGTTCCTGCAGACTTTGCTAAGCACACACTAACAGCAACATTCAACGACCTAGATTCTGTACGCGAGCTATTCGCTGCTAACAAAGGCGAAATCGCTTGTATCATCGTTGAGCCAGTTGCAGGCAACATGAACTGTATTCCACCAGTGGAAGGCTTCCACGAAGGTCTACGTGAAATCTGTGATCAAGAAGGTGCCCTACTGATTTTTGATGAAGTTATGACAGGCTTCCGTGTGGCACTTGGTGGCGCACAAGCGCACTACAACATCAAGCCAGACCTAACGACACTGGGTAAAGTGATCGGTGGTGGTATGCCAGTGGGGGCTTTCGGTGGTCGTAAAGAAGTAATGCAATATGTTGCGCCAACGGGTCCGGTTTACCAAGCGGGTACGCTTTCTGGCAACCCTGTCGCAATGGCTGCAGGCTATGCATGTTTGAACCTTCTTAAAGAAGAAGGCAACGAAAAACGTCTAGCTTCAAAAACCAAACAACTAGCAGATGGCTTTAAGTCTCTAGCAGAGAAACACAGTATTCCTCTGGTTGTGAACCAAGTCGGTGGCATGTTCGGCTTCTTCTTCACTGACCAAGAAAAAGTGACTTGCTACGAAGACGTAACGAAGTGCGATGTGGAACGCTTCAAGCGCTTCTTCCACTTAATGCTCAAACACGGTGTCTACCTAGCGCCTTCAGCGTTCGAAGCGAGCTTTACTTCCCTTGCTCATGGTTCAAAAGAAATCGATGCCACGCTAGAAGCAGCTGACCGCTGTTTTGCAACTCTTGCAGAAGAAGCAAAATAATCGCTTAAAAGCTGCGATAACTAATTTAAAAAAGGACCATCACGGTCCTTTTTTATTGCCAATTCAATATAACCAATACTGCTAAAACACCAATAACAATGCCAAACCACGGTATTCGTTTGGCTTTTTTCTCGGTTTGACACTTTTTATCACCGTTGCAACAACCCATAGTTCATCTCTTGATTGATAACCGACTGATTTGTGGTCATTATAACAAGGTATATTGCTCTGCTCTAATTCGGCATTGTCATAAGCTTGAAAGAGTTAAGAGTGCAAAGTAATAAAGGTTCAACGCCATCTTTGAAGGCGCAAACCGTAAACGTCACCTGTAAGTTGGACTAATCTCATGCCAAATAATGTAAAAATAACGTCGAGTCACCGAGTGCTAATGGTCGCTTTACTCGCCGCTGCTTTTGCTTGCTACTTATTGGTTGAGCCATACATCAATTCCATTGTGATGGCTTTTATCATTTCTTTGCTCATGTTTCCGGTACACGAATGGTTTGAGCGAAAAATCCCCAAGCACCCCAATATGGCCGCACTGCTGTCATGTGTCGTCTTGACGTTTATTATCGTTATCCCACTGCTATTTGTGTTTGCAGCCATTGTTCAACAAGGCTCTGTTTTTTCACAAAATACGTACAACTGGGTCACTAATGGTGGAATCCAAGATATATTCCAACATCCTTTTGTTATCAAAGGCTTAGCCATAGTTAATGAGTACTTACCTTTCGATAAAATCGAGCCAAAAGCCATTGCGGAAAAAATTGGTCAATTTGCCACATCGTTTGGCTCTAACCTAGTTGCTATCAGTGCCAAAATTTTAGGAGACGCCACCAACTTCCTAATGAATTTTTTCCTGATGCTGTTTGTGCTGTTTTTTCTACTTCGTGATCACGACAAAATTATCTCTGCGATTCGTCATATTCTGCCACTCTCACGTAGCCAGGAAGACCGTATATTGACAGAGATAGAGCAGGTTTCTAAATCAGCCGTGATGGGCTCATTCCTAACGGCTATTGCTCAGGGTCTGGCTGGCGGTATCGGTATGTGGCTCGCTGGCTTCCCTGGGTTATTTTGGGGAACGATGATGGGCTTTGCATCATTCATTCCAGTGGTCGGAACCGCACTAATCTGGATTCCTGCAGCGGCGTACTTGTTCTTAACAGGCGATATGACTTGGGCTATCTTCTTGACGGTGTGGAGTGTGGTCGTCGTTGGTTCTATTGATAACCTATTGCGTCCGCTGCTAATGCAAGGCAGCGCAGGCATGAATACCCTAATGATTTTCTTCTCGTTACTGGGTGGTCTGCATCTATTTGGATTGATCGGCCTGATTTACGGTCCACTGATTTTTGCCGTGACAATGGTACTGTTTAATATCTACGAAGAAGAATTCAAAGACTTCCTCAACCAGCAAGACAACAGCTAGTCACAGCTTAATCACTTCAAGCTTGGGGCAGATTGTGCGAAAATCTGCCCCAATTATTTCTGATGAACCCAATTTATGTCTGCTTATATCGCTCCTAGCCAAATCGCTCAGCGTCAGCTCGAGTACTTCAACGGAAAACATGTTTTAGTTGCAGGTGAAGTCGAAGATCTCTTTCCACTTGAACTGACCAAACACTGTGAATCTGTAGAAGTCTTCACATCAAACTACAGCTTCTACCGTCAAATTCGCACTCATCACAAGGTTAAAAGCCATTTTGGTTCTGAGTTTAATACTGAGACACAAGCAGACATGGTGCTTTTGTACTGGCCTAAAGCCAAAGCCGAAGCCGAATACCTTCTGGCGATGTTGATGGCGAAACTAGGCGTGAACACTGAAATTGTAGTGGTTGGCGAAAACCGCTCAGGTGTTAAAAGCATCGAGAAGATGTTCAAAGAGTATGGCCCGGTCAATAAATACGATTCCGCTCGTCGCTGTTCATTTTACTGGGGCACTTGCCTCAATGAACCAAAGCCGTTCAATCAAGCAGACTGGTTTAAAACCTATACGGTCACACTTGGTGAGCAATCACTGACTGTTAAGAGTTTGCCTGGAGTATTCAGTCATGGCGAATTCGATTTAGGTAGCCGCCTATTACTCGAAACCTTACCTACTCTATCAGGTAAAGTCCTCGACTTTGGATGTGGTGCTGGGGTGTTAGGTGCTTTCATGGCAAAAGCCAATCCAGAAATTGCGATTGAGATGTGTGACATTAACGCGTATGCCATCACATCGAGTCAAGCCACACTAAAAGCCAATGGATTAACCGGCCATGTATTCGCCTCTGATATTTACTCAGACACTGCCGACGATTATCGTTTTATCATCAGTAACCCACCTTTCCACAGTGGTTTAGATACGAACTACAACGCAGCAGAAACACTCTTGGGTCAGGCTCCAAAGTATCTCGATAACCATGGTGAAATGATCATTGTCGCGAATAGCTTCTTAAAATATCCACCAATTATTGAGCGAGCGTTTAATAATTGCGAGACGCTAAATAAGACCAATAAGTTTTCTATCTACTACGCGAAAAAGTCATAATCTTCCCTCGCGCAGGTACAAACCTGCGCGATTTTTTCTCAAAAACTCAACACTCATAAGAAAAACTGCGTCACCCTGCACGCTTTACAACTAACTTTCTTGTCAAAGAAAAAAAACTCGTTAATTTTGTTAATTCTATCTAGTTGAACATCTTATCCGTTTTTAACGAGAACCTCGGCAGCGAAGTACATTTTAGAACTGCCCTTTATGAGTTGTAATCTTATCCATGTTTAAATTCTACAAAAAACAGAAATTTAAGCGCCTTCAGAGTACACTGATGACCGCATTTCTGGTGCTCAGTATCACACCTCTTACTATTACTGCGATCTTTTTCCTACAGTCCCACAGTAAAGATCTGCAAGAACAAAGCACCTCACACTTGTTGTCTGTTCGAGATACAAAACAACAGCAAATTATCGACTACTTTGAGGCGCGGGAAACCGAAGTCATGGGCTTTGTGCGCTCTGAACTGGCTTACGCCAGTGGTGGTCGATTCTACGGTCTCGTCAATGCTTTTAGTCGTTTAGGTAATGACATTGAAGAATCTCGTAAAAATGCCCAACAGCGCTACATTGAAGGCAGCGGAGATCAAATCAAAACGTCAACGTTACCCGAGTCTTCCAACTATGTCGGAAGTGAACGTTACCGACTCTTACATAAACGTTACCACTGGGCCTACTTGGAGCTCCTCAAGCGCTCTGATTTTAATGATATTTTGCTGGTCGATATCAACGGTAATGTCACCTACTCGATCAACAAAGACGATAACTACGGAACAAACTTATTATCAGGCCCCTACAAAGACTCAGCACTTGGCAAAACCTTCAAGCGTCTAGCTGATGACGTCACTGAACGCCGTAAGGTGAATGAAGACTACACCCCTGTGATTGTGTCTGATTTCGAACTGGAAGGTGGTAAACAAGTCGCTTGGTTAGGTGCTCCAATTGTTCAGCAAGGCTACCTACACAGCTATGCTATGTTCCGCTTACCAAATAATGGCATCACGAAGTTAGCCGCTGACGCCAACCGAGAGTCATCCATTAACACCTTACTGGTTGGAAATGATCACCAACCTCGCACAATTAACACCAAGCAAGATGACATTAAGAACAGCTTAGAAGTGATCGATAAAGCACTCTCTGGTGCATTTGGCGTCGGCACTTACACGAACGGTTTAGGTGAAGAGATCATCGCTGCTTATGCACCGATTGAAACGCGTGGTGTTATTTGGGCACTCGTCGTGCAATTACCTGAAAACGAAGCTTTCGCTCGTATTCATCAACTCGAAAAACTGTTTGTTATCGCCATGCTGATCGCCATCATTCTAGTGGTAATCGCTTCCCATTATTTATCAAATTTTATTACTTCTCCGTTGCTGAAGTTAACTTGGGCTGCCGAAAAAGTGTCTGCCGGAGATCTTGATGACACCACCTTTAATACGGTTCGCAAAGATGAAATTGGCCGTCTTGCGCTGAGTTTTGAACGAATGCAACGCTCTATTCGAGAGAAAATTCAAACCATTAAGAAGCAAAATGAAGAGCTCGAGAGCAACATACAGATCATTCAAAAACAAAATGATGAACTGCAATTGGCCGACAAACTTAAAGATGAGTTCTTAGCCACCACTTCTCATGAACTCCGCACACCATTGCACGGCATGGTCGGAATCGCTGAGACTTTAGCGTCCGGCGCTAACGGTGCTATTCCTGCTAGCCAAAAATATCAGCTTGATATCATCATTAAAAGTGGGCAACGTCTCGCAAACCTTGTTGATGACTTATTGGATTATCATAAAATGCGTTACGGAAGCATGGATATCCAGAAGTCAGCGGTGAGTTTAGCCAGTGCAACGCGACTGGTACTAGAGCTTTCCAGCCATTTACTCGGAAATAAAACCATCCGTATCATCAACCAAGTACCAGCGGATTTGAAAGCGGTGTCTGCCGATCCTCAACGCCTTGAACAAGTGTTATATAACCTGATCGGTAATGCGATTAAGTACACCTCAGAAGGTAAAATCGTTATCTCCGCCAATGTGGTTGATGATCATGTTCGTGTGCAAGTTGTGGATACTGGGCAAGGTATTCCTGCAGAACATCTTGAACATATTTTCGAACCACTTATCCAAGCAGGACAAGACGCAAGTCGCTATCGTCAAGGTGCAGGGCTCGGGCTTTCGATTAGCCGTCAATTGATTGAGTTGATGGGTGGCTCGTTGTACGTCAGCAGCCAGCCTATGGTCGGCACCACCTTCAGTTTCACGTTACCACTTGCCAGTGAAGAAGAGATCCAAACAACTCAAACCCTTGCTGCGCACGGACACTTCCAGATTCCTGAAATCGATGTAGAGAACAGTGAAGACTTATCGCTGCCAGAGAATCCAGACGGCCCGTTACTGTATGTCGCTGACGATGAGCCAGTAAACCTGCGTGTGCTTGAGAGCTTCTTACGTTTAGAGGGCTATCGCGTACGTACCGTCTCTGATGGACCAGAAACATTAGCACTCGTTGAGCAGGAAAAACCGGAACTCCTATTATTGGATATCATGATGCCAGGCATGAGCGGCTATCAAGTCTGCAGTGAATTACGTGAAACTTATGACCATGCCGAGCTACCTATCATTATGCTCACCGCGCTTAGTCAAACAGAAGATCGTGTACGAGGCTTTGAAGCAGGAGCCAACGACTATTTATCTAAGCCATTCAATAAACAAGAGCTAGCTGCGCGCATCCAAGCGCACTTAACGGCAAGCCAAGCTGAAATGCGCCACATGGAGAATAAGATACTTGAATCTGAACTTCGCCAACGAGCGGCTGTAGAGGCAAGCTTATTAGAAACTCAAGGGCGATTGTTGGAACAACTGGAATCGGCTCCTGAAGCGATTATCTGTTTGCGTGAAGATAAGCGTATTCGGTTTGCTAATGAAGCTGCTTGCAAGCTATTCAAGCGTAACTTAGAACAATTAAAACGTTCATCTGCCGATGAGTTGATTGCACCTAAGTATCTGACCGTCAAACAACCTCATTACTGTGGCAAGATTGATATCTATATTGAAGATATTCGTCAAAACATCGAAGCAGACATTCTTAAACTACCTGAAGGCTCAGGCTTAGATGTCATGTATATCTTTAATGTTGGCGGAGGAGCCAATGCCGCTCGCATACACAACCTAGAAACTGCCGTAGAAGTGCTTTCAAGTTATGCTTTTGATGGCGATAAAGACCAGTTGCAGAAGCTGAAAGAACTCGGTGGAGAGTTTACACGCCTTGCAGACAAAGCGCTTGGTAACAAAAAAGACAAACAAGAGCTAATGCGAGAAATTCTGGTCGACGCAATGACACACGCCTTAGAGTATTGGGAGTCAGTCACTGGTGAAAGTAAATTCGCATTTGCCGAACAAAGTGGCTTATGGCGCGTTTATCTTGACCGTAGCACTCTGCAAACACGCACTTTGGATAAATACATGCGTATAGAAACGCTGCCGAAAACGCCACGTTGGAGAACGGTGTTGAGCTCGATAGAATTCATCCTTGAACACTGTAAAGAACAGAGTCCTGAGCGTGCGTACATCGAAGCTCAACGAGATAAACTACAGCGACTGTTGACCAGCTAATACCTATCAAAAAAACTAGCCCAGCGCATAAGCTGGGCTTTTTATTATCCAAGCCTTCTCTTTCTCTAAAGACGAACAATACAGCGACTCTCTACCGTTACCACATTAAAATGCCGAATAAGCCTCTGGACAAAGTTGTCCATGTTAGGAATTCCAAACATACGCTTCTATCGATATAACCAACCCAAACTAGGTTGAGTCGAGCGAATAAAACACTTCATTTTCACAATAAAAAAAGAGCAATAAATGAGAGAAAACTGTCGATAAAAGAGACCATTTTTCAGATAACAAACGGTTTTTAACCAACAATTGACAGAGATTGCGAACTCAATCACAACAGAACGGCAGATTAATTTTTAGCTAATTAATTAACATATTTTCTGCATGTGAGCGAGATCTCCGAACCAGGAAGAGAATCAGAAGGCTTTTATTTTAAATAGACTGTAGGTTAGCAATCACTAACACTCACTATTAACAAGGATATAAACTGCGACGCATATCAACGTTTATTTTTTGGTCTATCTCTAGTCAAAATTAGCCAAAATAACGTTTATAACGGAGAGTGACGATATTTTAACGTTTTTAACGAGAATCGAGTTTGATTATTTTATGGATAAGGTGTTTTCTTACTCCTGCCTAAGGCCTACAGGCCACTCTTGGCGAAACTCAATGTTGTAATGAGTAATGCATAAACAAGAGGTAGGTCTTGGAGAGTGTTTATCAATTGATGACATTCAATTCCATTTAGTGAAATGAAAGCAAATAGTAAGGAACAGCTATGCTTGCCAATATTAAAAAAACAGCACTAGCAACAGCAATTATTGCAACGGCTACTACAGGTTTTGCATCGGTAGCTACTGCGGCTGAACGCAGTGAACTGACTATCCACCCTAAAGAGTTTACAACTTTCGTTCGTAACTTTAACCCTTTCTTGGGTGCAACTAACCTGCACACAACAACCGACTTTATTTACGAGCCGCTCGTTGTTTTTAACGAAATGCACGGTAACACGCCAGTATTTCGTCTAGCAGAAAACTTTACCATGGCTGATGACCTAATGAGCGTGACCTTCGATATTCGTAAGGGCGTAAAATGGTCTGACGGCAAAGCGTTTACCGCTGATGACGTAGTTTATTCTTTCAACCTAGTTAAAGAGAAACCAGAGCTAGACCAATCTGGTATCAACTCTTGGGTTACTGGCGTAGAGAAAGTTAACGACTACAAAGTTAAATTCCGTCTAAGCGAAGCAAACTCTAACGTTCCTTACGAAATTGCGAAAGTACCAGTTGTACCTAAGCACGTATGGAGCAAAGTGAAAGATCCAGCAACATTCACAAACGAAAATCCAGTAGGTAGTGGTCCATTTACCGAAATCGACACTTTTACACCGCAACTATACATTCAGTGTGAAAACCCGAATTACTGGGATGCTGATAACCTAGATGTAGACTGTCTACGAGTGCCACAAATCGCGAACAACGACCAATTCTTGGGCAAAATCGTTAACGGCGAAATGGACTGGACGTCTTCATTCGTACCAGACATCGACCGCACTTACGCTGCAGCAAGTCCGAATCACCACTACTGGTACCCACCAGCGGGTACTCAAGCGTTTGTAGTGAACTTCAAAAACCCAGACGCGGCGAAAAACGAAGCACTTACTAACGTTGACTTCCGTCGTGCGTTCTCTATGGCGCTAGACCGTCAAACGATTATCGACATTGCATTCTACGGTGGCGGTACAGTAAATGACTTCGCTTCAGGTCTAGGCTACGCATTCGAAGCTTGGTCTGACGAAGAGACGCACAACAAGTACAAAGGTTACAACACATACAACGCCGAAGGTGCGAAAAAGCTTCTTGCTAAAGCAGGCTTCAAAGATGTAAACAAAGATGGCTTTGTAGATACACCATCTGGCAAGTCTTTCGAGCTTCTCATTCAATCGCCAAACGGTTGGACTGACTTTAATAACACTGTACAACTAGCTGTTGAGCAACTAGCAGAAGTCGGCATTAAAGCACGTGCTCGTACTCCAGATTTCTCGGTATACAACCAAGCAATGCTAGAAGGTACATACGACGTTGCTTACACCAACTACTTCCACGGTGCGGATCCACACTTGTACTGGGACAGCGGCTACAACTCGAAGCTACAGTCTGGTGACGGTATGCCTCGCTTTGCAATGCACTTCTACAAGAACGATAAGTTAGACGGTCTTCTTAACAGCTTCTACAAAACCGCTGATAAGCAAGAACAGCTAGAAATCGCTCATGGTATCCAGAAGATCATTGCTCAGGACCAAGTAACCATTCCTGTGCTATCTGGCGCGTACATGTATCAATACAACACAACTCGCTTCACTGGTTGGTGGAACGAAGAAAATCCTAAGGGCCGTCCAAACATTTGGGCTGGTATCCCAGAGCGTCTACTTCACGTGCTGGACCTAAAACCAGTTAAATAAGTAGAAGTTCATTTCAAGCGGCATACATCCCGTGTGCCGCCTATAAAAATCCCTTGTTAACGAAACCAATATGTGGCGCTCGTCGTCAGGGGATTTTTCGCTCTAAATTTCGCTAGGAGCGACCTGAAACCAGAAACAGGGAAAAAATCTGGGTGAGTAAGGTGTGAGTTATGGGTTATTTTTTAAGACGTTTGTCGTTCTATCTTGTCGCGCTCTTAGTTGCAGCGACGTTAAACTTTATTATTCCGCGAGCAATGCCTGGTGACCCAGTTACCATGATGTTTGCTAACGCTTCTGTACAGGTAACGCCAGAACGAATCGCAGCAATGAAAGAACTGCTCGGTTTCGTTGATGGGCCGATTTACATTCAGTACTTTTCGTACATTAAAAACATTCTAAGTTGGGAGCTAGGTACATCAATCCAGTTCTACCCTCTTTCAGTTAACTCTTTACTAGGTAGTGCATTTGGCTGGTCTCTCTTCCTAGCTGGTACTGCGGTTGTACTTTCTTTCTCAATCGCTTCTGTACTCGGTATTTTTGCCGCATGGAAGCGTGGTAGTAAATACGATGCATTCGTAACACCTGGTACATTGATCATTCAAGCTATCCCACAGATGGTTATCGCAATGTTAGCGCTGTTTACCTTTGCGATTGGCCTAAAATGGTTCCCATCTGGCTATGCTTACACGCCAGGTACTATCCCTGATTGGTCAAGCTGGGAGTTCATCAAAAACGTGGGTTACCACGCAGTACTCCCTCTATTCTGTGCAACCATCGTTCAGATCGGCGGCTTCCTCGTCAATATGCGTAACAACATGATCAACCTTCTTGCCGAAGACTACATCACGATGGCGAAAGGCAAAGGGCTTAGCGAGAACCGTGTCGTCTTCAATTACGCCGCACGTAACGCGCTACTTCCAAGTGTAACCGCGCTATCTATGTCTTTGGGTATGGCCATTGGTGGCCAATTGATCATCGAGATGATTTTCAACTACCCAGGTTTAGGCACCGTGCTACTTAACGCAATTCACGCTCGTGACTACCAAGTACTTCAAGGTCAGTTAATTATCATGACGATGTTCATGCTGTGCTTCAACTTAATGGCTGACATGCTGTACATGATTCTAGACCCTCGCCTACGTACGGGAGGCAAATAATCATGAAAGAACTATTCAAACTTATTTTAGGCAACTCATTCGCTCGAATCGGTCTTGGTATTGTTACCGTATTCGTATTCGTTGCGATCGCAGCTCCTTTACTTACGAAACATGCGCCAGACAAGCGAACCGGTAATCCACACGAATACCCTAGCTTTGTCGTAAAACAAGCGCAAAATAATCCTGATGGCTGGGTAGCTAAAAATCTAGCAGATGATCGTCGTACGCTGATTATGTCGAAAAAGGCTGATCACGTTCTGGGGACTTCACGTATGGGTCGTGATATTTGGTCACAAGTGGCTTACGGTGCTCGCGTATCGCTGGGTGTCGGCTTTGGTGCTGGCATCATCGTATGTTTCCTAGCAACGGTCATTGGTATCTCGGCAGGTTACTTCGGCGGCAAAGTGGATGACATATTGAGTGCAGCGATGAACATCATGCTGGTAATCCCTCAATACCCATTGCTCTTTGTACTGGCAGCCTTTATTGGCGAAGCAGGTCCACTCACCATTGCCTTGATTATCGCTGGTACCTCTTGGGCGTGGGGCGCACGTGTTGTCCGTTCTCAAACCATGGCTCTGCGCGAGAAAGAGTTTGTGAAAGCCGCTGAAGTATTGGGCGAGTCTTCATTCCGCATCATCTTCGTTGAAATTTTACCAAACCTAATCCCGATTGTCGGTGCAAGCTTCATCGGCTCAGTAATGCTCGCTATCAATACTGAGGCTGTAATCTCGTTCTTGGGCCTGGGCGATGCCAACACCATCAGTTGGGGCATCATGCTTTACAACGTGCAAACCTCATCAGCAATGTTGATTGGCGCATGGTGGGAAGTATTAGCACCTTGTATCGCCTTAACTCTTTTGGTGACTGGTCTTGCTCTACTTAACTTTGCCGTTGATGAAATTGCTAACCCACAGCTTCGTTCTCACAAAGGCATGAAACGCTGGAAGAAACTGGCAGAGAAAGACAAGAAAGAGCGCGCGCCTGAAATGGCACCACAAAATGCACTATGGAGCGGAGATAAATAATCATGACTGCACCACTAATTTCTATCCGTAACCTATGCGTAGATTACATCACAGATGCGGGCGATGTCCGCGCCTGTAATAACGTTAGCTTTGACATTGCGCCAGGTGAAGTCTTTGGCCTGGCAGGTGAATCAGGCTGTGGTAAATCCACAGTTGCTTTCTCGCTCATGCGTCTTCATAAGCCGCCAGCATTCATCACTGGTGGTGAGGTCATCTTCAACGGTGAAGACATCATTAAGTACAGCGATGAACGTATGCAATCATTCCGCTGGAGCGAGATGTCGATGGTGTTCCAAAGTGCAATGAACGCATTAAATCCGGTGCTTACGATGGAAGAGCAGTTTTGCGATGTCATCATGCGCCACACCAATATGACACGTGAACAAGCGAAAAAGCGCGCCGAAGGATTGTTGGAAATCGTTGATATTCACCCAAGCCGCTTGAATGACTACCCACACCAATTTTCTGGTGGTATGCGCCAGCGCTTAGTCATTGCGATTGCTCTGGCTCTCAATCCAAAGATGATCATCATGGATGAGCCAACGACGGCACTCGATGTTGTGGTTCAGCGTGAAATCTTACAAAAGATCTATGCACTGAAAGAAGAGTTCGGCTTCTCGATCCTTTTCATTACCCACGACTTGTCACTCATGGTCGAGTTCTCGGATCGAATCGGCATTATGTACTCCGGAGAGTTGATTGAAGTCGCCCCTTCTAAGCAAATTCTGGAAAGTCCTTACCACCCTTACACCAAAGGTTTGGGTAGCTCTTTCCCTCCACTAACTGGTCCTAAAACCAAATTAACTGGTATTCCAGGCAACCCTTTGAACCTATTAGAGATTCCTCAAGGCTGCCGATTCCAAGCTCGCTGCGACCGCGTCCACGAAGCTTGTACACGAGTACCAACTCAGCTGCGTCAAATTGAACCTGGTCGTTTTTCAAATTGCCACTTATACGGCGACACGATTGCTCAAGCTAAGGTTTAACAACAAAAAATAACGCTAGCTAAGAACAAAATTACACTGGAGAGAATTATGAGCAAACAACTCGGCGAACTGCTGATTGAGGGTAAACATGTCGTTAAGGACTTCCCTTTAAATAGTAACTCAATCAAGCAGTCAAAAATGCGCGCGATCAACGACGTGTCATTCAAGATGTACAAGAGCCGCGGTTTGTCAGTAGTAGGTGAATCAGGCTCTGGTAAATCTACTACCGCTAAAATGATAGCTAAAATGTACGCCCCTACAGAGGGGGTGATCGAATACAGAGGTCGTGATATCCAAGATATTACCTCTCGGCATGACTTGATGACATACCGTGAAGGCGTACAAATGGTATGGCAGGACCCATTTGGCTCACTAAACCCTACACACAATATCTTTCACCACATTGCTCGCCCGTTGCTGATCCATAAAAAGATTGCACCAGGCAACAAAAAGGAACTGGAAGAGCGTGTGTATGACCTACTAGAACAAGTTGGTCTGATTCCGCCAAAAGAAACCGCGCAAAAGTTCCCGCACCAGCTATCTGGCGGTCAGCGTCAACGTGTAAACCTAGCCCGTAACATCGCTGTAGGTGCAGAAGTGGTATTGGCAGATGAGCCAACATCAATGCTGGACGTGTCAATTCGTGCAGGTGTTTTGAATTTGATGGAAGAGATGAAGTTTGAAAAACAAATGTCTCTGCTTTACATCACTCACGACATCGCAACGGCGCGTTACATTGCTGAAGATCTCGCGGTTATGTACGTAGGTCACATGGTTGAATGGGGCGATACTGAAGAAATCATTCACGATCCTCAACACCCATATACGCAACTGTTGGTATCTGCTGTGCCTGATCCATCGAAGTCTATCCACGAGAAGCTGAAAGGCAACAAAGGGGAAATCCCACTTTGGACACCGGATTCAGTCGGCTGCCCATTTGCAGGACGCTGCGTACACGCAACCGATAAATGTCGCGAACGACTACCAGGCGTCACTCAGCTTTCTGAGAACCACTTTGTTCGCTGTTACTTATTTGAAGATTAATTATAACGAGGGTCAGGTTCAGCCTGACCCATTCCTGTTTTATCGTTTCCCGGAGACATTGAATGCTGCTACTGACTAACCACATTGGTTATGAACATCTGGGCCCAAAGAAAGCCATTGTCCAGACCGAACAACCACACTTGTCTTCTTACACTGCTCAATTGATTTGTGCCACTAGCGAGCAAACCGTGGCAACTTTTGCGGTTGAAGAACAAGGTAAAGTGGCGAACTGGCATCAGGGCTATTTCTACCTCATCGACTTTTCATCTTTCACAGATTCAGGCGACTATTTCCTGCAAGTGGAAGATTCGCGTTCTTCCTCTTTCACTGTTGGCGAACATATTCTGTTGGATCAAACCCTGTCAGATGTGATCCACTACTTCAAATCACAACGTTGCGGTGGGGTTTTCGATCAACAAGATCGACAAGTGCCAGTGCTCAACGCCAACCAAACAGTTGATGTTCACGGTGGCTGGTACGACGCATCTGGAGACGTTAGTAAGTACTTAAGTCATCTTTCATACGCTAATTATTTGAACCCTCAACAAACTCCAATGGTGGTTTGGAACATCCTAAAAGGGCTTTCATTGCTTGAAGGAAGCGAAGACATTGCAGCCTTCACACGCACACGTCTTATTGAAGAAGCCCTGTTCGGTGCAGACTTCCTTGTTCGTATGCAAAACGAAAAAGGCTTCTTCTACATGACGGTCTTTGATAAGTGGAGCAAAGATACTGCGCAACGAGAAATCTGTGCCTACGAAACGCAACTTGGTCACAAATTTGACGACTACCAAGCAGGCTTTCGACAAGGTGGCGGTGTCGCCATCGCAGCGCTGGCCGCGGCGTCGCGTTTAGGTGTTCACGGCGAATACGATCAACAGAAATACCGCAACGCTGCTGAAAATGGTTACTGGCACTTAAAAGAGCACAATACGCAATACCTCAATGATAGTGAAGAAAACATTATCGACGAATACTGTGCGCTACTAGCTAGTGTAGAACTGTTTAAAGCCACCAAAGAAACTCGCTACTTGGAAGAGAGCCGTTTGTGGGCACAACGCTTAGTTGTTCGCCAAATGAGCGACGAGCAGATTCAACACTTCTGGTCAGCAAACCAAGACGGCAGTCGTCCATACTTTCACGCTGCCGAAGCAGGTCTACCCGTTATTGCCCTATGCGAATACCTAGCAATTGAAGACGACTCCGTACAGACAGAATCGGTAAAACGCATCGTTAACCGAGCGTGTGAATTTGAGATCAAAATATCGAATAAAGTGACCAACCCATTCGGTTACCCTCGCCAGTATGTTAAAGGCGTAAATGAGTCAAAACGCGATGCATTTTTTGTCGCACACAACAATGAATCCGGCTATTGGTGGCAAGGCGAGAATGCTCGATTGGGCTCACTCGCGACCATGGCGTATCTTGCTCAACCGCATATAGCGTCGCAAGAAATACAGCAACAACTTTCCGTGTTTGCTCAAGATGCATTGAACTGGATTGTAGGCTTAAACCCATACGACATG
Organism: Vibrio sp. ArtGut-C1; assembly: GCF_002105475.1. NCBI lineage: Bacteria > Pseudomonadati > Pseudomonadota > Gammaproteobacteria > Vibrionales > Vibrionaceae > Vibrio > Vibrio sp. ArtGut-C1. The sequence continues at coordinate 159,181 of NZ_NCTH01000002.1, read as the reverse complement.
TGCATGCTTGATGGCCACGGTCGTAACAACCCTGATTACCTTCCTCAATATGGTTTCTTCAACGCTAAAGGCGGTGTGTGTAACGGAATCACTGGCGGCTTTGAAGACGAGGAAGACATCGCATTTAACCCACCAGCACAAAAAGACGACATGTTACAAAACTGGCGCTGGGGCGAACAATGGATCCCGCATGGCGCTTGGTACTTACTCGCGATAATGAGTCAAGCTCAGCATATTTCTCAGTTGGCAACCTCTAAAAATATTAAGGAACAATAATCATGGGGATGTATTTTGTTGGTATCGATGGTGGCGGCACGTCATGTCGAGCCAGGATTAAAGATTCACAAGGTAATTTTCTTGGCGAGGCCAAAAGCGGCAGCGCCAACATAATGCTAGGCGCTGAAATTGCAATGGCTTCGATTCTTGAATCCATCACTTCAGCTGCCGAGCAAGGCGGCCTGACACAACAAGATTTCGCATCGATGCACGTCGGCTTAGCCCTTGCAGGTGCTGAGCACAAAGCATCTTGGCAAGCCTTCATGTCTCTTCCTCATCCGTTTGCCAGTATGACTCTTAATACTGATGCTTACGGCGCGTGCGTTGGTGCACACAATGGCGAAGATGGCGCAATCATGATCGCAGGAACAGGCTCTTGTGGCATCTATCTTAAAGGATTGGAGCAGCACGTTGTCGGTGGTCGCGAATTCCCGATTTCGGATCAAGGTGGCGGCGCAGTGATGGGGCTTCGCCTAGTTCAACAAGTTTTGTTAGCAGAAGATGGCATCAGAGAGAAAACGCCTCTAGCACAACACGTCATGGCGCATTTCGAAAATGACGTTGATAACGTGGTGGCTTGGTCTAAACAAGCGCTTCCTCGTGATTATGGCCAGTTTTCTCCTGCAATTTTCCAACATGCAGAACAAGGTGATGCACTAGCAATTGAGATGCTGAAGCAAACTGCAGCTGATATAGAAATGTTTCTCGTGGCATTAAACAAGCGCGGCGCAACGCGTATTTGTTTAATGGGCAGCATTGCTGAACGTATTTTACGTTGGCTTTCGCCACCCGTTCAGCAATGGGTTGTTGAGCCACAGTTTGACGCGATTGAAGGCGCAATTATGTTTGCAGGTAAACCTGAACATAACCTTTACTCGCTCAATGCGGCGCAGGAGTAGATATGGAATATCGTGTTGATCTCGTCGTCCTATCAGAACAAAAGCAAAACTGCCGTTTCGGACTGACTTTCCATAATTTGAGCGATCAAGATCTCCACAATTGGAGCCTGATTTTTGCTTTTGATCGCTACATTCTGCCGGATAGTATTTCGAATGGTCAACTCAAGCAAATTGGCAGTTACTGCACCCTCAAACCAGAAGGGTTGGTGCTGGCAGCTAACCATCATTTTTACTGCGAGTTCAGTATTGGTTCGAACCCATTCCGTTACTATTCTGATGGATTCAATGAAGCCTTGGTCAACTTTGAAGTCAACGGCAACCTTCAGCGAGCTCAAGTCGATGTTACGCCGATCGTATTGGCTTCACCGTACCGTGAACGTAGTGAGATCCCTTCCAGCTTGACGCATGCGCAACCTTTATTGCCAAAACCAAACCATATAGAAGTCAGCGATCACTGCTTTAGCTTTAATCATCAAGCTGGCGTTGCGGTTTATTCAAACCTAGCCAATGCAGCTAAAGAGTGGTTACTTGAAGAGCTTAAGCGCATTCATCAATTTGAGTTCGCATCAGACAATGGCAGTCAGATCATCTTCAAAGGCAACCCAACCTTGGATGAAGGCGCTTACAAGCTGAAGGTAGCAGAAGAGTCGATCAAAATTGAAGCAGGTTCTTCGTCTGGTTTTACCCATGCTTGTGCAACGTTATTGCAATTGATCAAAGTTGGCGATCAACCAGCCTCAATGGAAGTGGTTTGCTGTTCAATCAAAGACCGACCACGTTTTCGTTACCGCGGTATGATGCTAGATTGTGCACGCCATTTTCACTCCGTTGAGCAAGTCAAACGTTTGATCAACCAGTTGGCTCACTACAAGTTCAATACATTCCATTGGCACCTTACCGATGATGAAGGTTGGCGAATTGAGATCAAATCATTGCCTCAACTAACCGATATTGGCGCATGGCGTGGGTTGGATGAAACCAATGAGCCACAGTACACGCACCTTGCTGAGCGTTACGGCGGTTTTTACACTCAAGAAGACATCAAAGACGTGGTTGCCTTTGCTTCGAAACGAGGCATCACTGTAATCCCTGAAATCGATGTACCAGGCCACTGCCGAGCTGCCATCAAGTCGTTACCACACCTATTGGTAGAAGCAGAAGACACCACCGAATACCGCAGCATTCAGCATTACAACGACAACGTCATTAACCCAGCTCTGCCGGGGAGCTATGAGTTTATCGATAAAGTGTTGGAAGAAGTCTCCGCGTTGTTCCCTGCCCCTTATGTTCATATCGGTGCGGATGAAGTACCTAACGGCGTATGGTCAAAAAGCCCTGCGTGCCAAGCACTAATGGAACAACTGGGTTACAGCGACTACAAAGAGTTACAAGGGCACTTCTTGCGTCATGCAGAAGACAAACTGCGCAAACTTGGCAAGCGCATGCTGGGTTGGGAAGAAGCACAGCATGGCGACAAAGTCAGCAAAGACACAGTGATCTATTCGTGGTTAAGCGAAGAAGCGGCGTTGAACTGCGCGCGCCAAGGTTTCGATGTGGTGCTACAACCGGCACAAACCACCTACCTAGATATGACCCAAGATTACGCACCTGAAGAACCGGGCGTGGATTGGGCTAACCCGTTGCCGCTAGAAAAAGCTTACAACTATGAACCACTCGCTGAAGTGCCAGCCGACGATCCAATACGTAAACGCATTTGGGGCATTCAAACAGCATTGTGGTGCGAAATCATCAACAACCAGTCTCGTATGGACTACATGGTCTTCCCGCGCTTAACCGCAATGGCAGAAGCATGTTGGACAGACAAACAACACCGAGACTGGACCGACTATTTATCACGTTTGAAAGGACACCTACCGCTGCTTGATTTGCAGGGAGTGAATTACCGTAAACCGTGGAAGTAATACAGAGCTGATGTAGAAGCATCACGCTTGAAGAGTTTTTAAATTTTGGCTGCAGACGCAGCTTTGTAAAAAGGAAAGACACAAATGAAATACGGCTATTTCGATAACGAGAATCGTGAATACGTCATTACTCGCCCTGATGTACCTGCTCCTTGGACCAACTACCTAGGTACAGAAAAATTCTGTACCGTTATCTCGCACAACGCGGGTGGCTACTCGTTCTACAACTCTCCAGAATACAACCGTGTTACTAAATTCCGTCCAAACGCGACATTCGATCGCCCAGGACACTACGTTTACCTACGTGATGATGAGACGGGTGATTACTGGTCAATCTCTTGGCAACCAGTCGCCAAAAGCCTAGACGAAGCGAACTACGAAGTTCGTCATGGTTTGTCGTACTCTAAGTTCAAATGTGAATACAGCGGCATTAGCGCAACCAAAACGCTCTTTGTACCAAAAGGCGAAGACGCGGAAATTTGGGATGTGGTCATCAAGAACACCTCTGACAAACCACGTACGATCAGCGCATTCTCATTCGTTGAGTTCTCATTCAGCCACATTCAATCTGATAACCAGAACCATCAGATGTCTCTGTACTCTGCTGGTACGTCATACAACGAAGGCGTGATTGAGTACGACCTGTACTACAACACGAACGATTTCGAAGGTTTCTACTACCTAGCTTCAACGTTTGACCCAGATTCGTACGACGGTCAACGTGACAGCTTCCTTGGCCTATACCGTGACGAAGCAAACCCGCTAGCGGTAGAACAAGGTAAGTGTTTCAACACAGCGCAAACGTGTTACAACCACTGTGGCTCTCTGCACAAGCAATTCACTATCCAACCGGGTGAAGAAGTTCGTTTTGCTTACATTCTAGGCATCGGTAAAGGCAACGGTGAACGTCTGCGCACTAAATACCAAGACCTGGCTGAAGTAGACAATGCATTTGCTGGTATCAAAGCACACTGGGATGAGCGTTGTGGCAAGTTCCAAGTGAAATCGCCAAACGAAGGCCTAGACACGATGATCAACGCTTGGACGCTGTACCAAGCAGAAACGTGTGTGGTTTGGTCTCGCTTTGCTTCGTTCATCGAAGTCGGTGGCCGTACTGGCCTTGGTTACCGCGATACGGCGCAAGACGCAATTTCCGTTCCTCACGCGAACCCGAAAATGACTCGTAAGCGCATCGTTGATCTACTGCGTGGTCAAGTAAAAGCGGGTTACGGCCTACACCTATTCGATCCTGATTGGTTCGATCCTGAAAAAGCAGATGTTAAACCATCTAAGTCTCCAACAGTTGTTCCTACTCCGTCCGATGAAGATAAGATCCACGGTATTGAAGACACTTGCTCTGATGATCACCTATGGCTAGTACCAACCATCTGTAAATACGTGATGGAAACCGGTGAGCACAGCTTCTTCGACGAAGTGATTCCTTACGCGGATGGCGGTGATGCAACCGTGTATGACCACATGAAAGCTGCGCTAGACTTCTCGGCGGAATACGTAGGTCAAACGGGCATCTGTAAAGGTCTACGTGCAGACTGGAACGACTGTCTAAACCTAGGAGGTGGTGAATCTTCAATGGTGTCGTTCCTACACTTCTGGGCACTGCAAGAGTTCATCGACCTAGCTAAATACCTAGGTAAAGAAGCCGACGTTGAAAAATACACGGAAATGGCAGCAAACGTGCGTGAAGCGTGTGAAACACACCTTTGGGACGACGAAGGCGGTTGGTACATCCGTGGTCTGACGAAAAATGGCGACAAGATCGGTACTGCACAACAAGCAGAAGGTCGAGTACACCTAGAGTCAAACACGCTTGCGGTACTTTCTGGTGCGGTATCTCAAGAGCGCGGCGAAAAAGCGATGGACGCAGTCGACGAGAACCTCTTCTCTGAATACGGCCTTCACCTAAACTCACCATCTTTTGCAACACCGAATGATGATATCGGCTTCGTAACTCGCGTTTACCAAGGCGTAAAAGAGAACGGTGCAATCTTCTCGCATCCAAACCCATGGGCTTGGGTAGCTGAAGCGAAACTGGGTCGTGGTGACCGTGCAATGAAATTCTACGATGCACTAAACCCATACAACCAGAACGACATCATCGAAAAACGTATTGCAGAACCATACTCATACGTTCAGTTCATTATGGGTCGTGACCACCAAGACCACGGTCGTGCAAACCACCCATGGTTAACAGGTACATCTGGCTGGGCTTACTTCGCTGTTACCAACTTTATCCTTGGTGTGCGTACAGGCTTCGATGGCCTGACTATCGATCCATGTATCCCAACTAACTGGCCTGGTTTCGAAGTGACTCGTCAATGGCTAGGTGCAACGTACAACATAAAAGTGGTGAACCCTGATTCAGTAAGCAAAGGCGTCAAGTCAATTACTGTGAACGGTGAAGCAGTAAATGGTGCATCTGTACCAGTTCAAGCGGAAGGTTCCGTCAACGAAGTGATCGTAACACTAGGTTAATCGCTTCAAAACGTCCCAATGCACTTTTGCTTTTTAGCTTGTGCATTGGGCTCGCTAGCAAAATTTTAAGGCGCGGTGTATTGCCGCCCTTATTGAGGTTCGAATCATGATCAAATTTGGTACAGGCGGTTGGCGCGCATTCATCGGTGAAGAATTCACTAAAGATAATGTTCGTTTGGTTGCTCAAGCAGTTGCAAACATTACGAATAACGAATCTGTTGCTGATCGCGGCTTTGTCATTGGCTATGACCGACGTTTTCTGTCTGACAAAGCTGGCCGTTGGTTTGCCGAAGTTTTAGCAGCAAACGGCATCGTCGTTAGCTTTATCGATAAGTTTGTTCCAACGCCTATCGTAATGTTTAAAGCGAAGGAAATGGGCTGCGCTTACTCTGCATGTATTACGGCATCGCACAACCCGGCCGATTACAACGGCATTAAAGTCTTCATTGAAGGCGGTCGTGATGCAGATGAAATCATCACCCAAAAAATCGAATCACAAATCGATACGCTCACTGCACAAGATGTAAAAAGTGTCGATTTTGAACAAGCGGTTGAAGATAAGCTGATTCAAATTATCAACCCGATGAACGAATTCGTAGATTCGATCATTAACTTTATTGATATCGAGTCGATCAAAAAAGCCAACCTACGCGTTTTGATTGACCCGATGTTCGGTGTTGCAAAAAATGCGCTGCAAACCGTATTAATCAATGGCCGCTGTGACGTTGATGTGATTAACGATGGAAAAAACCCAGACTTCGGTGGGTTAATGCCTTCGCCAAGTGCTGCAACACTCTACCGTTTGATGCACCTAGTAAAAGAGCAAGGTTACGATATTGGCATCGGTACCGATGGCGATGCGGACCGTCTTGGTATTATTGACGAAAAAGGTAACTTCATTCATCCGAATGAAGTCCTGATTCTACTTTATTATTACTTATTGGAGTACAAAGGTTGGACAGGTTCCGTGGTACGTAACATCGCGACGACTCATCTTCTCGATAAAATTGCTGAAGACCACGGTGAAAAATGCTTTGAGGTACCAGTAGGCTTTAAGCACATCAGCTCTCAAATGGAAGCGGATGACTCACTGATTGGTGGGGAAAGCTCTGGCGGCCTAACCATTCGCGGCCACATCAAAGGTAAAGATGGCGTCTTCGCGTCTAGCTTGTTAGTTGAAATGATTTCAGTAACCGGCAAGAAGCTGTCTGAGTTGCTAGATGAAATCTACGGTAAGTACGGCTATGCCTACATGGCAGAAGGTGATTGCAAGTTCAAACCGGCGCAAAAAGAGGTACTGTTCAACAAAATTTATATTGAAAAGCAGTTGCCTGAGTTTGAGTTTGAAATCGAAAAAGTCAGCTATGAAGATGGTGCGAAAGTCTACTTCAAGAACGGCGGTTGGATCATCGCACGCTTCTCTGGTACTGAGCCGTTACTACGTATTTTTGCAGAAATGCAAGATAAGGACACTGCGGAACGTGTTCTTCAACAGTTTAAAGACTTCTTATCTTTATAACTGACCTTGTGCCCGCTTCGAGCACTTCGGCTACGCTTGTCATGTAATTCAAGCTGTCGCTAAGGGGAAGAATACTTGCCCGGCATCACTGCCGGGCTTTTTTATTGTGTGTAGGCAGGCATAAGAGAATAGTAAAGGTACCCAGTAACGTTATGCGAATGCCAGCACGCCCTGCGTTTCAATTTTCACAGCAACAGACTCACCAATATTTAATGCCTGCGATGCTGTAGCCAACAAACGGTCGCCATTCGCATCAATCACGTAACGGCAGTGGTCGCCCATAAAGTGCTGCTCCAGCACCGTTACTGAGCTCTCTTCATCGGATTGAATTTGTATATGTTGCGGCCTTAGTAACAAAGAGCATTCAGACTGCACTGGGATCTCTTGTTGGGCTGTGGCTTCAACCACACCCAAGTGGGTTTCATATTCTGAATCCGAAACTCGTTTAGCGGCCAGGTAGCTACCACCACCTAAGAAATCCGCAACAAACTTACTTGAGGGCTGGTAGTAAAGCTCAGATGCCGTGCCATATTGCTCGATAACACCATTGTTCATCACTGCCATTTTATCAGCGAAGGCAAAAGCCTCTTCACGGCTATGCGTAACAAAAATGGCAGTCACGCCTTGCGCCTTAAAAATCTTACGGATCTCACTTATCAACTCATGGCGAACTTGCGTATCAATATTAGAGAACGGCTCATCCAGCAACAATAAGTCTGGGCTGTAAGCTAATGAGCGAGCAATCGCAACACGCTGCTGCTGTCCACCAGACAATTGATGAGGATAACGATCGCCATAGCCTTGCAAATGCACGAGCTCGAGCATCTCTTGGACTTTGCCATTTTTCTCTTTTGTCGAGTAATGCTTTAAGCCAAAGGCAATATTTTGCTCCACCGTCAGGTGAGGAAAAAGCGCATAATCTTGGAAAATCATCCCGATATTACGCTGTTCTGGTGGCAACCAGTTCTCCCCATCATCAATCGTGACGCAATTTAAGCTCATTTCGCCTGACGTTAATGGCAATAGCCCTGCAACGGCTTTTAATAGTGTTGTTTTTCCGCAACCACTTGCACCTAGTAAACAGACAATTTGCCCTTGTTCCACCTCAAGAGATAATGATTCGAGTACGGTTTGATCATCATATTGGCAAGTTAGGTTTTTAATTGATAATGCGCAGCTCATCAGTGATTTTGCTCCAGTGAACGGTTAACAACAACAAGCGGGATCAACCCAACAAGAACCAACAGAACCGCAGGCAAAGCGGCCAATTCTAAGTGCTCATCCGAGGCGAAGTTATAAACGTATGTGGCTAGTGTTTCAAAGTTAAATGGACGAAGTAATAGAGCCGCATTGAGCTCTTTCATCGACTCGATAAACACTAACAGAGCCGCAATCAGTGCACCACGTTTAACCAGCGGAAAGTGCACACGCCACAGCATGGCATTAGGCTTACACCCCATGGTGCGAGACGCCATATCTAACGAAGGCGAAATTTTATTTAAATTACTTTCGATACTACCAATCGCCACCGCTGAAAAGCGCACAACCATGGCAAAAACCAGGGCGAACATGGAGCCAGAAAAAATAAGTCCCGGTCTTCCCCACTCCATGGCTTTAGCAAGGTCGTTGACGCGGTGATCCATAAACAGTACTGCGACCATCACACCAATCGCTAATACGGTTCCTGGCACTGCATACCCCATCGAAGAAAGACGCATAAATGCCAAGCTTTCGCGCTTGCCATTGACGCGATGGGTAAAGTTAACGATCAGTGCGACAGCAACACCAATAATGGCGGCAATAACCGACACGACCAAACTATTCCATGCGTATTCACGAAACTCGGGGGTCCAACTCTGCGCAAAGTAAGTTATCGCATAATCAATCAGCTGTAGTAATGGCAAAATAAACGCGACCGAAACCAAGCCCCAACACCAAACCAGCGCGGTCCACTTTTTCCAGCCCGTCAACTCATAACGAAAATCTTCGTGACTGTTAAATTGGCTTTGAAAAAGCTTTTGTTTACGACGACTGTAGCGTTCGGCACTGAGGAGCAATACTACGATGACGAGCATCATGGCAGAAATTTTGGCTGCTGCATTAAGATTAGAGTACCCCAACCAAGTATCGTAGACCGCTGTGGTTAACGTATTCACAGCGAAGTAACTTACAGTACCAAAGTCACCGATAGTCTCCATTGCGACCAGCGACAAACCCACCGCGATAGAAGGTCGCACTAATGGCATCGAGATGCGCCAAAAGCTTTCCCATGGAGAGCATTTGAGCAAACGCGCGCTTTGCAACAAAGAGACATTTTGCTCCATAAATGCAGCTCGACACAGCAAATACACGTAAGGGTACAGCACTAAAGCCAACACAAAAGTCGCGCCAGGCAAGGTGCGAATATCAGGGAACCAATACTCGCCAGGTCCCCATCCGGTTACATCACGCAAAAAGATCTGAATTGGACCAGCAAAATCAAACCAATCAGTAAAAATATAACCAATGATATAACCTGGCATCGCAAGAGGTAACACCAATGCCCACTGCAACCATTTTTCGGTAGGCAGTTTGCACATGGCCATTATCCAAGCGCTTGGTATACCAAGAATTAAGGACAACACCATTACGCCAATAGTGAGCGCAACTGTGTTAAAAATATAAGTCGGCATGACTGTCGCCATTAAATGGGCAAACAAATCATCCGTTTCACCAATTGCGGTGTAGAAGATCGCTAAGATCGGCAAAACCAGTAACAGAGTTATTACCCCACTACTGGTTTTCCATAAAGAGTGTTTATCTTTCATCGCCTAATTACTGCAAGGCTGTATGAAATACAAATGCTGTTGCAAATACATCTCATATCCTTTAATCAAATGGGGGTACTGTTATACCCCCACAAGGAATTAAAGGTCAAATTTCACTTCGTCTAATAGCTTAATTGCCGCTTCGTGATTGGCTGCAATATCGTCTAGAGAAAGCTTGTCTGCTTTAAAGTCACCCCAAGATTCCACAAGTTCAGAACGCTTCACGCCTTCTTTAACAGGGTACTCGTAGTTAACTTCTGCGTACATCTGCTGCGCTTTGTCACCCGTTAGGAATTCCATTAGCTTCACAGCATTGTCTTTGTTTGGAGAGTACTTCGCCATCGCCATACCAGAGATATTTACGTGAGTACCTGTAGTCTCTTGGTTAGGAAAGTTGATGTAAACTGCATCTGCCCAAGCTTTTTGCTCTTTGTCGTTAACCATTTTACCTAGGTAGTAGCTGTTACCTAGAGAAACATCACATAGGCCTTCTTTGATCGCTTTAACTTGTGCACGATCGTTACCTTGTGGTTTGCGAGCAAGGTTTGCTTTCACGCCTTCCAACCACTCTTTGGTGTCTGCTTCGCCATTGTGAGCAATCATTGCTGAAACTAGAGAAACGTTGTACGGGTGCTTGCCGCTACGAGTACAGATTTTACCTTTGAACTCTGGCTTAGCTAGATCTGCATAGTTGAAATCTGCGCCTAGTTTACCTACGCGATCACGTGAAGAGTAAACACTACGTGAACGTAGAGTTAGAGCAAACCACTCATTCTCTTTATCTTGGTATTGAGCAGGTACGTTTTCTTCAATGATTTTGCTATCTACTTTCTGAACTAAACCTTTGTTTGTCAGTTCAGCTAGACGACTGATGTCTGTCGTAAGGATAACGTCAGCTGGGCTGTACTCGCCTTCTTGAGCTAGCTTTTCTGCTAAGCCTTTTTTAGCAAATTTTACGTTTACTTTGATGCCAGTTTCTTTAGTGAACTCGTTGAACATAGGTTCAACTAGGAAAGGTTGACGGTAAGAGTAGACGTTCACTTCTTCAGCAGCCATTGCTGTTGGAGCTAAGGTTGCGCAAGTTAATGCTGAAAGAGTTAGCAGTTTTTTCATTGTTTAATCCTTTACCATGCTAATGATAACGTTTATCAGTTGCGTTATTATATGTATGTTCAATAAGAAGACAATGACAAATATTAAAAAACCTGCTCATCGGAGCAGGTTTTTATAGGTTGAGAGTGTAACTATTTATTACAGGCTATTGATTACTTCACAGTCACAAATTCTGGGTACGCACCGACACCACAATCATGCATGTCCATACCTTCCATTTCTTCATCTTCCGTGACGCGAATTCCAACGGTTGCTTTCAAGATAGCCCACACAACTAGGCTGGCACCAAATACCCAAGCAAAGATAACGACAGCACCTAAAAGCTGTGCACCGAATGTAGCATCGCCGTTACTTAGTGGCACAACCATCAAACCAAAGAAGCCACAAACACCGTGCACTGAAATCGCACCGACTGGGTCATCAATTTTCAGTTTATCTAGGCCAATGATGCTGAATACGACTAGCGCGCCAGATACTGCACCGATAGCAACCGCATATAATGGCGATGGTGATAGAGGATCTGCAGTGATGGCAACCAAGCCAGCTAGCGCACCATTGAGAATCATCGTTAAATCCGCTTTGCCCCAAGTTGTTTTACATACAAATAGCGCCGCAATAGCACCTGCAGCAGCTGCTGCGTTGGTGCTTAGGAAGATCTGACCTACCGCTGTTGCGTTCTCAAAGTCTGAAACCATCAACTGAGAACCACCGTTAAACCCAAACCAACCAAACCAAAGGATGAAAGTACCTAGTGTTGCCAAAGGCATGTTTGAACCTGGAATCGGGTAGATTTCACCGTTTTTACCATATTTACCTTTACGAGCACCAAGCAATAACACACCAGCGAGAGCTGCAGAAGCACCAGCCATATGTACGATACCTGACCCCGCAAAGTCGCTAAATCCAGCTTCTGCTAGGAAACCACCGCCCCATGTCCAATAACCTTCCATTGGGTAGATAAATGCGGTCAAAATCGCAGAGAAAACCAAGAAAGACCAAAGCTTCATACGTTCAGCCACCGCACCAGAAACGACGGACATTGCGGTTGCAACGAAGACTACTTGGAAGAAGAAATCAGACTCTAGAGAGTGATCAGCCCCTTCTCCTTGGGTACCAATCAGCGCACCAAATGAAGGTAACCAGCCTCCTTCTCCGTTGTCGACATACATGATGTTGTAACCAACGATCAGAAACATCGTACATGCAATTGCGTACAAACAGATGTTCTTCGTAAGAATTTCTGTTGTGTTCTTAGAGCGCACAAGACCAGCCTCTAGCATCGCAAAACCAGCTGCCATCCACATTACCAACGCACCGGAAATGAGGAAGAAAAAGGTGTCAAGTGCGTAACGTAACTCGGTTACTGTTGTTGTTAATTCCATAATAAGTTTCTCCAATCCCTTGAATTCTTAAAGTGCTTCTGCGTCCATTTCGCCCGTTCGGATACGCACCGCTTGGTTCAGGTCGTAGACAAAAATTTTACCGTCACCAATCTTTCCTGTTTGCGCAGCTTTTGTAATCGCTTCAACCACTCGCTCAACATTATCCGCGTGAGTAGCGATTTCAATTTTCACTTTTGGTAGGAAATCGACCTGATACTCAGCGCCGCGATACAGTTCCGTGTGGCCTTTTTGACGACCAAACCCTTTAACTTCTGATACCGTCATCCCTTCGATACCGACGTTAGCCAATGCTTCTCGCACATCGTCTAATTTAAACGGCTTAATAATGGCATTGATTATTTTCATTCAATTCTCTCCGAAGCTTTCATCCTGAAACACTTCTAATAATCCAATCTACGTGCCAAGTTTTTAAGTCATTGAATAATAAAAACTAACGTCAATTTACATATCTATAAACAAAAAGGGCGCACCATATCGGTGCGCCCTTTTCACAAATTTAAAGCAACAAAAGGAAAGTTACCCAAAACTGTGCACTAAATGTTCAAAAAGTCTTTCCATCGCTCGATAAGAATCATGAAGTCCTCTATTCCACAGCTTGCTGTACTTTCTGCATTGTAGAAATCGAATTCACTTTCCATCTCAACATCATGGTCATGGGCCAATGCGTTTTCTTGCACTAGGACTTCATCGCCCTGAATCATCAAGCTAATTTCTGTACCTGTTAGGTTATGCTCTTGAGAAGGCGCTGAAAATGACTGCTCAATTAGCTTTTCAACCTGAGCTATCTTCATAGGATCTTTGCCAATTTCTTCTTGTAGCCAGCGCCCAACAATCTCATGCCCCATGCTGCATTTTACGTAGTACTCGCCCATCAACGTGTTACGGATGAATTCAAATTCCATCGAGATTGCCTTTTCGTATCAATTTGGTGCGGAGTATAGCGAATTGCGCCCATAAAAAAAGCACCTCGTTTGAGGTGCTTTTTAATTGTGCAGTTAAGCTTATGCAGGCTCTTGGAAGATCACTTCATCCGCTTTCTTGGTGTACTGATCCATTTTATGGAAGTTCAAGTAGCGGTAAGTATCTGTAGCGGTTGCATCAATTTGCTTCGCATACTCCAAGTACTCTTCTTTAGTTGGAATCTTGCCAAGGATTGCACCTACGGCAGCTAGTTCCGCAGACGACAGGTAAACATTCGCACCAGTACCTAGACGGTTCGGGAAGTTACGCGTTGAGGTAGACATCACTGTTGATTTGTCTGCAACACGCGCTTGGTTACCCATACACAGTGAACATCCTGGTGTTTCGATTCGAACCCCAGCACGGCCAAAGATACCGTAATAACCCTCTTCCGTTAGCTGATCCTTGTCCATCTTCGTTGGCGGAGCGATCCATAGACGAGTTGCAAGCTGTCCATTGAACTTATCTAGCAGCTTACCAGCAGCGCGGAAGTGACCGATGTTCGTCATACAAGAACCGATGAACACTTCATCAATCGCTGTGCCTTGTACTTCAGACAACAAGCGAGCGTCATCCGGATCATTCGGTGCACATAGTACTGGCTCATTGATTTCAGCCATATCGATTTCAATAATATGTGCGTATTCAGCGTCTTTATCCGCTTGCATCAGCTCAGGATTTGCTAGCCACTCTTCCATCGCTGTAATACGACGTTCGATAGTACGGCGGTCACCGTAACCTTCAGAGATCATCCACTTCAGCATCACGATGTTAGAGTTTAGGTACTCTTCGATCGACTCTTGCGACAGTTTCACAGTACAACCTGCCGCCGAACGCTCAGCAGAAGCATCAGACAGCTCAAATGCTTGCTCAACAGTTAGCGTTTCTAGGCCTTCAATCTCAAGGATACGACCAGAGAATTCGTTGATCTTGCCCGCTTTCTCTACTGTTAGTAGACCTTGCTGAATCGCGTAGTAAGGGATGGCATGAACAAGGTCACGCAGTGTGATACCCGGTTGCATTTCACCTTTAAAGCGAACCAAGATTGACTCAGGCATATCTAGTGGCATAACGCCTGTCGCAGCTGCAAAGGCAACCAACCCCGAACCTGCTGGGAATGAAATACCTAGCGGGAAACGAGTATGTGAGTCACCACCCGTACCGACTGTATCCGGCAGTAGCATACGGTTTAGCCATGAGTGGATAATACCGTCACCAGGACGAAGAGATACACCACCGCGGTTCATAATAAAGTCCGGAAGTGTGTGGTGCGTGTTTACGTCTACTGGTTTTGGATACGCAGAGGTGTGACAGAAAGACTGCATGACAAGGTCAGCAGAGAAGCCGAGACACGCCAAGTCTTTAAGTTCATCACGAGTCATAGGGCCAGTAGTATCTTGCGAACCTACTGTCGTCATCTTCGGCTCACAGTAGGTACCAGGGCGAATGCCTTCTACGCCACACGCTTTACCAACCATTTTCTGTGCAAGCGTGTAACCCTTGCCAGAATCTGCGATTTCACCAGGTTTACGGAATACATCCGAAGGCTCAAGACCTAGCGATTGACGCGCTTTGTCTGTCAAACCACGACCGATGATCAATGGGATACGACCGCCAGCACGAACTTCATCAATCAGTACTTCCGTTTTTAGCGAGAACTCAGCTAAAACTTCACCTGTTTCGTGATTACAAACTTTACCTTCATATGGGTAAACATCGATAACATCGCCCATGTTGAGCTTAGTCACGTCGACTTCGATTGGTAGTGCGCCCGCATCTTCCATTGTGTTGAAGAAGATAGGTGCAATTTTACCACCAAGCACATAACCACCAGCACGTTTGTTTGGAACGTAAGGGATATCATCTCCCATGAACCAAAGTACTGAGTTGGTTGCAGATTTACGTGAAGAACCAGTACCAACAACATCACCAACGTAAACCAATTGGTGACCTTTTTCTTTCAATTCTTCAATTTGCTTGATCGGACCAATATTGCCCGGTTGATCAGGATTGATGCCTTCACGCTCGTTCTTCAGCATCGCAAGTGCGTGCACTGGGATATCAGGACGAGACCAAGCATCAGGTGCAGGTGAAAGGTCATCCGTGTTCGTTTCACCTGTTACTTTAAATACAGTTAGAGTGACTTTTTCTTCAAGCTTAGGCTTAGAAAGGAACCACTCAGCATCAGCCCATGACTGAAGTACTTTCTGTGCATGCGCATTGCCTGCTTTTGCTTTCTCTTCTACATCATAGAAAGCATCAAACATCAGAAGTGTATGAGACAATGCTTCTACAGCAATCTCTGCCAGTGCTTCGTCATCAAGTAGCTCAACTAGCGGCTCGATGTTGTAACCACCTTGCATAGTGCCTAGCAGTTCAGCCGCTTTTTCACGACTCACTAATGGTGATTTAACTTCACCTTTTGCTACTGCTGTTAGGAAACCCGCTTTAACATAAGCGGCTTCATCTACACCTGGTGGGATGCGGTTTTCAAGTAGGTCAAGAATGAACTCTTCTTCACCTTGCGGGGGATTTTTCAGAAGTTCTACAAGTCCAGCAACTTGTTCTGCGTCTAGCGGTTTAGGAACAACTCCTTCAGCAGCACGCTCTTCGACGTGTTTACGGTAGGCTTCAAGCACGACTTTTTCCTCTCATTGCGGTTCCTCCTCTATTATTACTATTGTTAAAGTAAAGGAGTGAACATCCTTGGAAACTTGGCTCTCCATTGCCCTTGTTTTCATTCAATTATGATTGAGAAACAGCGCCGTAGAGGCCAAACTGTGGGCAAAATAATAGCAAATTTAACCTTAAATTAAAATCTTATCATTTTGACCAACATAGCAACTTACGACTAAAGTTCTGCTAATTTTGACCAAATATGCCAAGTTTTTGCTTTCTTATACCCGGTTAATTAAACGACGTTCCTACGATCAAATACACAGCATCCATATCCTGCTCAGTGCGACCATAAGCCAACATAATTGGCCCGATTGGTGAGTCAACACCAAAGAAAATAGAGCCAGCATTGTAAAGTGGCGCTTCATTCAGCTTCAGATCATTATCTGACCAAACTCCACCGTATTCCACTGATGCACCTAGGTAGACTGGCGCTTCAAATAGTCCAAAGTCATTGTCGAACCATTTGTAACGGTACACCAAGCTACTAAAAAACAGGTTCTGTCCAATCAAGCTATTTCTTGGGATACCAGATAGGTTTAAAAAGCCGCCTAACTCTCTCGGATCAAGCGGAACCGATGAGTTTTTACTTTCTACAAAGCTATATTCTGCATGTCCGACTAAAGTATGACGCTGATGACTGACCGCACCTTTGAATCGCGCGGAGATTTCATACACGGTATCTTCAATCATCTTTTCCGTATTGAGTAGAGTGATGCCTTCCGGACTCTTGTCATGGGATACGAAATATTCAAGATCGACCAGCAGTCCGCGAGTAGGAAATGCAAAATCATCAAGCGTATCGAGTCGATAGCTCGCAAATATACCTTTGCGCTCGAAGTCTAGCTGCCCTGCCGAGGCCAAGGTAGACAGCTCAATATCTCCTGTAGAGTAACGAGCACCAAGGCGCAACTCTTGCCATAACGTAGGTTGAATGCCAATCGCCAGTTCTGAAGCAAAGTCATTATAGGAAACGGGTAAGAAGTCGTTAACTGAGCTGAGGTCCGGGTTTTCAAACTCGCTAAAAGGTAAGTTTCTATCTTCACTGCTGTATCCAACACGGCCAGCAACAAAAAGCGTTTGGCTAGATAAAACAGGCGAATACAACTCAGCCTCTATCAGCTTATCCGTGCCCATTTCTACGTTGAACGCCAACTCTGCACCATGCGAGTTTAAATTAGTAAAATTGGTCGACATACCGATGCCGTATTGGCTATCCGTATCGAAGTCATCTTCAAGGAAAAATCGAAAGTTAACGTAATTCGGCCCCCACGACTTTTCGTTAACATCAAAAACCAACAATGTCTTACCATCAACATCTTCAAAGTGGTAAGTGATTAACTCAAAACGATCCAACGCATAGAGATTTTCAACGGCTTTTTCTATTTCAGCCGTTGGAATACGACGACCTGTTTTCAATTGAATACGGTTAGTAAGTAATACATCACTGTAGTGGGTGTTATTCACTATCACAATGTCATCAACAATGCGTTTATCACCGTAAACCAGCGTCTTACGTACCTCTTGCTTGTGATCGATGTACTTTTGGTATTCTGCGTTCGATAAACTTAGACCAAGCAGCTTATCTTCAAGCTGCTTGGTAATATCGTAACCCGCTTGAAAAGCCCAAGGCATTTTGTCGAACTCGACCGTTTCCATGGTGCCCACATTGGGACGAATATAAATATCTTGAGGTTCAAGCTCGTCCACTTGCTGTTGTGTACTACGACGAACGAGATAGTTAGAGAGTTGGTCCGCGACAGTAAACAGCCCGGTAAATTCATCTTCGGTTTTGTAGTCGGTGCTAATATCGACAGCAATAACAACATCTGCCCCCATGGCGCGAGCCACATCGACAGGCATGTTATTAACGACGCCACCATCGACAAGCATATGGCCATTGAGCTTATAGGGAGGGAGCGCTCCTGGTACAGACATACTGGCCATCATGGCGTCCACGAGGTAGCCATTGCCAAGAACCACTTCCTCTAGGGCAAGAATATCTGTCGCCACAGAGCGGTAAGGAATGGCAAGATCATCAAAAGAATCGAATCGCCCTAAGTTCCCTGTAGTCTCACGCAATACGCGCAACATGTTCTGGCCTTGCACAACACCCGTTGGGGCACGAACCTCACCAAATCTTAAGCCGAGGTCAGTGTTAATTTGATAGCGGTCTTCATACTCTTTATCACGAACTCGGCGTTGACTGCGGTCGACACGATCTCGATAGCCACTGCTCCAATCCACGGTGTAGATAAAACTTTCAATTTCATCAGCGCTCATCCCCGTGGCATAGAGACCACCAACATAAGCGCCCATACTAGTGCCCGTTACGATATCGACCGGGATCTGCATCTCTTCTAACGCTTTGAGGACGCCGATATGCGCAGCGCCTTTTGCGCCGCCACCGGCGAGCACAACCGCCACCTTTGGGCGAGGCTCCAAGTCATCCGTTTTTGCTAGAGAGTTTGCGAGGGAAACAGAAGGAGTGGTGATCAAAAAGGCACTAACCCAAAGCGCGAAATGGCGAGTCGACGGGCTTGATAACAGCTTTTTGAACATTCACTTCTTCCTTTGTTGAATTTCTTATCAAGTAGGGCGTGCTAGCAGCACCGCACTAACACGCCCTAATATGTACTAAGAATTGACCAGAGAGACAAGCTAATGTTGTTGATTTGGCGATGCTACCAATCAAATAAGCTGTTAAGCCAGTTTGATTTCTTCTCACACTGCTGCTTTATTTGACCCGTTTTATCCCAAACTGGCAGTTTATAATCACTACGACAGTTCATTTCTAAACCACCATCTGATGTCGGCTTAAATCCTAACGTGGTGATCTCTCTTGGCCACGGAAGCTCTAAACGCTCAGGAATGCGTTGCTTCAAATACTCTGCGTACACTCGTAATGCACCGCTCGACCCCGTTAGATGAACCGGTTTGTTATCGTCGCGGCCTAGCCAAATTGTCGTCACTTCACGGCCATCAACACCGACAAACCAGCTATCGCGGTTATCATTACTGGTACCCGTTTTTCCTGCCAGTGCAGCCCAACCAAACTGGCTTTGTAAGAAGCGGCCTGTACCTTGAGCAACCCCCTGTTTCATCGCGTAGGTCGTTAGCCATGCTGCTTGCTCATCCACGGCTCTTGATGAACGAGGCAAGGATTGATACAGCACATTACCTTCCATATCCATCACTGAACGCAGAGCGGTCAGTTTCGCACGTTTGCCTGAGTTCGTCAGTGTCTGATACATCTGTGCGACTTCGAATGGCGTCAAAGAAAACGAGCCCAAAAACATCGAAGGCACTGGGCGGATTTCGTCTTTGTTGACGCCCAAACGCTCTAAAGTATCGGATACTTCTGGGATACCAAGCGCCATGCCTAAGCGCACAGTTGGCACGTTGAGTGACTTCGCTAAAGCAATGTAGAGTGGCACATCACCACGGTATTTTCGGTCGTAGTTACGCGGTGTCCATACATTACCTTTACTGCTTTTCAGGCTTAGCGGCGTGTCGTGTAGCGTCGTGCCTAGGTTATATTTTTCCGGTTGTTCTAGAGCCGTCAAGTAAATCGCTGGTTTAACTAAAGAACCAATTGGACGACTGGCATTGAGCGCGCGGTTAAAACCTTCATAACCAACACGTTTACCGCCAACCATGGCACGGATTTCACCACTATGACGATCAACCGCGACTGCAGCGGCTTCTAATTCTTTACCGCCTCGTTTAGCTAGCTCCGGGATCTTTTTCGCGATGGCTTGCTCCATTTTGCTTTGCGATACCGGATCCAGAGACGTAAACACGCGTAGTCCGGTTTCCGCTTTAAATCGCTCCCCCACTTTTTCTTTCAATTCAATGCTCAATTGTTGGAAATAAGCGGGCTGACGGCTCGCAATACGTGGTTTACTCTGCGTATCAAGCGAACGACTGACGGCTTGCTCATACTGCTCAGATGTCAGCATGTTTTGCTGCATCAACAAACGTAATACAAGATCGCGGCGCTCTTTCGTGCGCTCGGGGTAACGAATTGGGTTGTAGTAAGACGGTCCTTTTACCATCCCAACTAACATCGCCAGTTGATCGATTCGCAGCTCTTGGATCGGTTGTCCAAAGTAATAACGCGATGCCAAGCCAAACCCGTGGATCGCTTCACCACCACTTTGCCCTAGATACACTTCGTTAAGGTAGGCTTCCAAAATACGATCTTTGCTGTAACGGTAATCCAAAATTAACGCAATATACGCTTCTCTAACTTTGCGCCACAGCGTCTTATCACGGGTCAAAAACAGGTTTTTCGCCAACTGCTGAGTTAGCGTACTACCGCCTTGAACAGTACGACCCGCTTTAATGTTTGCAACCATTGCTCGTGCAATCGCGAGTGGAGACACCCCATCGTGTTGATAAAAATCCCGGTCTTCGGTCGCAAGCAGTGCATCAACTAAAATTTCTGGGAACTGATCACGACGCAAGAACAGACGCTGCTCATCTTGATCTTTCTCCAGCATACCTAACATCTTAGGCTCTAAGCGTAAGTAACCAAGATCGCCTCGGGACTCTAAAGACTGAATACGCTGTAAGCCAGAATCTGAAAAATGGAGCATCACGTGACGATCCGGTTCAGGACCATCGGCAAATTCAAATGGACGACGGATCAGCTCAATACGAGTGGAAGAAGAAGAGTACTCACCAGGATAGCGAGGCTGACTTACCTTACGGTAATTCAGTACATCCAGCTCGTTACGCAGTTCTTGAATGGTGATATTTTCACCCGGATTTAAGTTCAAGATGCGAGCATAAACCACCGTTGGCAGTTCAAATAGCTGGCCTTCAAAGCGCTCTTTCACAACACTATCTAAATAAATACCCACAAACAGCAAAACAGCGGCAAGCGCAACACCGGCTTTCCAGCTAAATGACCACAAAACTTTCAGCCACGAACGTTTCTCGTTAGCCGGCTTTTTACTCGGTGTGCGTCGAGTCGGTTTTGTCGTTCCTTTATTGGTTGTACTTTTCTTCGCTGGCGCTTTTTTCGCGCTAGGCTTCTTGCTGTTAGTCATTATTCAATTGTCTTTTTGTTTTCGTAGTTGCTACATGATTGGCAGGGTCATCTGGCCAAACGTGTTTTGGGTAGCGCCCTTTCATCTCTTTTTGAACGTCTTTATAGCTTCCGTTCCAGAAAGCCGCCAAGTCAGACGTCACTTGCAGCGGACGTTGTGCCGGCGAAAGCAGTTCAAGCACCAAACGCTTACGACCAAGTGCTACCGTAGGAGAGCCACTCTCACCAAATACCTCTTGCATACGCACCGATAGTTTCGGCTCATGGCCATACTGGTAACGGATACGCTTCTTTGAACCTGTCGGCAGTTGGTAATGCTCTGGTAACCATTCATCCAGCTGTTGATTGAGTGGCCAACCTAATCGAGCGTTCAGCGCTTCGACCAAGTTTATCTTGCTCAAATCGTTAACCGAACTGACGGACGTCATGTACGGCTCTAACCACTCTTCTAATGAATCCAACAAACTGGCTTCATCAAACATTGGCCATGATTGCTCGGGTAACCATTCCACCGCACAACGAACCCGAGCCAACAAGCTCTCCGCTGCCGGTGTCCAGTTTAGACTCTGTAAGCCCTGGCGGCGGACATACGTGAGTAAAGCTTGTGTCATTTTTTCTTTGCCAGGGCTTGGCAAAGGCTCGCGTTCAACCACCAGCTGACCGAGTTTTGTTTGTCGCTCAGCCATTAGACGCCCTCTTTTTTCATCCCAGTCTACAACTTCTTCAGACGAAAATAGCGCTTCAAAGGTCGCTCGCAATATATTGACATCCAATTCACATGCCGAATGAATTTGACTGGAGTTAGAATGAGAACGCATTAAGTCAACGGCAACCAAATACTCACAGCCACCTAGCATGTCTTCCTGACGACATTCTGCACCATGACCATTAGCCAAAGTAAATCGCCCAAATTGATTTGTGCGCTGCTGCGCAATGCGATCTGGAAATGCCAAACTTAACACTAGCGGTAATGCCTCTTCATCCACGCCTTTCAGGTCAAATACCGTATCCAATTTGTACGCCAGAGATTGAGCACGCTTGAACAATAGCGACTTTTTGGGATGAGTACCAACAAGCCAACGATGCAAGCTATGAGCGATATTGGTAACGTTTCTCTCTGGCTCTTCAATCAGTGCGACCGCCGCCAAAGCAGCATTTAACATCTTATCACTGTAAGATTGCGCTTTAATTAGCATCGCAGCCGCACGAGGCTCAACGCCTAGTTCATGCGCCTGTTTTCCTTCGGACGTTAATTGCCCTTTTTCCGTCAGTAGTCCCAATGACACCAATAGCTGCTTCGCTTGTTCCAATGACACATTAGCGGGAACATCAAGCCACTTGAGATCGTGGATATCACTCGCTCCCCAAAAGGCCAGCTCCATGACTAAGCTCGATAGATCGGAATGCAAAATTTCAGGTTGGGGAACCAGCGGTTGCTGCTTGAACTGGCTTTCAGAATAAAGACGAACACAAATGCCCTCTTCTATTCGTCCTGCTCGTCCTGCACGCTGAATCGCTGAAGACTGTGCAATGCGTGTTTGCTCTAAGCGTGTTAAACCGTTTTTCAAATCAAACCGGGCAATACGCTCTAACCCAGAATCAACCACTAGGCGAATGCCTTCAATCGTCAGTGAAGTTTCTGCGATGTTGGTCGCGAGTACGACTTTACGCTTGCCGTGTTCTGCTGGCGTGATGGCTTTTTGTTGCTCAGTAAAGCTCAGTTGCCCATAAAGCGGACACACTTCAATATCATCCGCCAAATGAGATAAACGTTCTTCGACTTGTTTAATGGCCCCTACGCCCGGAAGGAAAGCCAACAAAGAGCCGGATTCTTTATTCATAAGGCTTTCTATCGTTTGGGCCATACTCGTAGGTAAATGATCATTCACACCTAACGGTTGGTAACGCATTTCTACGTCGAAACTGCGTCCTTCTGATTCAATGTAACTGGCTTCAGGCAACAACGACTGTAAGGCTTGTTGATCAAGCGTTGCCGACATTACCACCAGCTTGAGATCGTCTCGCAATGCCTCTTGAACTTCTAAACTGAATGCCAAAGCGGTATCGGCATGAATGCTGCGTTCATGAAACTCATCAAAGATCAGCAGATCAACACCATCCAGTTCAGGGTCCGTTTGGATCATCCTGGTCATGATCCCTTCGGTTACGATCTCCAGCTGCGTTGCAGAACTTACCTTTGCCTCGCCACGAACTCGATAACCCACGCGTTGCCCTACTTGCTCTCCCAATTGCTCAGCAAGATAACGGGCAATGTTACGCGCCGCGAGTCGTCTTGGCTCAAGCATGATGATTTTTCCAACAACCGAATGGTTTAAGAGGAGCTGCAAAGGGAAGTAAGTCGACTTACCGGCACCAGGCGCCGCTTTTAAGATCACTTGATGTTGATTTTTGACCGCCGTCAGCAACTCAGGCATCACGGCTTCAATCGGCAATTGTGACAAAGGAAATACCTTATGGTGTAATGGTGGCAACATTGTACATAAAAAAATTTTTGTCTAAATAAGCAAATGCATTTCACACCCGCTTTAGAGTCCGCCACTCTACTCAAACGCTATAAACGCTTTCTTGCCGATATCGAACTCGATACCGGTGAAATTCGTACTATCCACTGCGCAAACACTGGTGCTATGACAGGTTGTGCGACACCGGGAAACAAAGTTTGGTTTTCCACTTCCGACAACCCGAAACGAAAATATCCCAATAGTTGGGAGTTGAGTGAAACCGAACAAGGCCACCGCATTTGTATCAATACCGCGCGCGCCAACCAATTAGCCGTTGAGGCTATTGAAAATAATGTCATTTCAGAGCTTTGTGGTTATGACACACTTCAAACTGAGGTGAAATACGGTAATGAAAATAGCCGAATTGATATCTTGCTCAGCGCAGACAACAAGCCAAAGTGCTATATAGAAGTGAAAAGCGTCACTCTTCTTGATGAGACCGACTCTACTGGACAAGGATACTTCCCAGATGCGGTCACGACTCGGGGACAAAAGCACCTGAGAGAGCTCACAGAAATGGCACAAAATGGAAGTAGAGCCATACTTTTATTCACTGTTTTACATTCAGGTATTGAAAAAGTATCCGCGGCGCACCATATAGACGCGAAATATTCACTATTACTCAAACAAGCACAAGACGCTGGAGTGGAAGTTCTCTGCTACAAAGCTGAACTGAGCGATACTGGAATGAAGCTGATTTCCGCTATTGATTTTATCAATTAAGAGAAAAAATGATGTCGTCTTCACATTGACGATAACTTTGCGATTCAGTATTTGCTTGCACCGCCTCTTTTTGCTATAGATACCCGCCTTAAATTGACTGCGTAGCAGTTGACTAGGTGTAAGTAGGAGATGCTGTATGCCAGAATCAAAGAAGAAAACGATAGGCATCCTAGCCATTGCCGGCGTGGAGCCATATCAGGAAAAACCTGGTGAAGAGTACATGTCACCAGAGCAGGTTGAACACTTTACGAAAATCTTAACAGCTTGGCGCGACCAGCTGAGAGCTGAAGTGGATCGTACCGTTCACCACATGCAGGACGAAGCAGCAAACTTCCCAGATCCAGTTGACCGCGCCTCTCAAGAGGAAGAGTTCAGCCTAGAACTGCGTAACCGCGACCGCGAACGCCGTTTGATCAAGAAGATTGAAAAGACTTTGGATAAAATCAAAGAAGACGATTTTGGCTTCTGTGAGTCTTGTGGCGTAGAGATTGGCGTTCGCCGTCTTGAAGCACGTCCAACCGCTGACCTATGTATTGACTGTAAAACACTTGCAGAAATCAAAGAGAAGCAAATGCAAGGTTAATCAACCAAGCATTATGATTATTGAAGGGAGCTCAGGCTCCCTTTTTGTTTTGACTACCTTTGCATCCCATTTGTTTACTAAATTCGAGATACACGCATGACACGCTATGTAGGTCGATTCGCCCCATCTCCTTCTGGTCCTTTACATTTTGGTTCACTGATTGCCGCTCTTGGCAGCTATTTTCAAGCGAAAGCACACAACGGAACTTGGTTAGTACGTATTGAGGACTTGGACCCACCAAGAGAAATGCCAGGTGCGGCGCAACTTATCCTAGATGCGCTCAAAGCCTATCAGCTGCATTGGGATGGAGAGGTGGTATACCAGAGTGAACGTCATGACCTTTACCAAGCCCAAATAAACACATGGCTCGAAAATGGTGAGGCCTATTATTGCCAATGTACTCGAAAGCAAATTAAAGAGCATGGCGGGTTTTATCCTGGCACTTGCCGCGATAAAAACTTGAAAGACGGCGCGATTCGCCTAAAAATGACCAAGCCTGTCGCTCATTTCTTCGATCAGAAGCGTGGAACCATTACGATTCCAGAGCAACTCGTTAATGAAGATTTCATTATTAAACGTCGAGATGGATTATTTGCTTATAATCTTGCGGTAGTATTGGACGACATCGACCAAGGCATCACCGAAGTCGTGCGTGGTGCAGACTTAATCGAGCCAACAGGGCGTCAAATCAGTCTGTACCAGATACTTGGGCAACCTGAAGTCAGCTACTTGCATTTACCATTGGCGATGGACAACAACGGCAATAAACTGTCGAAACAAAATCACGCGACGGCTATTGATATAGAGACACCAAAGCCTACTCTATTACGCGCCATGACATTTTTGGGCTTCGAGATACCTGAAGCCATAAAAGCGGCCAACATAGAAGAGATTCTTCGTTGGGGCTGCGAAAACTGGCGCTTGGAACAGCTTCCAACAGAGATCGAGATCACAGCGTGATTCTCAAATGGCATTGTGTAGGCTATCATTAGCCGCAAATTAGGCCCTAGAGGCGCAAAAACTAACCAAAGCAAGATTGGACTAAACCCAGTTATTGCCAGATGCACATGAATACAAACGACTATACACCAAGCGAACCTGCCACTATTCCAGAGCTCGCTCTCAATGTAATAACTCGTGAAGAGCACAACATTTCGCGTAAGCAGATCAGTGATAATGCACTGAAGGTACTGTACCGCCTAAATGGTGCTGGTTTCGATGCTTTTCTTGTGGGTGGCGGGGTTCGAGACTTACTGCTTGGACAGAAACCAAAAGATTTTGACATTGCGACCAACGCAACGCCGGAACAGATCAAACAGCTATTTCGTAACTGCCGTTTGATTGGTCGCCGCTTCCGCTTGGCTCATATTATGTTTGGCCGAGATATCATTGAAGTAGCGACATTCCGCGGTCACCACCAAGAGCAAAAGAATAAGAGCATCTCTCAGCAATCGAAAGAAGGAATGCTGCTGCGGGACAATGTCTACGGCACCATCGATGAAGATGCTGAGCGCCGTGATTTCACGATTAACTCGATGTACTACAATATCGCGGATTACTCGATTCACGACTACGCACGTGGTATTGAGGATTTAGAAGATCGCCTCATTCGACTGATTGGCGATCCAGAAACACGCTACCGTGAAGATCCAGTACGTATGTTGCGTGCGGTTCGCTTCGCGGTAAAGCTGGACTTTGATATTGAAGAAGACACCGCGGCACCAATCGAACACATGGCACCGTTGCTCGGTGACATTCCGTCAGCGCGTCTTTTTGAAGAGTCACTCAAGTTATTGCAATCCGGTCATGGCTTAGAAACCTACCACCTACTGCGTGAGTACAACTTATTCCAACAGCTCTTCCCGACGATTGCAGCGCACTTCACGGAAGATTACTCCTCTCACACTGAGCAAATGTTGGATCTTGTCCTAGATTCTACTGACATGCGCATCGAAGATGGGAAACGCATCAATCCAGCATTTATGTTTGCTGCAATGCTGTGGTACCCACTGTGTGCGAAAGCCGATGAACTGATGGAAGAGCGCAACCTAGGCCATTACGACGCTATTATGGAAGCGAGTAACATCATTCTTGATGAACAAGTTCGTACAATTGCCATTCCAAGACGCCACACCGCAACCATTCGCGAGATTTGGCAGCTGCAGCTGCGCCTTCCTCGACGTAACGGTAAACGTGCATTCCGTCTTATGGAGCTCAATAAATTTAGAGCTGGCTTTGATTTTCTTGAAATGCGCGGTGAAATTGAAGGTGGTGACACTCAGAAGCTTGCCAAGTGGTGGGAAACTTTCCAAAATGCAGGCCGAGAAATGCGTCAAGCAATGGCTGCCGACCTAGACGGTCAATCACCGAAGAGTGGTCAGCGCCGCCGTAAAACCTATCGCAAGAAAAAGAGTAAGCCTAAGTCATGATCACAGCGTACATTGCGGTAGGCAGTAACTTGGCTGATCCTGTCAGCCAAGCGAAGCAAGCGATTGAAGCATTAAAAACGCTGCCTAAATCAGAGTTTGTTCAAGCTTCTTCGCTATACAGCAGCACGCCAATGGGGCCACAAAACCAACCGGATTACATCAATGCGGTTGTGTCTATTAACACCAGTTTGACGCCTATTGAATTGCTCAATTGCACACAAGCTATAGAGCAAGAACAAGGGCGTGTCCGTAAAGACGAACGCTGGGGACCAAGAACCTTGGACCTCGACATTGTTCTTTATGGCAATGAGGTGATTAATTCCGAGAGGCTGATCGTTCCTCATTATGGAATGAAAGAGCGTGAATTCGTACTCTACCCTCTTGCGGAAATTGCACCAAGTTTACAACTCCCCGATGGGACCGAGGTCTCTGAACTACTGGAACAAGTAGATAGAAACGGCCTCAGTATCTGGCAGTCATAGCCAACTCCTAGTAAGGATAAAACCATGAAAAAAATGACCATCAACGACCTAATCAAGTGGAAGCAAGAAGGTCGTAAATTTGCTACTTCAACCGCTTATGATGCGAGCTTTGCCCAACTGTTTGAAAGCCAAGAAATGCCAGTACTTCTTGTTGGTGATTCTCTAGGTATGGTTTTGCAAGGTCACAACGATACTCTGCCAGTAACGGTCGATGATATCGCTTACCATACTCGTTGCGTACGCGCAGGTAGCCCAAATTGTTTGTTGATGGCTGACATGCCATTCATGAGCTACACCACGCCAGAGCAAGCTTGCGAAAATGCGGCTACACTGATGCGTGCTGGTGCCAATATGGTGAAAATTGAAGGTGGTGACTGGCTAGTCGACACTGTAAAAATGCTCACTGAACGCTCGGTTCCAGTTTGTGCTCACCTTGGTTTAACTCCTCAAGCCGTGAATATTTTTGGTGGTTACAAAGTTCAAGGTCGCGATCAAGAAAAAGCGGACCGCATGGTGAAAGATGCGTTAGCACTGCAAGAAGCAGGCGCTCAAATCGTCTTACTAGAGTGCGTGCCAGCTGAGCTTGCTGAGCGTATTACGCAAGTGCTCGACGTGCCTGTTATCGGTATTGGAGCTGGTAACGTGACAGATGGTCAAATTCTCGTGATGCATGATATGTTCGGTATCTCTGCCAACTACATGCCGAAATTCTCCAAAAACTTTCTTGCTGAAACAGGTGATATGCGCAAAGCCGTTGCTAAATACATTGAAGATGTAGCCAACGGTGTATTCCCAGACGACGCTCATACCATTGCCTAGAGGATAAATGCATGCAAACTTTTGCGGAAATCTCAGCAGTTCGTGAACACCTTAAAACCTTTAAACGTGAAGGTCGTAAAATTGCGTTTGTCCCAACCATGGGCAACCTTCACGAAGGTCACTTAACTTTAGTGCGTAAAGCACGCGAATACGCTGATATCGTTGTCGTAAGCATCTTTGTTAACCCGATGCAGTTTGATCGTGCAGACGATTTAAATAATTACCCACGTACGCTAGAGGAAGACTTAAGCAAGTTGACCTCTGAAGGGGTCGATGTGGTATTTACGCCAACACCAGAAGTTATCTATCCTGAAGGGCTTGATAAACAAACGTTTGTTGATGTTCCGGGTCTATCGACAATTCTTGAAGGGGCTTCACGCCCAGGTCATTTCCGTGGCGTCACAACCATCGTAAACAAGCTATTTAACATCGTTCAGCCAGATGTGGCCTGTTTTGGTGAGAAAGATTTTCAACAACTTGCGGTTATCCGCAAGATGGTTGTCGATCTTGCGATGGACATTGAAATCATTGGTGTACTAACCGTACGTGAAATGGACGGGTTAGCTATGAGCTCACGCAATGGTCTGCTTACACTTGACGAACGTCAACGTGCGCCAGTGCTTGCTCGTACAATGCGTTGGATCAGCAGTGCCATTCGCGGTGGCCGAGATGACTACGCATCGATCATCGAAGATGCGAGCGACCAACTTCGAGCTGCAGGTTTGCACCCTGATGAGATCTTCATTCGTGATGCTCGTACTTTACAAGTGATCACGCCAGAAACGACACAAGCCGTCATTCTGATGTCTGCGTTCTTAGGCAAAGCTCGTCTTATCGATAACCAAACGGTAGATATGGTTGTCGAAGCGAAGGAAGAAGCAGAGTCTAGTAATACAAACTCAGAGAGCGCAGAGTAAGCTCTGAGCCATCAAGACGTAAAAAGGTCGACTCTTAGTCGACCTTTTTTATGTTCTACGTATAGACGCAATCTAACCCTTCAGGGCGTGTTTTAAACCGCTTGTGCAGCCACATCCACGCTGGAATATCACGTTTTATCATTTTCTCGAGTTCTTGATTCAAGATACTTGCCGCTTTAATCGCATTACGCCTCTCGAAACGCTCACTGATATCTTTTCCAATATACAACGTGTAATGGTGATTCTTGCTCACTGTGACGCCAGATATGACCGCACACTTTGTTGCGTCTATAAGCACACTAGAGCCCACGGTACTCGCGGCTTGTTCAACAGCAAAGAACGGCGCAAAAACAGAATGGCTGACGCCATAATCATGGTCGGGCAAATACCACAGTCGATGACCATTTTTCAGAACTTTGAGCATTGATTTAACGTCTTTTCGATCAATCATTTGATGCCCAAAACGAGTTCGACCTCGATGTTGAATAAACTCATAAGCAGGGTTCGTGTTTGGGCGATACACACCGTAACCTTTGGCAAACTGGCTAAAAATACGAGCGGTTATCTCCAAGTTTAAATGGTGACTGCACACCACCAACACACCACGGCCATTCTTTTCCTCAGCGAGTAAACGATCTTTTCCAACAGTAGAGGTTATCCGACGAATCCGCCAATCTGGCCAAAACCACGCTATGCCCGTTTCGATGATCGCCATTCCCGTATATTGAAAGTTTTTTCGTACTACGTCCTTACATTGCCAATCCGTAAAATCAGGGAAACACAGCTGGAGATTACGCAGAGCGATCTTGTGTCGGCGCTTCATTACATGCATCGCAACACAACCGATGCCTCTACCTAAGATTTGCAACACCACGTAAGGGAGTAGATTTACAATAACCGCTAGAGAGCCAAATGCTAGCCATACAGACCAATATTTGGGCTTAAGTAACTGATAGGAGAAAGGTGGCGGCGGGACAATATTCATAGGATCACTCATTTATTACAAATGATTGAAACCTATCATGATAAAAACTGAAAGATTGTATGGGTATGTATTGTTATGCATGCCAAAGAGCAGCATGATTCGCTGCTCTTTGTTGTGTGGGAGAGTCTTAGCTTCTTAGCCCAATACCTTTCGTTACTAAGTAATGAGCAACGGCATACAGCGCTATCACAAACACCGCAAGCACACTGAATGAAGTGACAATACCTACATCCGATACGCCTAAAAAACCATAACGGAACGCATTCACCATGTAGACGATTGGGTTAATCTTAGAGACACCTTGCCAAAATTCAGGCAGTAAGCTGATGGAATAAAAAACACCACCCAAGTAGGTTAACGGGGTCAACACAAATGTAGGAATGATCGAAATATCATCAAACGTTTTTGCATAGACCGCATTGATCAGCCCGCCTAGAGCAAATACAACGGATGTCATGAAGACGGTCGCAACAATAATACCCCAGTGTTCAACTTGCAGATCCACAAACAATAGAGACACACAGGTAACAATAGCGCCTACTAACAAACCTCGAGTCACACCGCCCATTACGTATCCAGCAATAATCACGTAATTTGGCACCGGTGCCACCAGCAGCTCTTCAATGTTCTTCTGTAGTTTTGCACTAAAGAACGAAGACGCCACATTCGAGTATGAATTGGTGATCACCGACATCATGATCAAACCTGGAACTATGTACTCCATGTAGCTAAAGCCGCTCATCTCACCGATTCGAGAGCCAATAAGATTACCGAAAATGATGAAATACAGTGTCATTGTGATTGCAGGCGGAACTAAAGTTTGCACCCAAATGCGCGTAAAACGGGTGATCTCTTTGCTCAGCAAGCTACGAAATGCCGTCCAATATAAACCGTACATTTACTTACTCCCTTCTCTTACAATGCTAACAAACAACTCTTCCAGTCGGTTGGCTTTGTTACGCATTGAAAGAACTTTAATACCATGCTCTGTTAACTGACTGAACACTGAGTTCAATCCTTGGCTTTTGTCTAGCTCTATCTCTAAAGAGCCATCAACAATACTTTGTCGATTGACGCCTTCAAGCTCAGGCACCTCGCCTTCAGATTCAATGTCTAGGATAAATGTCTCGACGCTTAACTTACCTAGCAACGCCTTCATGGTGGTGTTTTCAATCAACTCACCCCGGTTGATAATGCCGATATTTCGACACAGCATCTCCGCTTCTTCTAGGTAGTGCGTCGTCAAAATAATCGTAATCCCTTGCTCTTGGTTGATCTCTTTCAGAAATTCCCACATTGAGCGGCGTAGTTCAATGTCCACCCCAGCCGTTGGTTCATCCAAAATGAGTAACTGCGGTTCGTGCATCAAAGCTCGGGCGATCATCAAACGGCGCTTCATCCCGCCAGATAAATTACGGGCACGCTCTTTACGTTTTTCCCATAAATCGAGTTTTTTCAGGTACTTTTCAGCTCGTTCTTTGGCTAATACTTTAGACACACCGTAATAGCCCGCTTGCTGCATCACGATTTGTTCAACAGTTTCAAACTGATTGAAGTTGAACTCTTGTGGCACCAAGCCTAAATTCTGTTTGGCCAACTCAAGGTCGGTATCAATGTCATAACCGAAAACTTTCGTCGTTCCAGAAGTTTTGTTCACTAAGGAGGAGATGATGCCGATCGTGGTCGATTTTCCTGCACCATTGGGACCCAGAAGCGCGTAGAAGTCACCTTTTTTCACTTGGAGACTAATACCTTTTAACGCCTCAAAGCCACCTGCATACGTCTTGCGCAGCTGTTCAATTTCTAATGCGTACATAAGGTCTTGATTGCCGTTTGTTTGTGATTACTAATACCGACTCGATGTTTATCAGCGGTTTACTACGAAATCGCCTTGGGTATTGTACTGGAGGCCCATCAGTTTATCGTTGAATAACGATGATTACAATTAAACCTTTCGATAATATTGGAAATATAGTCCCTATCAACGTAAAGGTTATCTGCAAGTAAGGAAAAGTTAGGGAATAAAAAACGCAACAGAGCGCTGTTGCGTTTTTAACGATCAGAGTGATTACGCCGTTATACGCTGATACTGGTCCGCCTCGACATGTGCTACCGCCGCATTCAATGCTTCATAACGGAATTGGTACATATTGTCATTCGGGACAAGATCAATAACGTGGAACTTTTCTAGCTGTTCTCGCGTGCGCTCATTTGGACACAACAAATACACGGCACAATTAGCATCGAGCGCATCTTTAATCGCGTTTTCTAACGCTAAACCGACAGTAACATCAATCATAGGTACATCGGTAAGATCGAGAATCATCACATCATAATCCGAAATGCTGGAGTGCTGGCGTGAAATTGCCTTAGACACACTGAAGATCATTGGACCCGAAAGATAAAAGAACAGTACTTTGCCATTGGCGCGATCAAGCAAGCCACGCTCGCTGTCAGTTAGCGGCACATCGTCTTCATCCGCGTCACTGATCGCTTTCACTTGTCTCGCCTGTTCTCGGCTCAGACGCTCAATGATAATAATGTTGGAAATAAAGACGCCCAAGCCCACGGCAACGATAAGATCAACGAACACTGTGAGCAACATAACGCCATACATTACCGCCATTCCGGAAAAGCTAACCTTGTGTGCTCGTTGAATAAAACTCCAATCCAAAATGTTAAAGCCGACATATACTGCAATGCCAGCCAACACAGCCATTGGGATCGGCTCCGTTAATCCACCAGCAACCAATACGACCAATGCAAGCATAAGTGCACGAATCACACCGGACAATGGTGAACGAGCCCCAACTTGAATGTTAGTCACCGTGCCCATCGTTGCACCCGCGCCAGGTAGTGCACCGAACAAGCCTGAGATCATGTTGGCAAGGCCTTGGCCTCGCAGTTCTTTGTCTGAGTCGTGCTCTTTACGAGTCAAGGAGTCACCGATAACCGCCGTTAACAAAGTATCGATACAACCTAAGGTGCCGAGCACCAACGCATCAATAACCATCTCAACAAACATATCTGGATCAATATGAGGTGCAACGAGAGAAGGCAATCCAGCCGGGATTTCACCGATACGACGAATATCTTCCGTATCGAAGAGCATCACAGACAACAAAGTCACCGCAACCAACGCCACGAGTTGCGCTGGTACATATTTTCGATATTGCTTAGGGAAGAAAAAGAGAATCCCCAAAGTCAGTAAACCTAAAAACAGTTCACTGAACTTAAGGTTAGAAATAGTCTCCGGCAAAGCAGATAATGTTCCGAGCACTCCTCCAGAAGGCGCGGCATGCCCCATCAAAGGTGATAGCTGCAAAATGATAAGAATCACGCCAATCCCTGACATAAAGCCCGAAATCACGCTATAAGGCATCAAGGTAACGTATTTACCCAGTTTTAACGTTCCTAATAGGATTTGGAACGCGCCAGCCATCATAACAACCGTGAAGGTCATGGCCATGCCCGTTTCTGGATACTTCGCCATCATACTGGTTAATACAGCGGTCATGATTACCGTCATTGGCCCTGTTGGTTCTGATATTAACGTATTAGAACCACCAAACAACGAAGCAAACAGACCGACCATTATTGCGCCCCAGAGGCCTGCTTCTGCCCCTGCACCGGATGCAACACCGAACGCTAACGCCAAAGGAAGAGAGATAATCGCTGTGGTTACCCCACCAAATACATCCCCTTTGAAATTAATATCTTCAAAACGACTACCGAACACTGCTGATTTCCCTGCATTCAATTTTAAAAAGTAAAATGTCATTACTTTAACGAGCCAGGTGAAAATTTAAACCATAAATAGATTAAGGCTAAATTCACACCACAAATAATTAGGCCTAATTTTACGTTTTTATTGATGAAAACTAGTCAGATGAGTCCTGTCTGACGAATATTTAACGGGATCGAAATTGTAACATTGTGTATAGTTACAACACTGATCGCTTGCATGTTCATATAAGCGGCAGCGCTTTTGTCTTTTAAGGGAAGTAGTTTGCAAGATGCCGGAAATTAAACAGTTATTTGAAAACAATTCAAAATGGTCTCAAGAGATCAAATCTGATCGACCTGAATACTTCGCAAAACTCGCAGAGGGTCAAAAGCCCGATTTTCTTTGGATTGGCTGTTCTGATAGCCGTGTCCCTGCCGAGCGACTAACCGGACTATACTCGGGTGAACTATTCGTTCATCGGAATGTTGCAAACCAAGTCATCCATACTGATCTCAACTGTCTGTCCGTCGTTCAATACGCCGTAGACGTTCTTAAGGTTAAGCACATCATTGTCTGTGGACACTATGGCTGTGGTGGCGTAAACGCTGCCATTGATAACCCTAAGCTAGGTCTTATTAATAATTGGCTGTTACATATCAGAGATATCTATTTCAAACACCGCACTTACCTAGATCAAATGCCGCAGCAAGATCGAGCAGATAAACTAGGCGAGCTTAATGTCGCAGAGCAAGTGTACAACTTGGGTAACTCAACCATCCTGCAAAACGCTTGGGAGCGTGGGCAAGATGTTGAAATTCATGGCGTGGTATACGGAATTGAAGATGGTCGTTTAGAGTACTTAGGCATTCGTTCTAACTCTAAGGAAACCGTAGAAGCGTCTTATCAGAAAGCCCTTTCGACGATTCTAAATACAGATAACAAGCTGCTTTGTCGCTAAGCTACATCTAAGAGTTGAACAAAAAACGCCCATCTGAGATGGGCGTTTTTTTATATTTTTAATGCTGCTCTCAATGATTATTCTTGAGGTACAACTTTACCGATGTATGGTAAGTGGCGGTATTTCTGCGCGTAATCAATACCCACACCAACGACAAACTCATCTGGGATTTCGAAACCAATCCAATCCACAGGAACATTCACTTCACGACGAGATGGTTTATCTAAGAGCGTACAAATCGCGATAGACTTCGGCTCACGCAGCGATAAGATCTCACGGATTTTATTTAGTGTGTTACCTGTATCAATGATGTCTTCAACAAGCAAAATGTCTTTGCCTTTGATGTCATCATCCAAATCTTTCAAGATACGAACGTCACGTGAACTTTCCATTGTGTTGCCGTAGCTTGACGCTGTCATAAAATCAACTTGGTGAGTCAGTTCGATAGCACGTGCCAAGTCTGCCATAAATACAAATGAGCCACGCAATAAGCCTACCAACACAAGATCTTCACTACCTTGATAACGCTCTGTAATTTGTTTGCCTAATTCACGAACTCGTTCCTGAACTTCTTGCTCAGAAATCATGACTTCTATTGTATGTTTCATACTGTGCTCAATCTAATTTGTGGGTTGAGGTAAGTCGCACGCAAACGATCACCTAATCTTACGGCGTGTAGTGTATCACCACGTTCATTGGGTTGAAAGTCACATCCTGTTGCCAAAAAATCTTGGAAGAAGGTCTTAGTTTTATAAAGTTCATAGCTAAATTTATCAATAATAATGACATTACTGTATATAAATTGTTCTACAGATGTTGACCTTGTTGATATGCACCATTACACTCATCACTGCTTTAAGCAACTATTAAAATAATCAATTAGGGGGTTACCCCCAATATCAACTCAAATGGCAAGGAAAATGGATATGGACTCAATTGCAAAGAGACCTAGAACTAGGCTTTCCCCGATCAAACGTAAGCAACAGTTAATGGAAATCGCATTGGAAGTGTTTGCGCGCCGCGGCATCGGTCGTGGTGGTCACGCAGATATCGCAGAAATTGCTCAAGTTTCTGTGGCGACCGTTTTTAACTACTTCCCGACTCGTGAAGACTTAGTGGATGAAGTACTCAACCACGTCGTACGTCAGTTCTCGAACTTCCTATCGGATAACATTGACTTAGACTTACACGCACGTGAAAACATCGCCAATATTACTAATGCAATGATCGAGCTTGTCAGTCAAGACTGTCACTGGCTAAAAGTTTGGTTCGAGTGGAGTGCTTCAACACGTGACGAAGTATGGCCATTGTTTGTTTCAACTAACCGTACTAACCAGTTGCTGGTACAAAACATGTTCATTAAAGCGATTGAACGTGGCGAAGTGTGTGACCAGCACGATTCAGAACACTTGGCAAACTTGTTCCACGGTATTTGTTACTCACTGTTTGTCCAAGCGAACCGTGCAAAAAGTGAAGCGGAACTTAAGCACCTTGTTAGTTCATACTTAGACATGCTCTGCATTTACAACCGTGAACACTAAAGCTTAACTCGCAATATATGTCAGCCCACCGTTTGGTGGGCTTTTTATTGTCTGCTGTCAGCCGAGCACACGTTTATATTCCTACCTAACAAACATAAAAAAACCGCTGCAATGCAGCGGTTTCTATCATTCAGTCAGAAAAAGCTTACTTCTTCTTAACTGCTTTTTTGTTTGGCAGGTCAGTGATTGAACCTTCAAATACTTCAGCAGCTAGACCTACAGACTCATGTAGAGTTGGGTGAGCGTGGATAGTCAGAGCGATATCTTCTGCATCACAGCCCATCTCAATTGCAAGGCCGATTTCACCAAGTAGTTCACCACCGTTAGTACCAACGATAGCACCACCGATTACGCGGTGAGTTTCTTTGTCGAAGATTAGCTTAGTCATACCGTCTGCACAGTCAGATGCGATTGCACGACCTGATGCTGCCCATGGGAATGTCGCCACTTCGTACTTGATGCCTTCTTCTTTCGCTTCTTTTTCAGTCTTACCAACCCAAGCTACTTCTGGCTCAGTGTAGGCAATTGAAGGGATAACTTTAGGGTCGAAGTAGTGCTTCTTACCAGAGATAACTTCAGCAGCTACGTGACCTTCATGCACACCTTTGTGAGCAAGCATTGGTTGACCAACGATATCACCGATCGCGAAGATGTGAGGAACGTTAGTACGCATTTGCTTATCAACGTTAATGAAGCCACGCTCGTCAATTTCTAGACCCGCTTTTTCACCGTCGATTAGCTTACCATTTGGTACACGACCGATAGCAACTAGAACCGCATCGTAACGCTCAGCTTCAGCTGGCGCTTTCTTGCCTTCCATTGAAACGTAGATACCGTCTTCTTTTGCTTCAACTGCTGTAACTTTCGTTTCTAGCATTAGCTTGAACTTGTCTTTGATACGCTTAGTAAATACTTTCACGATATCTTTGTCTGCTGCAGGAATTACCTGGTCAAACATTTCAACAACTTCAACTTTAGAACCTAGAGAGTGGTAAACCGTACCCATTTCTAGACCGATGATACCACCACCCATGATAAGCAGTTTTTCTGGCACTTCTTTTAGTTCAAGAGCGTCAGTAGAGTCCCAAATACGTGGGTCTTCATGCGGGATAAATGGCAGTTTGATTGGACGAGAACCAGCCGCAACGATTGCGTTGTCAAAGTTAACAACTGTTGGCTCACCTTCGCCTTCTACAAGGATAGAGTTAGGGCCAGTGAACTTACCGTAACCGTTAACTACTGTTACGTTACGCATCTTAGCCATGCCGCTTAGGCCGCCAGTTAGTTGGTTAACAACTTTTTCTTTCCAGATGCGGATTTTGCTGATGTCTGTTTGAGGCTCACCGAACACAACGCCGTGGTCAGCCATCGCTTTCGCTTCTTCAATTACTTTAGAAACGTGAAGCAGTGCTTTAGATGGGATACAACCCACGTTCAGACATACACCGCCAAGCGTGCTGTAACGTTCAACTAGTACAGTTTCAAGACCTAAGTCCGCACAACGGAATGCAGCGGAGTAACCAGCAGGACCAGAACCAAGTACAACAACTTGGGCTTTAATTTCTTTGCTCATTTTGACCTCTTGTAGTCATTATCCCTAACAGGCTGAGTGGGTATCGATTTTTTATGTTTAAGAGAGATTTGTTTTAAACAGTTATTTTCAGACCGCTAACAGTTTACAGAGATGTTAATGGTGTGAAAAGTAAATCAATTTAGCCTGTGAGCTAGACAACAATTCGATTGTGAAAACCCTGAACGAAGCAAGGCTGATAACCAAATTGTCGGTAATTATGATTAGCAGAGGCGGCTAAGTTGCCGCCTCTCATTCATCTAATTTCTATTACAGAACTAGACGACGAATGTCAGATAGACATGAGTTTAGGTAAGTGATGAAGCGCGCACCTTCAGCACCATCGATCACACGGTGGTCGTATGATAGAGACAGTGGAAGTTGTAGACGCGGTTCGAACTCTTTACCGTTCCATACCGGTTTCATTTCTGACTTAGACACACCTAGGATACCAACTTCTGGCGCGTTTACGATTGGAGTAAACGCCGTACCGCCGATACCGCCTAGGCTAGAGATAGTGAAACAGCCACCTTGCATGTCAGCAGCAGTTAGCTTACCTGCACGTGCTTTCTTAGAAACAGCCATTAGCTCTTCAGATAGCTCGTAGATGCCTTTCTTGTTCACGTCTTTAAATACCGGAACAACAAGACCGTTTGGTGTATCTACCGCGATACCAACATTCACGTATTTCTTCAGAATTAGGCTCTCACCGTCTTCTGATAGAGAAGAGTTGAACGCTGGGAACGCTTCAAGCGCTTTAGCTACCGCTTTCATGATGAACACAAGTGGTGTGATCTTCATGCCAGTGTCTTTCTTCGCTTCAATCGCGTTTTGCTCTTTACGGAATGCTTCAAGAGCCGTGATGTCTGCGTTATCCCACTGTGTAACGTGCGGGATCATTACCCAGTTACGGTGTAGGTTTGCACCAGAGATCTTCTTAATGCGAGATAGCGGTTGAACTTCTGTCTCACCAAACTTGCTGAAGTCCACTTTTGGCCATGGTAGTAGACCAAGAGCCGCGCCGTCGCCTTTGCCAGATGCTGCTGCACCTGCGCCAGACTCAAGACGCTTAAGTGCATCTTTCACGTAAGCTTGAACGTCTTCTTTTAGGATACGGCTCTTACGACCAGAACCCTTAACCTTAGAAAGGTTAACGCCAAATTCACGCGCTAGACGACGAACAACTGGAGACGCGTGAGCGTACTCGTCGTTCTCTTTGAAGTCGCCAGTCGCTGCTGGAGCTGCTGCCGCTGGAGCTTCTGCTTTAGGAGCCGGAGCCGCAGGTGCTGCTGCTTGAGCTGGAGCCGCTGCAGGAGCTGGAGCTGCGCCCGCCACTTCGAATACCATGATTAGTGAGCCAGTAGACACTTTGTCGCCAGCTGCAATCTTGATTTCTTTAACTGTACCAGCGAATGGTGCAGGAACTTCCATAGAAGCTTTGTCACCTTCAACAGTGATTAGAGATTGCTCTTCTTCCACTGTGTCGCCAACGGCAACCATGATCTCAGTAACTTCAACTTCATCGCCGCCGATATCTGGAACGTTCACTTCTTTTGCCGCAGACGCTGCTGGAGCTGCTGCCGCTGGTGCTTCAACTGCCGCTGGTGCTGCTGGAGCACCTGAACCTGCTGTTTCGAATACCATGATAAGTGAGCCAGTCGATACTTTATCGCCAGCTGCAACTTTGATCTCTTTTAGCGTACCTGCGAATGGCGCTGGAACTTCCATAGAAGCTTTGTCGCCTTCAACAGTTAGAAGAGATTGCTCTTCTTCGATGCTGTCTCCAACGGCAACCATGATTTCAGTAACTTCTACTTCATCACCACCGATGTCTGGTACGTGAACTTCTTTTAGTTCTGCCGCTGCTGCTGGAGCTGGAGCTGCTGCTGGAGCCGCTTCTGCCGCAGGAGCAGGTGCAGCGTCAGCTGCACCCTCGGCTTCGAAAATCATGATTAGAGAACCAGTAGAAACCTTGTCGCCTTCTGCAACTTTGATTTCTTTAACGATACCCGCTTGAGAAGCAGGAACTTCCATAGAAGCTTTATCGCCTTCAACTGTGATCAGAGACTGCTCTTCTTCAACCTTGTCGCCAACGCTTACAAGAATCTCAGTAACTTCAACCTCATCCGCACCGATGTCTGGTACATTAATTTCGATTGCCATTTCTTATCTACCTTCTTAATTAAGCGTATAGCGGGTTTGTTTTCTCTGTGTCGATGTCGAATTTCTTAATTGCTTCTGCAACTACAGATTTCTCAACTTCGCCACGTTTCGCTAGTTCAGTTAGCGCTGCTACTACTACGTAACCTGCGTTCACTTCGAAGTGACGACGTAGGTTTTCACGGCTGTCTGAACGACCGAAGCCATCAGTACCAAGCACTTTGAAAGACTCAGCAGGAATGTATGCACGAACCTGCTCTGCGTAGTTCTTCATGTAGTCAGTTGCTGCGATAGCAGGTTCAGTACCCATTACTGTTTGGATGTAAGGTACTTTCGCTTCCGCTTCTGGGTGAAGCATGTTGAAACGCTCTGCATCTTGGCCATCGCGAGTTAGTTCGTTGAATGACGTTACAGAGTAAACATCAGAAGCAACACCGTAATCTTCGCTTAGGATTTGAGCTGCTTTACGTACTTCATTCATGATAGTACCAGAGCTCATCAGCTGAACTTTCGCTTTGTTGCCAGTGTAAGTTTCTAGCTTGTAGATACCTTTACGAATGCCTTCTTCAGCGCCTTCTGGCATTGCTGGCATTGCGTAGTTTTCGTTCATTAGCGTTAGGTAGTAGAACACGTTTTCTTGTTCTGGACCGTACATGCGACGGATACCGTCTTGCATGATTACTGCTACTTCGTACGCGAATGTTGGGTCGTAAGAAATACAGTTAGGAACCGTACCCGCCAAAATGTGCGAGTGGCCGTCTTCGTGTTGTAGACCTTCACCGTTCAACGTTGTACGACCCGCAGTTGCACCTAGTAGGAAACCACGTGCTTGTTGGTCACCAGCCATCCACGCCATGTCGCCAACACGTTGGAAGCCGAACATTGAGTAGTAGATGTAGAACGGAATCATTGGTAGGTCGTTTGTCGAGTATGAAGTCGCAGCAGCAACCCATGAAGACATAGCACCTAGCTCGTTGATACCTTCTTGTAGAACCTGACCTGAAGTCGCTTCTTTGTAGTAAGAAACAACGCCACGGTCTTCTGGTGTGTAAGTTTGGCCGTGCGGGTTGTAGATACCGATTTGACGGAACAGACCTTCCATACCGAATGTACGCGCTTCGTCAGCAATGATAGGAACGATGTTCTTACCAATGTTCTTGTTCTTAAGTAGAACGTTTAGCGCACGTACGAATGCCATAGTAGAAGAGATATCACGCTTCTGTTCTTCTAGTAGTGGCTTGAATTCTTCTAGCTCAGGAACGATGAATTCTTGAGTGAATTTTGGTAGACGCTGTGGCGTGTAGCCGTGTAGCGCTTTACGACGAGCGTGTAGGTATTCGTACTCTTTTGAACCTTCTTCAAGTTTCAGGTACGGAAGTTCTTTCACTGCTTCGTCAGTTAGGATGTCTTGAAGACCCAGACGGTCACGTAGGTGTAGTACGTGAGTCATGTCCATCTTCTTAACTTGGTGCGCGATGTTCTTACCTTCAGCCGCTTCACCCATGCCGTAACCTTTAACAGTCTTAGCTAGGATTACTGTTGGACGACCTTTAGTTTCTGCCGCGTTTTTGTATGCCGCGTATAGCTTAGAAGACTCGTGACCACCACGCTTAAGTGCGAAGATTTCGTCATCAGTCATGTCAGCAACAAGTGCAGCTGTCTCTGGGTACTTACCAAAGAAGTGCTCACGTACGTACGCGCCGTCTTTTGATTTGAATGTTTGGTAGTCGCCATCGATCGTTTCGTTCATAAGCTGTAGAAGCTTACCAGAAGTATCTTTAGCTAGTAGTGAATCCCAGTTGTTACCCCAGATTACCTTCACTACGTTCCAACCAGCACCTTTGAACAGACCTTCAAGTTCTTGAATGATCTTACCGTTACCCATTACAGGGCCATCTAGACGCTGTAGGTTACAGTTGATTAGGAAACATAGGTTGTCTAGTTTCTCACGCGCAGCGAAAGAGATAGCACCACGTGATTCTGGCTCATCCATCTCACCGTCACCTAGGAACGCGTAAACGCGCTGCTCTGAAGTATCTTTAAGACCACGGCCTTCTAGGTACTTAAGGAAACGAGCTTGGTAGATAGAAGCGATTGGACCTAGGCCCATCGATACTGTCGGGAACTGCCAGAATTCAGGCATCAGTTTAGGGTGCGGGTATGAAGGAATACCTTTGCCGTCTACTTCTTGACGGAAGTTGTCTAGCTGCTCTTCAGTTAGACGACCTTCAACGAATGCACGTGAGTAGATACCTGGTGAAATGTGACCTTGGTAGTAAACTAGGTCGCCACCGTCCTTCTCGTTTGGCGCACGGAAGAAGTGGTTGAAACATGTCTCGTAGAACGCAGCAGAAGACTGGAAAGACGCCATGTGGCCGCCTAGCTCTAGGTCTTTCTTAGATGCACGTAGAACGATCATGATAGCGTTCCAACGAATAATTGAGCGAATACGACGCTCAAGTGTTGTGTCACCTGGGTATGCTGGTTCTTGGTCTGCAGGAATCGTGTTGATGTAGTTAGTTGTGATACCTGTTGGCATATCAACACCGTCTAGACGTGCTTTATCTAGAACTTGCTCTAATAGGAATTGAGCACGCTCTAGACCTTCTTCACGTACAACTGACTCAAGCGCTTGTAGCCATTCTTGAGTTTCCAGTGCATCTACGTCATGCTTCATATCAGACATGGCGATCTATCCTTCTGTTGGTTGGATCTACTTATTTAAGTAACGCTCTTACGAGTCATTACCCTGCTGAATTCGACGTAGAGAACGCTCTCGTCGAGACTCTTCTCGAGTCAAATCCAACAATGTTTCTTCGATGTAAGCCAAGTGCGAGTGGGACATTTCTCGCGCCTTTTCAGGCTGACCAGAAACAATCGCATCCACGATATTGGCTCGGTGTTTACTGACTTTCTCGACCGCTTCTGGGCGGCGACGTAGTAATTTAAAATTTTGTAGAATATTTTGCTCAAGCAAAGGTGCTAAGCTTCGAACAATGTGCAACAAAACCACGTTGTGCGCGGCTTCTGTCAAAGCGATCAAAAATTGCATCACTTCCGCAGATTCAGCTTCGATATCGTTGTTTGCTTGCTCTTGGCTAATGCGTTCAAGGCAACCTTGAATACGCGCAAAATCTTCTTCGGTACCACGTAAAGCTGCAAAGTAAGCTGAAATTCCTTCCATTGCATGACGAGACTCAAGCACATCAAGCTGGGTTTCAGAATGACTAGACAACAAATTCAACAAGGGATCTGAAAAGCTCTTCCAGATATTCTCACTTACGAATGTTCCGCCACCTTGGCGACGAGTTAACAAACGCTTCGCTTCTAAGCGTTGAATGGCTTCTCGGACTGAAGGACGAGACACATCGAACTGTCTTGCCAGTTCACGCTCTGGAGGCAGTTGTTGCCCCGGAGACAATGTTCCTTCCACTATCAACCTTTCTAACTCTTGTTCTATAACATCAGAGAGTTTTGGCTGACGAATCCTTTGATAAGCCATAATTTATTGTTCTTCTACTCTTGCAGGTAATTGGTAATACCAATTTTAAGTTGGTGCAGAAATTAACATAATTAAAACGCCACTGTCCAGCCGAAAATTGACCTAAATCATAGAACGAGCTTACTTCCAACACTCTGATAACAATCGACTGTTAAAACAGCAATAGAATTGGTATGACCAATTACATAAAGCATACAAATGGGAAGTCGACGTGCTAGCAATTTTGGAAAAGAAATACAGAAAATGACAAAATTATCAGTCTATTTCTTCACCAAAACAGCGTATACGAGCGTAAAAATGTAGTTAACTTTTAACAATCATTAATATTTCTGGTATCAAAAAAAGGCATACCTGATCGTATGCCTTATTTATTTCGCTTTTTTGAATTTACACTTTCGCTACAAATCAACGCTGTATAAGCTGTCTATATTTCAC
This sequence comes from Vibrio sp. ArtGut-C1, assembly GCF_002105475.1. Taxonomy (NCBI): domain Bacteria; kingdom Pseudomonadati; phylum Pseudomonadota; class Gammaproteobacteria; order Vibrionales; family Vibrionaceae; genus Vibrio; species Vibrio sp. ArtGut-C1. Next base: position 114,704 of record NZ_NCTH01000002.1, on the reverse strand, counting down.
CCAATCAAAGCTTAGACCAGGATCGCTTTTTCTCAAGGGCGCAATATATTGATGACCGGTAATTCGTGGCAGGGTGATGTGGGGATAAGACTGCATAATCACCTCAGTGATCTCTGCAAGTGATTGATATTGCGCATCTGTGTAGGCAGTAAATTCTGTCCCTTCAAGCTCGATACCAATGGAATAGTCATTACAACGCTCCCTGCCCGCGAAACTGGATTGACCGGCATGCCATGCTCTATCGAGAAAAGAAACAAATTGAACAACCTCGCCGTTTCTCTTAATCAAGCAATGTGCAGAAACGCCCATTTTGTGAATAACTTCAAAAAATGGATGTGCGTTTGGGTCTAGCTTGCCAGTGAAGAAGTCCTCTATATATGGTCCACCAAACTGCCCAGGAGGCAAACTGATGTTGTGTACCACCAGCAGAGAGATGTCGTTTATATCAGAGCGAGCATCAAAAAATGGTGACGGAACATGCTTTGCCTGTGTCAGCCAGCCATTCTCGATAATTGGGCGCATATCAACCTCTCTACTTTGCAAATTAACTGCTGAAATTATTGACACCGGAGAGTATCATTCGTTGCCATCTCCCTTTCAAGACAAGATTTGCGATGAAGAACACACACAACATTCAAGAACGCCTAGAATACCTTAAACAACAACTCCCTTTAGAGATCACTCGCTCTGTCGCTGATACCTTAAAAGAAGATCTAGGTGGCAATGTCGACGCAGATAACGACATTACTGCATCTTTGATCCCTGCCGAGGCGGTTAATACCGCAACGATTATTACTCGTGAGCATGGTGTGTTCTGTGGTCAAGCATGGGCTGATGAAGTTTTTAAGCAGCTCGGTGGTAAGGTCAGTATTGAATGGCACGTAAAGGACGGCGATAAAGTCGAACCTAACCAAACCCTTTGCACGCTGACAGGCCCTGCTCGTGACTTGTTGACTGGTGAGCGTAACGCAATGAACTTCATCCAAACGCTGTCTGGCTGCGCAACAGTTACCGCAGAGTACGCTGAAAAAATCGCGCATACTGAGTGTCGTCTACTAGACACACGTAAAACCATTCCTGGTCTGCGTAGCGCACTAAAATACGCTGTGACGTGTGGTGGTGGCTTTAACCATCGCATCGGCGTGTTCGATGCTTACCTTATTAAAGAAAACCACATCATTGCTTGTGGCGGTATCACTCAAGCCATCCAAAAAGCGAAAGAGCTTAACCCAGGCAAACCGGTAGAAGTAGAAACGGAAAGCTTAGAAGAGTTGAAACAAGCGATAGAGGCTGGTGCCGACATCATCATGCTCGATAACTTCACGAAAGAAATGATGCGTGAAGCCGTAGCGATTAACGCAGGTCGTGCCGCTTTAGAGAACTCCGGCAACATTACGCTAGAGACCATCGCAGAATATGCAGAAACCGGTGTCGATTACATTTCGGTAGGCGCGTTGACTAAGCATCTAAAAGCGATGGATCTTTCGATGCGCTTCAAATAATAAAAGCAACACAATCTAAATTACTTCAACTAACTCAGTGAGTTGTGAGTAATTCATCATTAAAAAGGGCCAATAGGCCCTTTCTTTTTATCCACTAAAAAAATAGTACTACTCGCAAAACTCTGCATGCGATATGCAACTTTTCACCAAAGAGTTTTATCTCACTCGAGAGCCCATCCCTTCCCCATTTTCAACCCACCTTAACTCTCCATAATCTTTCGCTAATGCAAGAGCATTATTAATTTTTAGGAAAGGGTTAAAAATGAAAAACAGTAAACAGAAAAAACAACAGGGTTTTACTCTGATTGAATTGATGATTGTCGTGGCAATTATCGGAGTGTTATCAGCAGTCGCAATCCCTGCATATAAAAGTTATGTGACAAAAAGCGAATTGGCCTCTGGCGCAACTACAGTTAGAAACCTTCTAACAAACATTGATATGTACCAACAGGAAAATGGGACATATGTAGGAATGACACTACCTAAAGTTGGCGCATCTACAACTATGAGCGGACTTGGAAACTTAGCACTAGCTAATTTAACGGTGAGCTCAGCAGATGCTACTTTCACATTTGATAACTCTTCAGTAAACACCGCCGTTATAACGTACAGTAAATCGTCTTCAGGCTGGACATGTTCAATTACTCCAAACAGTGCAACAGCAATTACCGCAGAAACTCGACCAAAAGGCTGCTGATAACATAAATGTTAACAAATCTCTCAACAATTCTTCGCCAAAAAAGGTTACTGACGTTTTCCCAAGAAGAATCGTTAATAGAGCAAGTCAAAGCTTCTGGCATTTCGATGCCGGAAGCTTTACTCAGTTCAGGGTTATTCACGTCAAGCGAACTCGCTGAGCACTTAAGCTCTCTCTTTGGTTTAAATCAGCCCGAGTTATCTCAGTACGAGTACGCTTCGCTTTGTCAGCAACTTGGCCTTAGGGAATTAATCACTCGGCATAACGCACTCCCACTCCAACGTACGCCTTCAACGTTATTATTAGCGGTTGCCGACCCCACGAACCAACAAGCAGAAGATGACTTTCGTTTTGCGACAGGGTTGCAAGTAGAACTTGTTCTCGCTGATTTTCGCGAGCTGACCGCTGCGATTCGGCGCTTATATGGCCGCGCACTTGGGCAGGAAAAGTCTGGGCTAAAAGAGATCAACCAAGAAGAATTAGCCAATTTGGTTGACGTGGGCGCAGATGAAATCGACAACATTGAAGACTTGAGCCAAGACGAATCTCCTGTTAGCCGTTACATAAACCAAATTCTGTTGGACGCTGTGCGCAAAGGCGCATCCGATATCCACTTTGAACCTTATGAAAAGATGTACCGCGTTCGCCTACGCTGTGATGGCATCTTAATTGAAACACAGCAGCCACCAAGCCACTTAAGTCGCCGCTTATCCGCTCGTATCAAAATCCTCTCTAAGCTTGATATTGCAGAGCGACGTTTACCACAAGATGGGCGTATTAAGCTCAAGTTGAATCACGACACCGCGATTGATATGCGTGTATCCACGCTACCGACTCTATTCGGAGAGAAAATTGTATTACGACTGCTCGACAGCAGCTCTGCGTCACTGGATATCGACAAGCTTGGTTATAGCGAACAACAAAAACAATTGTACTTGGATGCGCTGCGTCGCCCACAAGGCATGATTCTGATGACAGGCCCAACTGGGAGCGGGAAAACCGTTTCTCTGTACACTGGGCTGAGTATTCTCAATAAACCAGAAATCAACATTTCTACGGCAGAAGACCCAGTAGAAATTAACTTATCGGGCATTAACCAAGTTCAAGTTCAGCCTAAGATTGGTTTTGGTTTTGCCGAAGCCCTGCGCTCTTTCTTACGTCAAGACCCCGATGTAGTAATGGTCGGTGAGATTCGTGATTTAGATACCGCCGAAATCGCCATAAAAGCATCGCAAACCGGTCACTTAGTACTTTCAACCTTGCATACCAATTCTGCGGCTGAAACGGTGATTCGTTTATCAAACATGGGCGTAGAAAGCTTTAACTTGGCCTCCTCTCTTAGTTTGATTATTACCCAGCGCTTGGCCCGTAAACTGTGCTCGCACTGCAAACAATCACAAGAGCTTACCGTTCAGCTACAACATCTCGGAATTCAAGCAAGCGACAACATTTTTAAAGCCAATCCCGATGGATGCAATGAGTGTACCCATGGTTATTCCGGCCGAACGGGGATTTATGAAGTGATGCGCTTTGATGAATTTCTTTCCGAAGCGCTTATTAAAGGTGCCTCGGTACATGAACTAGAAAAACTCGCCATCGCAAATGGTATGAGCACGTTACAAATGTCGGGCATAGAAAAACTCAAACAAGGGATCACAAGTTTTAGTGAACTACAGCGCGTACTTTATTTTTAATCCTTTAATCAGCAGTCACCTCTATGAAAAGCACTACACCACAACTTAAAAACTTCCGCTGGAAAGGCATCAACAGTTCAGGCAAAAAGACGTCTGGACAAACCCTCGCGATGACAGAAATTGAAGTACGCGAGCGTCTAGACGCACAACACATCAAGATCAAGAAGTTAAAGAAAAGCAGTATCTCGTTTCTCACTAAACTCAGCCATCGCGTGAAAGGCAGAGACATCACGGTGTTTACCCGTCAGATTTCGACGATGTTGATAACTGGTGTCCCCTTAGTTCAGGCTTTAAAATTGGTCTCAGAAAACCATAAAAAAGCAGAGATGAAATCCATTTTGATGAGCGTAACACGCGCCGTCGAAGCGGGTACGCCCATGTCAAAAGCCATGCGCACTGCAAGTGAACACTTTGACCCACTCTATACCGACCTTATCGCAACAGGTGAACAATCCGGTAACTTAGCAGAAGTATTCGAGCGCTTAGCCACCTACCGAGAAAAAAATGAACAACTCCGTGCGAAAGTGATCAAAGCACTGATTTACCCAGCCATGGTAGTGCTAGTAGCGTTAGGCGTGTCGTTTATCATGCTCACCAAAGTCATTCCCGAGTTTGAAAAAATGTTTGTTGGTTTTGGTGCTGATTTACCGTGGTTTACCAGGCAAGTATTAGATCTTTCCGCCTGGACGCAAAATTGGAGTCCGTTTATCGCACTAGGCTCCATTAGTTTATTTATCTCAGCGAGAATCCTCTCTAAGCGTTCAGATTCTTTTCGCTTAATGCTCAACCGCTCTGTGCTTAAATTTCCTGTTCTGGGCCCTGTATTATCAAAAGCCGCTATCGCCAAATTTAGTCGAACACTCGCCACGAGCTTTACAGCGGGTATTCCAATTCTAACCAGTTTAAAAACCACATCAAAAACCTCAGGAAACTTACACTATCAACTCGCCATAGAAGAAGTTTACCGTGATACCGCCGCAGGTATGCCAATGTATGTTGCCATGCGTAACTGTAATGTGTTTCCTGAATTAGTGTTACAAATGGTCATGATCGGTGAAGAGTCTGGTCGACTTGACGATATGCTCAATAAAGTTGCAACGATCTACGAGTTTGAAGTCGATAACACCGTCGACAACCTTAGTAAAATTCTAGAGCCGCTAATTATCGTTTTTTTAGGCATCGTTGTTGGCGGATTAGTGACAGCAATGTACTTGCCAATCTTTAACTTAATGAGTGTATTGGGCTAGAATGAGCTGTTAACTCCTTTAAAACAGCATCTTGCTGATTTCACTCATCGCTCAAGAGACAAATATGGAAGTATTCCAGTACTACCCTTGGCTATTCGTTGTGTTTGCCACCATCTTCGGTCTGATCGTGGGTAGCTTCCTCAATGTGGTTATTTATCGACTACCTAAAATCATGGAACTAGAATGGCGACGCGAATGTGCCGAGTCATTTCCTGAATACAAAATAGAACCTCCTAAAGAAGTGCTGACCTTGAGCGTCCCACACTCCTCCTGTCAGAAGTGCGCAACGCCGATACGTATTCGAGACAACATCCCTGTGATTAGCTGGCTGCTTTTAAAAGGCAAATGCCACAACTGTCAGACAGCCATTAGCGCACGCTATCCACTGATTGAACTGCTCACTGCGTTCTGCTCAGGCTTTGTCGCTTACCACTTTGGTTTTAGTTACTTTACCGTTGCCCTACTCTTTTTCACTTTTATCTTAATCGCCGCAACATTTATCGATCTCGATACTATGTTGTTACCTGACCAATTAACATTACCATTAACTTGGGCTGGCATTGCCTTAGCATTAGTCGAAATAAGTCCTGTTACTCTACAAGATTCTGTCATTGGTGCTATTGCTGGTTACCTATGTCTCTGGTCCGTTTACTGGGGCTTTAAGTTACTTACCGGTAAAGAAGGAATGGGATATGGTGATTTTAAACTACTAGCAGCACTAGGGGCTTGGCTGGGCTGGCAGTCACTGCCGATGATCATTCTACTTTCTTCTGTGGTTGGCATCGTATTTGGCATCATTCAACTACGCTTGCAAAAACAGGGAATTGAAAAAGCTTTTCCTTTCGGTCCTTACTTAGCAATTGCTGGTTGGATAAGCTTAATTTGGGGCGACCAGATTTTAAACTGGTACTTTACTTCAGTTCTAGGAGTGTAAATGGCTTTGGTTATTGGTTTAACAGGTGGTATCGCTAGCGGTAAAACAACCGTCGCGAATCTGTTCAAACAACAATTTAAAATCGATATCGTCGATGCCGACATTGTAGCAAGAGAAGTTGTCGAGCCAGGTACTCCCGGACTAAACGCGATTATTGAACACTTTGGTCACGATATCGTTCGTGAAGACCAAACTTTAGATCGCGCAAAGCTGAGAGAAAAAATCTTTTCAAACTCAGATGAAAAAGCATGGCTCAACGCACTGTTGCACCCAATAATTCGTGAAAAGATGATCGAAGATTTGCAGCAAGTCACCTCAGAGTATGCGTTACTTGTGGTGCCGTTGCTCGTAGAAAACAAGCTAGACAGTTTGTGTGATCGCGTTCTTGTCGTCGATGTAGAACCGAATACACAGATATCTCGCACGATGAAACGAGACAATGTGAGTGAAGAACAAGCTCGCGCTATCCTTGCCTCTCAAGCATCAAGAGAGCAAAGACTCGCGCTTGCAGACGATGTGGTTAAGAATAATCCAAGTGACCCAGATCTTTTGCTTCAAATCACAGATTTGCACGAAAAGTACCTAGCCATGTGTAAGAAAAATCTGCGAAAATAGGAACGAAACTCACAAAGGCTTATGTCGATGACCACGCACAAATTTGAACATCCGTTAAATGAGAAAACTCGTATTTATCTAAGAGTGGAGTCTCTGCTGCGTCAGGCTCACTTGGCCTCTGGGTTTAGCGAAAATCACCAGTACCAACTGTTTTTCCGTGCGTTATTCGATATGGTTGAAATTTTCGAACAGATCCAGCTGAAAAGTGAACTGGCCAAAGATTTAGAGAAACAACGACTGTCGTACCGCCATTGGCTCAATGTTGATGGCGTCGATCAAGACGCATTAAATACCCTACTACAAGAGATAGATGTCGTTCATAGCCAACTGATGGGTGCAGAGCGTTTTGGTCAAGCACTAAAAGAAGATCGCTTCTTAAGCTCTATCCGCCAACGCTTTAATCTACCGGGTGGTTCATGTTGTTTTGATTTGCCAGCGTTACATTACTGGCTTCACCTACCCATTGAACGTAAGAAGCATGATGCGCAGCAGTGGCAAGCAAGCTTAAGGCCCTTGTCTGATGCGCTTTCATTATGGTTAAAGCTCACTAGAGAGACCGGACATTTTAAAGCTCAAATCGGTCGTGCGGGTTTCTTCCAAAGTGACGCTGATGAAGCTAATATTCTAAGACTTCACATCCCAATGAAATATGGCGTTTATCCTATGATTTCTGGCCATAAAAACCGCTTTGCGATCAAGTTTATGTCGTTTGAAAACGGTCAAGCGTGCACACAAGATATTGAGTTTGAACTTGCTGTGTGCAGCTAAGACTCCCCCCACAATCTAAAATTCAACGCTTTATTGCGCTTATATTGGATAAAATTTCGTAGCGGCAATAGCGCGTTGAATAAGCCATCTTGAATTCATTTAGGTATACTACCCTTTAACACCAATTAGTAATGGGACGCTCAACTATGTCTAAAATTACCATCGTTCAATGCCCACAATGTGGCGCCGACGTAGAATGGGGAGAACAAAGTCCTCATCGCCCTTTCTGCAGTAAACAATGCCAAATGATTGATTTTGGTGAATGGGCAGATGAAGAAAACACCATCCCAGGCGCCCCCGATATGTCCGACAGTGATGGCTGGTCTGAAGACCAGTATTAATTGAGGCACTAGGGTAAAGGAATATCCTAGGCTCCTTCTTGGGGAGTCTGAATCACGCTACTTCGTCGCTATCCAGAATGATGAATTTTAACCATTGCGGTCTGTAATCGGTATTCATTCATCCCTTTTCTACTCTGACTATTTTGTGATCTAGCAAAGCTATTTTTATTCGAGCAAGGCGGAAGCGTGGAGAGTATGCCAGTGCATGAGCATCGACAGTACAGGTCGGGTGAAAAGAAACGAGCAAGCTAATTACACAAATAAAAAAACGGAGCCCTAAAAGGACTCCGTTTAAGATGAGAACGCTAGTTATAGCATTACTTCTTAGCAAGTTTCTCTTTGATACGAGCAGACTTACCAGAACGCTCACGTAGGTAGTACAACTTGGCACGACGTACTGCACCACGGCGTTTAACTTCGATGCTATCAACGATTGGAGAGTGTGTTTGGAACGTACGCTCAACACCTTCACCGTTAGAGATTTTACGTACAGTGAAAGCAGAGTGTAGACCACGGTTACGGATTGCGATTACAACGCCTTCGAAAGCCTGTAGACGCTCACGGTCACCTTCTTTTACCTTAACTTGAACTACAACAGTGTCACCTGGTGCAAATTTAGGTAGGTCTGATTTCATTTGCTCTTCTTCAAGAGCTTTGATGATGTTACTCATTTTTTAAATTCCTAGAATAAACTGATACTAAATAAATTAGGTTACTTTGCGTTATGTTCACTAATGAACTCAGCAAGTAATTGTTCCTGTTCGTCAGTCAGAGCTAGGTTTTCCAGGAGCTCTGGTCTTCTAAGCCAAGTTCGGCCCAGCGACTGTTTTAGTCGCCATTGACGAATGTCCTTGTGATTACCTGACATCAGTACCGCTGGTACTTCTTTGTCATCCAATACTTCTGGACGCGTATAGTGAGGGCAATCTAACAAGCCATTTGCAAAAGAGTCTTCTTCTGCTGACGCGAAATCCCCTAGTACACCCGGAACAAACCGAGAGACAGAGTCGATTAACGTCATGGCTGGTATCTCACCACCCGTCATCACAAAATCACCAATCGACCATTCTTCGTCGACTTCAGATTGAATGATGCGCTCATCTATCCCTTCGTAACGACCACAAATCAGAAGCAAGTTCTCATTTGTTGCCAGTTCTTCTACTCCTTTCTGGTCGAGCTTGCGACCTTGAGGAGAAAGGTAGATGACTTTCGTCTTGCCCGGTGAGGCTGCTTTCGCGGTATGAATGGCATCGCGCAAAGGCTGAACCATCATTAACATACCAGGGCCACCACCGTAAGGTCGGTCATCGACTGTGCGATGTTTGTCGTGAGTGAAATCTCTAGGATTCCAAGTCTCAATCGACAAAAGACCTTTTTTAACCGCTTGACCTGTTACTCCAAAATCAGTAACAGAACGGAACATTTCTGGAAAAAGGCTAATAACGCCAACCCACATGTTTATCTCGCTCTGTAATTTTGGAGATTAGAATCCAGGATCCCAGTCAACTTCGATCCGTTGAGCTTCGCGATCAACATTAATGATCACTTGCTCTTCAAGGAACGGGATTAATCGTTCCTTCTGCCCGAAAGCATCTTTAAGATTTGCTTTAACAACCAGAACATCGTTTGAGCCAGTTTCTAGCATGTCAGTAACGACACCTAGATCGTAACCTTTAGTGGTTACAACTTGCATCCCAAACAATTCGCGCCAGTAGAACTCATCTTCTGACAATTCAGGAAGTACCGCAGGGTCAATAGCAATTTCAAAGTTCGTCATTAGATGCGCGTCTTCACGAACATCCATTCCTTCCAGCTTAGCCACCATACCTTTGTTATGGCGCTTCCAGCTTTCTACTTTGTACTCAACCCACTTACCCTTTTGGTTAATGTACCAAGGGCTGTAATCGAAAATGCTTTCAGCATTGTCTGTGTAGGAAAAAACCTTAAGCCAACCTCGAATGCCGTAAGTAGCACCAAACTTGCCTACAACAATCTTTTCGTTGCTCATTGTTTCTTTACCTTTCATCGACATAAACTAGTTTCTACTTTTCAAGTAAAAATTAAGCCGCTTTTTGAGCGTCTTTAACTAGCTTAGCAACGCGGTCAGATACAGACGCGCCTTGACCAACCCAGTGGTTAACGCGGTCTAGGTCTAGACGTAGACCTTCTTCTTGACCTTTAGCAGTTGGGTTGAAGAAACCAACTTTCTCGATGAAACGGCCAGTTGCAGCGTTGCGGCTGTCCGCTACTACGATTTGATAAAATGGACGCTTTTTAGCGCCGTGACGTGCCAAACGAATGGTTACCATGTCGTCCTCTTTGCTTTCTCAAAAATAAAATTAACCCCAAAAACCATTCAAGAAATTAAATAGTTTGGGGTCTCGTGCCAAAATAAAGCTCCGGAATTTTACTCTTCTCCCGGAGCAATGCAAGGAGTTTAGTTACTTTTTCACCAACATAAATTGAATTTAAAGTTTGTGACGTACCTAACACCCTGAATCTAAGCGTGATCGATTAATTAACGACCAAATGGGTTGAAGCCACCGCCACCACCCATGCCGCCCATCATGCCTTGCATGTTGCGCATCATGCCTTTCATGCCACCTTTTTGCATCTTTTTCATCATCTTCTGCATTTGGGTGAACTGTTTTAGTAAGCGGTTTACGTCTTGAACCTGCACACCAGAACCAGCCGCAATACGCTTCTTGCGCGAGCCTTTGATAATCTCTGGGCGTTGACGTTCTTTCATTGTCATGGAGCTGATGATCGCTTCCATCTGTTTGAACATCTTGTCATCGACTTTGTCTTTCACATTGTCTGGTAGCTGAGACATGCCAGGAAGCTTATCCATCATGCCCATCATGCCGCCCATGTTTTGCATCTGGCCTAGCTGTTCACGGAAATCTTCAAGGTCGAAACCTTTCTTCTCTTTGAACTTCTTCGCCAGCTTTTCTGCTTTTTCTTGGTCAACGTTGCGTTGTAGGTCTTCAATTAAAGACAGAACGTCACCCATACCAAGAATACGTGAAGCAACACGATCTGGATGGAACGGTTCTAGCGCGTCAGTTTTTTCACCGACACCCAAGAATTTGATTGGTTTGCCCGTTACATGGCGTACTGACAGTGCCGCACCACCACGAGCATCACCATCAACTTTAGTTAGAACTACACCGGTAAGAGGTAGCGCATCGCCAAAGGCTTTTGCTGTATTTGCTGCGTCTTGACCCGTCATAGCGTCAACAACAAATAGCGTTTCTACTGGGTTGATAGCTGCGTGAAGATCTTTGATCTCCCCCATCATCTCTTCATCAATCGCCAAGCGACCTGCGGTATCGACAATCAATACGTCGTAGAATTTTTTCTTCGCATGGTCAATCGCTGCATTGGCGATATCAATAGGCTTCTGGTCTGGTGATGATGGGAAGAAGTCAACACCGATGTCTGATGCCAGCGTTTCAAGCTGCTTGATTGCCGCAGGGCGGTAAACGTCGGCAGACACAACCAAGACTTTCTTCTTGTCACGTTCTTTTAAAAGCTTAGATAGCTTACCTACCGATGTGGTTTTACCCGCACCTTGTAGACCCGCCATAAGAAGCACTGCAGGTGGTTGAGCGGCAAGGTTTAGCGCCTCATTCGACTCACCCATTACGGCTTCAAGTTCTGTTTGAACGATCTTGATAAATTCCTGACCTGGAGTCAGAGATTTAGAAACTTCTACACCTACCGCTTTTTCTTTAACGCGGTTAACAAATTCACGAACAACCGGAAGCGCAACGTCAGCTTCAAGTAAGGCCATTCGTACTTCACGTAGGGTCTCTTTAATGTTGTCTTCGGTCAGACGACCTTTGCCACTGATATTTTTCAGCGTTTTGGATAATCGATCCGTTAAATTCTCAAACATCTTTGTCTCTTCGCTAAAATGGCGATTAATTAGTGTGAGTATACATTAGCCAAGGTCTGAGTCATACCCGTACCGCTGCTCTATTCTTGTCTCTATTTCTATATGGTGCGGTAACTTATTAATTTCAATATCTCATCTCTCACGATTGATGTCGGATATAACGTAGCCCCAAAGTGTAATGCAAGGTATAATTTCCTCATTGTGCACAATAATATTTAGGATTCATGGATAGCTTAATAGCCATCGCGGCCGCCATACTTTATGTTTTGGCGATTGCGACCATCATACCCGGACTCTCACAGCAGTCAGGAATCAAAGCAAAAACAGTGTTTGCTAGTGCTGCCTGTGCGCTTGTTTTTCATGCGTGGATTTTGAGTGATCTGATTTTTGATGGTGCAGGTCAAAACCTTAGTATTCTCAACGTAGCCTCTTTGATCAGTTTTATTATTTCTCTGGTCATGAGCCTTGCTATGTTGAAAAATCGGTTGTGGTTTTTATTGCCTGTCGTTTATAGCTTTGCTGCTATCAATTTATCTGCTGCCACATTTTTGCCAAGCACGTTTATCAAGCACCTAGAGAATGACCCTAAGCTACTCATTCACATTTCTTTTGCGCTGTTCTCATACGCAACTTTAACTATCGGTGCACTCTACGCACTTCAGCTGGCTTGGTTGGATCACAAACTGAAAACAAAAAAATCTTTGGCGATTAACCCAAACCTGCCGCCTTTATTAATGGTAGAGCGTCAGCTATTCAAAATCATTTTGATCGGTAACTTATTGTTAACTGGCACGCTCATTACTGGCTTTGTCTTTGTGCAGGATATGTTTGCTCAAGGTAAAGCGCATAAAGGCATTCTTTCTTTCATCGCTTGGATTGTGTACTCAATACTGCTTTGGGGTCATTATCAAAAAGGTTGGCGTGGTAGAAAAGTTACTTGGTTCGCTGTCGCAGGGGCAACGCTGTTAACTCTGGCGTATTTTGGCAGTCGCTTTGTGAAAGAAATCATCTTGAATTAAGGAGCTCTAGGGCTCCTATCCTTTATATTTTAGGCTAGATAAAATACAGTACGCCTTAACCCTTTGACTTAACGGACTTACTCAACCGTTATATAACCCAATACTTACAAGGAACAGCAACGTTTTGGACGACATCTCTACGGGTATCTTGTTTGCGCTACTCGCGTGTCTTATCGTCATATCAGGTTACTTTTCCGGCTCAGAAACAGGGATGATGTCTCTGAACCGTTATCGCTTAAAGCACTTAGCCAAAAATGGGCATAAAGGCGCTAAGCGAGTCGAAAGGCTATTAGACCGTCCAGATCGTTTGATTGGTCTTATTCTTATCGGCAACAACCTCGTTAATATTCTCGCGTCCGCCATCGCGACCATTATTGGTATGCGTTTGTATGGTGATTTAGGTGTCGCTATCGCAACCGGTGCACTGACTATGGTTGTATTGGTTTTTGCTGAAGTTACCCCAAAAACAATTGCAGCGCTGTACCCTGAACGCGTGTCTTACGCGAGCAGTATCCTACTGACCATATTGATGAAGTTACTATCGCCTTTGGTGATGCTCGTTAACTTTATTACGAATGGCTTTATTCGTTTACTTGGCGTAAAAGCCGATCACTCAGTAGAAGACCATCTTAGTTCCGATGAGCTGCGTACCGTAGTAAACGAAGCTGGCGGATTGATCCCTCGCCGACACCAAGACATGTTGGTATCTATTTTGGATCTTGAGCACGTCACTGTGAACGATATCATGGTGCCACGTAATGAGATTACCGGTATCGATATTAATGATGACTGGAAATCCATCGTTCGTCAGCTTACCCACTCACCACATGGACGCATTGTTTTTTATCGTGACCAAATTGATGAAGTGGTTGGCATGCTGCGCCTGCGTGAAGCTTACCGCCTGATGCTAGAAAAAAACGAGTTCAATAAAGAGACGCTATTGCGTGCTGCGGATGAAGTCTATTACATCCCGGAAGGTACGCCACTGAACGTGCAAATGTTAAAGTTCCAACGCAACAAACAGCGTATTGGTCTGATTGTTGATGAGTATGGCGACATTATTGGCTTGGTGACATTGGAAGATATTCTGGAAGAGATTATTGGCGAATTCACGACCTCGATTTCTCCAAGCCTTTCTGATGAAATCAGTCCTCAAGGTGACGGAAGCTTCCTCATTGAAGGCAGCACCAATATCCGAGATATCAACAAAGGCCTGAAATGGGATTTACCAACGGATGGCCCAAGAACGTTAAACGGTCTTATTTTGGAGCACCTGGAAGATATCCCAGAGAGCCATTTAAGCGTGAGAGTGGCGGGTCATCCAATGGAGCTTGTTGAGATTGAAGAAAACCGCATCAAGCTCGTTCGTGTTTATCCTAAAAAGAAAAAATAGCCCCTATCTACAACTCAAGATAAGAAATAAAAAGAAAAGAGCCTGATCATGTCAGGCTCTTTTTAGTTCTGGATAAATATGCTTCTTGATAAGTTTTTAGCAACTAGTCGATGCGCAGCTCTTTTAGCATCGATTCAGGCAAAGCAAGTTCATCATTTTTGTTCACCGATACACCAGCATCCAAAATGCTCTTTGCGATCTGTTGTGCTTCTTCTAAAGAGTGCATCGCTGCCGTGCCACATTGGTATTCGTTGAGTTCAGGGATCTTGTTCTGGCTTTCTACCTTTAGTACGTCTTCCATGGCCGCAATCCAAGCATCCGCTACTTGCTGCTCTGATGGAGTGCCAATCAGGCTCATGTAAAAGCCCGTGCGGCAACCCATAGGCGAAATATCGATGATCTCAACAGAATCGCTGTTTAGATGATTGCGCATAAAGCCTGCATAAAGGTGCTCTAGTGTATGAATACCTTTTTCAGAAAGGATGTCTTTGTTTGGCGCGGTAAAGCGTAAATCGAAGACAGTAATCGTGTCCCCTTTTGGGGTCTGCATGGTCTTCGCCACTCGCACTGCCGGTGCATTCATGCGAGTGTGGTCCACGGTAAAACTATCGAGTAAAGGCATTACATCTCTCCTGATTGTAACTCCAATACCTCTCGGTACTGGATAAATGTCATTCATCCCTACAGCACATAAACAGGCTGTAGGTTAAAAGAACCAGCTGCTGTTGTCTTCCAATTCCTGACGACATTGCTTCAGCTGCCAGCCATAAGTTTTTGCAGTTTGTTCAACACGTCGAGCGACTTTGAGCAAGCTGGGCTTTCGCTTATAAGTACCTCGCTTGTACCCACCTCGACCTTCATGATAAGCCAGATATTGACTGTATGGGTCCCATAACGAAATCCCTAGTTGGCGCCTCGTTTCGTGAGTATACCAACCGACAAACATCACTGAATCATCAAAGTTGGTACGAGAACCGCCCTGACCCGTCGCATCTTGGAAATCTTCCCAAGCAGGATCTTGAGCTTGAGCGTAACCATACGCACTGCTGACTCGTCCCCAAGGGATAAATCCCAATAAATAGTCTTTGGGTGGTTTCGCATCGTGCCGAAAGCTGCTTTCTTGTTTAATGATAGCCATAGCGACATGAATGGGGGTTCCCCACTTTTCTTCCATATCTTTGGCATCATCATACCAGCCGGATTTCTCTCGAAATATCTCACATAAATTATTCTGCTGCTTTGGCGGTGCCGTGGCACAACCTGCAAGTAACATGCTTCCGAGTACCGATACTACTAACGGTTTAATGTTCAATCCCACCCAACCTTTACCTATTCACTACTGCTTCAGATAAGCAAAGTAATCTTCCAAAAAATCATCAAAAGATAGCGTGTCACTTTGTTCCGCTTGCTTTTGCTTTTCTACTGACGACGCCACTTCCGTTTCCATCGTATCTTGCGAGTAGTACTGATAACCGTGAGCTAGATTTTCCTCGCGGTACTTCATGCCAAGCGCACAGCCGACTTTACCTAACCCACCAAGCTCTTTCGTCAGCTCTAAAAGTTGACCTGAAATCGTTAGTTCTGGGTTATCAATCCATGTCCCGAGTTTATTACACACATCTTGGTATGCACTGCCACCAGCAGCCATATCCATTTGCTGTGCTATCTGACGCAGCTCGACAAACACTCGATGCGCCCAATCTTGCAGAGATAGACGTTCACCTTGGCAACCAATTTGAAGCATTAGCCCTTTTTCACGACCAGAAACAATGACTTTGTTCCAGTTGTCGCGCCAACACTCTAATTCACAGTTGTCCATTGGATCCGAGTCTGACAAGGCCGCCCAAGTCAGGAAGAGATCAAGGAATCGTACTTGCTCTTCATCCAACCCCACTGCGCTGAATGGGTTAACGTCTAGAGAGCGAACTTCAATGTACTCAACCCCACCGCGTCGTAACGCATCTGAAGGCTTCTCACCACTTTTCGACACGCGTTTCGGGCGAATTGGAGCGTATAGCTCGTTCTCAATTTGTAAAATATTGGAATTAAGCTGGCGGTATTCACCGTCCACTTTGACGCCTATTTTCGCAAACTCTTCTGATGGGTGACGAATCGCATCGCTCAAACCATCCAGATACTGATCAATGCTGTTAAAGCCAATTTTCAGTACACTTTGCGCACTATTGGTGTAGCCCAGATCGCTCAAACGCAAAGACGTCGATTTCGGCAAATACAAAGTGCCGCCAATTTTCTCGAATGGCAGATCGGTTTCACGACCTTGAATAAAAGAGCCGCATAACGCTGGCGATGCACCGAAGAAATACGGAATCATCCAACCAAAACGGTAATAGTTACGGATCAGCGCAAAGTAGGCATCAGACTTAGCATCTTGGCGGGCTTGTTCATCTTGCTCGCCGTATAGCGCATCCCAAAATGTCTCAGGGAACGAGAAGTTAAAATGCACACCTGAGATGATTTGCATCAGGCTGCCATAGCGGCGTTTTAGGCCTTCTCGGTACAGGGTTTTCATTTTTGCTGCATTCGAAGAGCCGTACTGAGCAAGCTGAATATCCTCTTCCGAGCCGACATAACATGGCATGGAAAGAGGCCACATCTTTTCTTCACCCATTTTTGTCTGCGTGAAGTGATGGATATCTTTCAGTTGTGCCATCAGTTCTGGAATTTCATGTGACACAGGAGTAATGAACTCTAACAATGATTCAGAAAAATCAGTCGTGATCCATTGGTTTGTGAACGCTGAGCCTAACCCCTCTGGATGAGGTGTTGTTGCTAGATGTCCATCCTGACGATAGCGCAAAGTTTCTCGCTCAACACCGCGTCCAAACTGCTTAAATACTTCGGGGTTTGATGCAACTTTTTTTAGTCGCGCAGCAAAATCAGTCAAAATGAGGTTCGCTTATATTGGGAGCAGGACACTTATCACAAAGGACAAGCGTAAGCTAAGTTATTGATATTTAATGCATCTAGATAAATAACCCACGAAAAGTCGCTTATCTAGATGAATAGCGGAGAAACGTTTCTCCGCTATTAAATGTGTACTCTATCGAATGATTTCAAGCTCTTCTACGTCTTTCCCCAACTTTTCTAATTGAGGACGCAGTGATTTAGCATCACCAACGACGATAATTTGATAGTCATTTGGATCAAACCACTTTTGAGCCAGTGCATTCAAAGTCTGCTTATCGACTTTTTCTACGATAGCGTTTCTTTGCTGCAAGTAATCTTGATCGAGGTTGTACTTAAGAATATCACTGATAAGTTCCGCTTTTTGTGTTGGCGTTTCATATTTCAGTGCATCTTTTTGACCGACCGCTTGACGCATAAATTTCATCTCTTCATCAGTAATTCCTGACTGCGAGTATTCATTTAGCTCATTTTCCATCTCAATGATAGAAGCAACCGTTGCATCCGCTCGTACTTGCGCGGTGAAAACAACCGAGCCAGTTTCTGGATTTCCAGAGAAGTAGCCGTAAGCGCCGTATGTGTAACCCTTGTCTTCACGTAGGTTTTGGTTAATGCGGCTATTGAAGTTTCCAGCTAAGTTGAAGTTTGCCAGTTGGCTTAGGTAAAAATCGCCCGTTGCATCGTAAGGCATACCCTGACGAACCATCATGACCACACTTTGTGGTGCACCTGGTTTATCAACAAGATGGATCTTTTGCTCACCTAATGCAGCGATGCTTTGCGGTGCATACAATGGCGCAGCTTCATCCTGCCAGTTTTTCCAGAACGTCAGTTGCTGTTCAATTTCCTGTTGATCAATGTCACCAACAACGACGATTTGCGCACTTTGTGGCGTGTAATGCTTCGAGTAGAATTCACGGACATCATCCAACGTTAGTGCACTGACACCTGCTTGCGTGCCGTCTTTTGGTCGAGCAAAGACAGAGTCCCCATAGAGCACCTGGCGAGTCGCTTGTGATGCCATCCAACTTGGGTTTTGATGCTCATACACAAGACCTTCTAGCGCTTGCATCTTCACACGCTCAAAGTCTGCTTGCTTGAATGCAGGAGACAGCAACATCTCTTCGACAATTTTCAACGTCGGCTCTAAGTTCTTTTCTAAAGCAGAAACGCTGATGTTTGTTGTGTAGCCCGTTGCATTCACGGAGATGACACTACCTAGTTTATCTAGCTCAGCTTGAATCTCTTCGACACTACGTTTCGTTGTGCCTTCTTGCAACATCGCGGCGGTCAATTGGGCAAGACCTTCTTTGCCCTTTTCAACAAAACGTGTTCCCGCAGGTAAACTAAACTGCATCATGACCGTTGGTGTTTCATCGCTAACCGCGCCAAGCAACTCCGAGCCATTATTAAAATGAAGCTCGTACAACTCAGGCATCGTCGCTTTCACTGGCTCCCCTACAGGCGGTTGCACAGAGCGATCGAAGTTATCGGTCGCACGACGATACGCCAATTGATCATCAGTGATCTTCTCGTATTCTGGTAGCGTACGTTTTGGCGTCACAAAGGTCGCTGGTTTTACGACAAGGTCAGTTTTTCCTTTTGGTACCACGCTTAGGGTCACTTTGTTCTTACCTTGGATAAAATCCGTATACGCTTTTTCTACCGATGCAGGCGTCACTGCGCGGATCTGCTCAAGCTGTTGCTCAAGACGGTCTGGCTCGCCGAAGAATGTCTCGTTGGATGCCAACTGCGTTACTTTGCCTTTAACACTTTCTAATGCAAAGATAGCATCCGCTTCCGCCTTACCCTTCAATTGTTCAAGGCGATCTTCTGTCACGCCTTTTTCAGCAAACTGATTGAGTGACTGTAAAAGCTCGTCGTACAGTTTTGATAGATCGCCTTTGTCCCCTGAATCACCCATTGCATAAACGTAAAAGTTACACGCCAGTTCTGCACAGTCATGGAATGAGCCCGCATCGACGGCTTTTTGAGTCTTGACTAAGTCTTGGTAGAGCACGCTGTTTGTACCGCCACCTAGCACTTCAGATAGCGTATCGAGAGACGCTTGGCTTTCTTCGCCGTTGTAAGTTGTTGGCCACGCGATCATCACCATCGGTTGTTGAATGCGATCTTCTAGCGTGATGTATTTGTCTTCTTGCAGTTTTGCAGGTTGTTTCGGCGCATTTTCAACCTCTGGCCCACGAGGAATCGAACCGAAGTACTTATTTACCCACTCAAGAGTTTGTTCAACGTCTAAGTCCCCACCGATAGTGATAGTCGCATTGTTTGGGCCATACCAACGTAAGAAAAACGCTTTGAGATCGTTCACATCAACACGATCAAGATCTTCAACATAACCAATAGTTTGCCACGAATACGGATGACCTTCAGGATATAACGCTTCAGACATACGCTCCCAAATTAAGCCATAAGGACGATTATCGTAACGCTGAGCTCGCTCATTTTTTACAGTTGAACGCTGAATTTCAAATTTGCGTTGAGAAACCGCATCCAGCAAAAAGCCCATACGGTCAGACTCTAACCACAGCATTTTCTCTAGCTGGTTAGCCGGGACAGTTTCAAAGTAGTTAGTACGATCACGGTTTGTCGTACCATTTAACGTACCGCCAGCCTCTGTGATGATTCTGAAGTGCTCTTGGTCACCAACGTTCTCTGAACCTTGGAACATCATGTGCTCAAAGAAATGCGCAAAACCAGACTTACCCACCTCTTCACGAGCCGAACCAACATGGTAAGTCACATCCACATGGACCAATGGGTCGGAATCTTCAGGAGCTAAGATCACCGTTAAGCCATTATCGAGTTTATACTTTTGGTATGGAATCTTAACTTTGCCTTCTTCCGCTTTCGATGACTCGACGAAAGTTACCCCTTTCGGCAGTGATGAAACTGGCGTATTTGATGCACAGCCCGTGATCACCAAAAGTGAACACGCGCCAACCCAAAACATCTTCATGTACTTTCCTTAAAATAATCCGAGATAGATGGCCGCAAGTAAGCTATACCTAGCAGCCTTTCCTAAAAATATTAAAATCACGCAAGGCAGAAACTTCATTCTCAGCCACCCTGCGGCTAAACACAGCGGGTCTCCAATCACAGGTAACCAGCTAAAAAACAATCCCCAATAGCCATACTTTGACAGCCACTTTAATGCGGTATGACCGTGCTTTTCTTCTTGCGCTTTGTTGGGAATCCACAAGCCAAGCCAATAATTTGTTAAGCCACCAAGCGTATTGCCGATAGTGGCGACCATAATAATTGACGAAACGGAATATTGATTTAATGAGAGAGTGGCAACTAAGCCCGCCTCAGAGCCACCAGGTAACAAAGTGGCACTGAGAAAACCGGTCATGAAAAGCCCCCATAATGCTGAATCTGAAAACCAAAGCGCTAAACTTTCAAAGCTCGTATTAAATGCTTCTAGCATGTCATATCAAGCAACACCTTGCCTCTGGTTCTTCCTGATTCAACTTGCTGGTGAGCAGCAATCACATCGCTCATCGGATAAACCTGTTGAATTTCAGTCTTCAGCAAACCAACGCCAACCATGTACAACAAGGTATCTAATTGCGCTGGATCTGGCTCAACCAACATGCCGTTAGCCTCAAAGCCTAGGAGTTTGGCTTTTTCACAAATCAGCTCAGCCGTGATGGTTGGAACGGTTATGACTCTCGCACCGTCTTTCAGGCATTTAAGCGCATCTAACGCGGCATCTCCACCTACTAAATCAATCAAAACATCAACGTCTTCAACACGTTCTGACACTGGTGCAAATTGATAGTTCACTGCGTGAGCGCCAAGGGTAGCCAGGTAGTCTAAATTTCGTTCACTGCAGGTTGTAAAGACTTCTGCTTTAGTCGCGACCGCGATTTGTACCGCTAGGTGTCCAACGCCACCGGCTCCTGCGAGGATAAGTACGCGATCGTTTTCTGTCACATTGGCTTTGCTGAGTGCTTGTGCCGCAGTTTGGCCAGCCAACGGTAATGCTGCGGCAGCCTCTAAAGTAACTGAACTGGGAACATGACTTAACTCAGCTTCTGGAACACATACGTACTGACTGTACCCACCGCCTCGGACTGGGAAACCGATAAATCCAGCCACCTCATCACCATCATCAAAACGCGACGCCCCGTCTCCACAGGACACGACTTTTCCTGAGATGTCGTAACCTGGTACCCAAGGTAAATTATCCTTGTTCTGCGCAGCTGCCCAACCGAGTCCGGCTCGAGTTTTAACATCAATAGGATTTACGCCTGAAAAAGCGACTTTTACTAAGACTTCACCAGGCTGTGGTGATGGTGTAGAAGCATGTTGAATCGCGAGTACGTTGGCATCACCAAATTCAGTGATAACGATCTGTTTGTGTTCCATAAACCATTCCCTGCAAGAAAACAAAAAGGGATGCGAAAGCATCCCTTTGACTATAAACCATTTTGTTAACCGAAGTTAATCGTGATTTTGTAAATTGGTTGATCATTCCATTTTCGGTAATGACTAGCCGACAAGTGCTAGCAAGATACCAGCGGCCACTGCTGAGCCCAATACACCTGCAACGTTTGGTCCCATCGCATGCATCAACAAGAAGTTTTGCGGGTTAGCTTGTAAGCCGACCTTGTTCACCACACGCGCGGCCATTGGTACCGCAGAAACGCCAGCCGCACCAATAAGTGGGTTGATGTCTTCTTTTGAGAACTTGTTCAGCAACTTAGCCATTAGCACACCAGCCCCCGTACCAATACTAAACGCAACCGCACCAAGCCCTAGAATGCCTAATGTTTCTAAGTTCAGGAATTGATCCGCTTGCAGCTTCGAGCCAACCCCTAAGCCCAAGAAGATCGTCACGATGTTGATCAGCTCATTTTGTGCGGTTTTCGATAGACGATCGACCACACCCGCTTCACGCATTAAGTTACCAAGACAGAACATACCGACAAGAGGCGTTGCTGAAGGTAGGAAAAGAATCGTCATGAGTAATACTGCCATCGGGAACAATACCTTTTCCCATTTACCCACGTGACGCAGTTGCGCCATTTGAATCTCACGTTCTTCCTTAGTGGTTAGCGCCTTCATGATTGGCGGCTGAATGATTGGCACTAAAGCCATGTAGCTGTACGCGGCTACAGCAATCGCACCAAGCAGGTCTGGTGATAACTTACTTGCTAAGAAAATCGCCGTTGGGCCATCCGCACCACCGATGATGGCGATAGACGATGCATCCGCCATGGAGAACTCCATACCAGGTACATAGTTGAGCAAAATAGCACCAAACAGTGTCGCAAAAATACCAAACTGAGCTGCCGCACCTAGCCACAACGTTTTTGGGTTTGCGATCAAAGCACCAAAGTCGGTCATCGCACCCACACCCATGAAGATCAACAACGGGAACACACCCGATTCAATCCCAATGTAGTAAACGTAGTAGAGCAAGCCGCCAGGCTCAGTAAAGCCAGCATTTGGAATATTCGCCAAGATAGCACCAAAACCAATCGGCAATAACAGTAAAGGCTCAAAGCCTTTTTTGATTGCCAAAAACAGCAAGGTACAACCAACCAGCATCATACAGATTTGGCCGAACTCGAAGTTAGCGATCCCTGTTTCTGCCCAAAGGGTTAACAATCCGTCCATGATACTCCCTTACGCTAGACTCAACAGAGGCGCACCTACTGTGACAGCATCGCCTTCTTTAACGTTCAACTCTTGGACAACACCACCACGCGCCGCACGCACTTCTGTTTCCATCTTCATTGCTTCAAGAATCAGTAGTACATCGCCTTCAGCCACTTCAGCACCAGGCTGAACATTCACTTTAAAGATGTTACCGGCAAGAGGAGCAGGCACCGCTTCAGCAGAAGCGCTAGAAGGTGCGCTAGGTGCCGTCGATTTTGCAGGCGCCGCAGAAGGAGCGACAGAGGTTAGCTCGCCTTGAGGACCGACTTCCACCTCATACACATGTCCGTCAACACGTACGCTATAAGTTTCTACGCCGCCAGTTGCTGTTTGCGCCGCAGGTACAGCAGGCTTCGCGGCTTCTAGCGTTGGTGCAGGTTCAAATGCTTCTGGGTTTTCACGATTCTTAAGGAACTTGAGACCAACTTGAGGGAAAAGCGCATAAGTAAGTACATCATCAACACGCTCGCTTGCTAGCTTAATACCCTCTGATTTCGCTTTCTCCATCAGATCAACAGTAAGCGTCTCCATTTCAGGCTCAAGCAAATCGGCAGGACGACAAGTAATAGGCTCTTTGCCATCAAGTACTTTAGCTTGCAGCTCTGCATTTAACTCGGCTGGCGCTTGACCGTATTCGCCTTTCAATAGACCAGCGGTTTCCTTAGTAATGCTCTTATAGCGTTCGCCAGTAAGCACGTTAATCACCGCTTGCGTTCCGACGATCTGCGAAGTTGGAGTCACCAATGGAATGAAACCAAGATCTTCGCGAACACGAGGGATCTCTTCTAAGACTTCATCAATGCGATCCGCCGCGCCCTGTTCTTTCAGCTGGCCTTCCATGTTGGTCAGCATGCCGCCAGGCACTTGAGCAATCAGGATGCGAGAGTCTACACCTTTCAACTGACCTTCCCACTTCGCGTACTTCTTACGTACTTCACGGAAATACGCGGCGATAGGTTCTAGTTGCTCGAGCTTCAAATTCGTATCTCGCTCGGTTCCTTCTAGCATCGCGACTACCGTTTCCGTCGGTGTGTGACCATAGGTACAACTCATTGAAGAAATCGCTGTATCGAGAATATCAATACCAGCTTCAACTGCTTTTACCGCTGTCGCAGTAGACAAGCCTGTCGTCGCGTGACAATGAAGTGCTAATGGCACATCACAAGACGCTTTGATACGCGTGATAAGC
Organism: Vibrio sp. ArtGut-C1; assembly: GCF_002105475.1. NCBI lineage: Bacteria > Pseudomonadati > Pseudomonadota > Gammaproteobacteria > Vibrionales > Vibrionaceae > Vibrio > Vibrio sp. ArtGut-C1. The sequence goes on along the minus strand of NZ_NCTH01000002.1, from coordinate 90,788 downwards.
TCTTCCGCTTCATAAGGCTTGAGTAAGCCAGACATATCTTTAATACACAGTGAATGACAACCTAAATCCTCTAGACGTTTTGCCAAGTCAACCCAAGTGTCTGCGTTATGCACAGGGCTTGTTGTGTAAGACAGCGTACCTTGAGCATGTGCGCCAACATCGACCGTTGCTTTAACAGCCTTCTGGAAGTTTCGCACGTCATTCATTGCATCAAAGATACGGAACACGTCCATACCGTTAGCATGTGCGCGTTCAACGAACTTCTCTACTACGTCGTCGGCATAATGGCGGTATCCTAAAAGGTTTTGACCACGCAGTAGCATTTGCATTGGCGTATTAGGCATCGCTTTTTTCAACTCACGTAAACGCTCCCAAGGATCTTCCCCTAAGAATCGAATACAAGAATCAAACGTTGCGCCACCCCAAGTCTCTAGAGACCAGTAACCAACCTTATCCAACTCAGCTGCGATAGGCAGCATATCCTCAATACGCATACGCGTAGCAAATAGTGATTGATGGGCATCACGAAGGACCACATCTGTAATAGCTAGTGGTTTAGACATGCTCTTAAACTCCTTTTTAATCCTGGTTCGGCTACTTCGCGAATGAGGCGCGATGTTTATGAATCGCAGCCGAGATCGCCGCCACTACTTGTGGACTAACAGCTGAAGAGGTTGATTGAATATTAGTATTTGTTTTTGGTGCTGCGATCGGCTCTGGTACTTCTTCTGGTACCAATTTCGACATTAGCCGAACGAGATAAACAAGAATAGTGAGGAAAATAAATACGACCGCCATCCCCGTTAGCATCAGGGTGGCCGCATCTACTAGCAGGCTTCCTATATTAGTCATGTTGCTTCCTTTCTTTGTCATCCTGACAACGTGCAGGACTTTAATAGCGTCAAATCCCGACCAATGGATTATCTCGATTGGTTAAATTTTGTCAATTTTGTTTAAGGAAGGTTTGTAATAATCCTGATAAATGATTATTTATTCACTACCCAGATCACAGTTCATGACAAAATAATTACTGCGAATCTGCTATCTCCTTACGAACAGAGTAAAGGAGGACATAAATAAAAACTGCGATTTGGATTTCAAAACCAAATCGAGATTTACACATAAAAACTAATAAAAACAAAAGGATGTCATTTTGTAACAATTAATAAACAAATAAAAAACAAAGAAGTTACATGTAAACAATTGAAGTGAAAGAAACGGAAATTAATATACAGGAGAGATAGTAAGGATGGATTCACAAACTACAGCTGAAACTTTATTCCAAATTGCTTAGATAAGCACATATTCGCTTTTGGAAAAGAAGGACCTCGCCTCTAACAACTCTAGGCTATATTTCCTGATGTCCAGATACAAAAAAGCCTCGCAATTGCGAGGCTTTTTCAGTAAATGGCGCGTCCTGGAGGATTCGAACCTCCGACCGCCTGGTTCGTAGCCAGGTACTCTATCCAGCTGAGCTAAGGACGCGCAGTTTTCGATATCAACTTTCGTCAACATCAGGGCATTACCCTTCAATAAGTGGCGCGTCCTGGAGGATTCGAACCTCCGACCGCCTGGTTCGTAGCCAGGTACTCTATCCAGCTGAGCTAAGGACGCGCAAGTTTTCGATATCGACTTTCATCAATATCAGGGCATTACCCTTTAATAAGTGGCGCGTCCTGGAGGATTCGAACCTCCGACCGCCTGGTTCGTAGCCAGGTACTCTATCCAGCTGAGCTAAGGACGCGCAGTTTTCGACATCAACTTTCGTCAATATCAGGGCAATACCCTTTAATAAGTGGCGCGTCCTGGAGGATTCGAACCTCCGACCGCCTGGTTCGTAGCCAGGTACTCTATCCAGCTGAGCTAAGGACGCGCAATAATCTTATTTTACTTTGTATAACCCGTTTATCAAACGAATTATTAAATAGTGGCGCGTCCTGGAGGATTCGAACCTCCGACCGCCTGGTTCGTAGCCAGGTACTCTATCCAGCTGAGCTAAGGACGCGCAGATCTTCTTGCTAGGAAGTTGTGAAGCAAATCACATTCATTTCTTACGAAACAAAAAAAAGGCCATCGGGCCAGTCAATGAATGGCGGTGAAGGAGGGATTCGAACCCTCGATACGGGATAAACCGTATACTCCCTTAGCAGGGGAGCGCCTTCAGCCTCTCGGCCACCTCACCGTTTTCATTGTTATATCTCAGAAGAGATATGGCGCGTCCTGGAGGATTCGAACCTCCGACCGCCTGGTTCGTAGCCAGGTACTCTATCCAGCTGAGCTAAGGACGCACTTTTTTGTTGATTTCTCAACATTGCAAGAATGGCGGTGAGGGAGGGATTCGAACCCTCGATACGGGATAAACCGTATACTCCCTTAGCAGGGGAGCGCCTTCAGCCTCTCGGCCACCTCACCGTCTTGCGGAGGCACATATTACGTTTTACCGAAAATATGTCAAACACTTTCTTTGAAAAAATCCACGAAACTGACTTAACCGTTGCTGATTTAATCAAAGTGACTATTAAACGAACTTTACCACTCTATTATGATGAAAAAAAGAGAGTCTTCTCTGAAAAAAAGACATTTATTTTCAAACAACTTCCTGGTGTTCGATTCAACAATATTGACGGATTCACAGCCACAGTCAACACAATGGTTTCCGCAAATCTTCAAAAACATTAAAGACTAAAAAGGCCAACCCTTCGGTTAGCCTTTTTCATTCAAACTAAGCTCTGTAAACAGGAGCGACTTAGTAGTTACCTGAAGCAACGTTGCCATTGCCTTTTTCAGCTTGAATGCGCATGTAGATTTCTTCACGGTGAACTGAAACCTCTTTCGGAGCGTTAACGCCGATACGTACTTGGTTACCTTTCACACCTAGTACAGTTACAGTCACTTCATCACCAATCATCAGTGTTTCGCCTACGCGGCGAGTCAAAATTAGCATTCTTTGCTCCTTGAGTAATCTCTAAATTTTCTTGCTACAAAGCTATTATCCAACAAAAGTTATATTTTCGTAAACTACCTTGTTAGCGAAAATCAGCCTAAAAAGGCATGTTTTTGTTGAATGTTTAATGCTTCACTAGATGTAATGTAAGCATCATGCAGAATGTTTGCTGCTGTATCCACACATTCGGGTGCTAAAACTAGCATCATAGTGAGTGCATTCGTTGCGCTGAAATTGATCTCAATATCTCGCTTTGCCAACAAATCGCATGCGTGCTCTACCATTCCATTGGCCTCAAGCCCCACTGCGGTCAACAGGCTTACCACTTCACTATTACGGATTTTGTCGCTGAACACCAGATCGAACTTGGCACATGCATCTTGTTTTATCATGATACCTGCCCGTTCTGCTTCCTCGATCACATTCCAAATGTCTATACCCAGCATCTGACATTGTTTTGTAGCACTAGATAAATGTTCTTTATCGACTTCGATAATGGCAAGGTCACGTTGAATGGCTATACCAGAGACGGCTTGATTGCCTGACTCCCCCTTTACCAAACTGCCTTCATTAACATCAAATGTCGAAAGCACGCGTAGTGGCACATTATTCTTCCATGCAAATTGCACTGAAGGTAAATGTAATACTTTTGCGCCTCGGCTTGCCATCGCTTCCATTGAAGGAAAATCGATAACTGCCAATTTGCGCGCATTTTTCACTACACGTGGGTCACAAGTATAAATACCATCAACGTCGGTAAAGATTTGACACTCGTCAGCGCGCAATGCGCCCGCCAGTGCCACAGCGCTCGTATCTGAGCCACCTCGACCTAATGTGGTGATATCCCCGTTCTCATTCACACCTTGAAAGCCCGCAACAATCACGATTTGGTCTTGCTCAAGCAATCCCATAATTGTCGTGGTATCAATGTGTTTAATCGTTGCGTCATTGTGTTGATTATCCGTCACAATATTCGCCTGTGCTCCGGTAAGCGAGCGCGCAGCATGACCCATTTTATTCAAAGTCATGGCTAACAGTGCCATTGACACTTGCTCACCAGCAGAGAGCAAAACATCAAGTTCTCGAGCTGTAGGTACGCTATCTATCTGTTTAGCGAGATCCATCAGTCTGTTTGTTTCGCCTGACATTGCAGACACGACAACAACAACTTGATTGCCATCATTTTTCGCCTTAATGATGTGTTCAGCGACTTGGTGGATTCTTTCAATTGAACCCACAGAGGTTCCGCCAAACTTTTGCACGATAAGGGGCTTTTTCACCAGTCTTCACCTTCCCAAGACCGAAGTCTCTTTAGAACTGCTTACATCTTAAATATTTCCTTTGAGAAAAATTATATAAGCAGTAGTTACAACAAAAACCAAGCAGCTTAAATGACTCGGTTAACTTTTGGTCAATTAAACCACTTGGTTGCTAAAAAAAATTACGCTCAATCAAAGAAACTTGATTGAGCGTAATTTTATTAGTTAAGAGCTTATAAACGCTCTTCTAGCCAAGGCTGAACTGTTTTGATTGCCTCTGGTAGTGCTGAAACATCAGTACCACCGGCTTGAGCCATGTCTGGACGACCACCGCCCTTACCACCGACTTGCTCTGCAACCATTTTAACCAGATCACCTGCTTTTACTTTACCAGTGAGATCTTTAGTCACACCAGCAATCAAGCCAACCTTGTCACCCGTTACGTTTGCAAGCAGTACAACACCAGAACCCATTTGATTCTTGATGTCATCAACCATGGTACGTAGGTTCTTGCTATCAGCACCTTCAAGGGCCGCAACTAGAACTTTTGTGCCATTTACTTCAACCGCTTTGCCCATGATGTTAGCGCTTTCTGCGGCTGCCATCTTATCTTTTAGCTTCTGCACTTCTTTTTCTAGTGCTTTTGCTTTCTGTGCAGATTCTGCCAGTTTCTCTTCGTACTTCGCATTTTGAGCTTCAATAGCGTCTAATGCCACCTCGCCTGTTACCGCTTCAATACGACGAATACCAGCTGCGATACCGCTTTCTGATGTGATTTTGAATAGACCAATATCACCCGTGCTTGATGCGTGAATACCACCACAAAGCTCAGTAGAGAAGTCGCCCATAGACAGCACGCGAACTTCGTCATCGTACTTCTCACCAAACAATGCCATTGCGCCTTTCTTCTTAGCAGACTCAATATCCATCACATTGGTTTCAATCGTGTGGTTACGACGAATTTGTGCGTTTACTAGACGCTCAACTTCTTTCAGTTCTGCTGCAGTTACTGCCTCTAGGTGTGAGAAGTCGAAACGTAGGCTGTCAGCTTTCACTAGTGAGCCTTTCTGCGTTACGTGCTCACCAAGAACTTGGCGTAGTGCTGCGTGTAGCAAGTGCGTCGCTGAGTGGTTAAGAGAGATAGCTGCGCGACGCTCTGCGTCAACGATGGTTGCCACTTCGTCACCTTTCGCTAGCACGCCTTCTGCCATTACACCGTGGTGTGCGATTGCGTTACCGAGTTTTTGAGTGTCTTCAACGCGGAATACACCAGACTCAGTACGGATTTCACCCGCGTCACCACACTGACCGCCTGACTCTGCGTAGAATGGCGTTTCACCAAGCACGATGATGGCTTTATCGCCTGCAGATAGTGAATCTACTTCGTTGCCTTCAACGAACATCGCTGCGACTGAGCTAGAACCTTTAGTACCTGTGTAACCACAGAACTCTGTTTGCGTATCAACTTTGATTGCTGCGTTGTAATCTGTACCGAATTGACCAGCTTCACGCGCACGTTGACGCTGCTCTTCCATCGCTTTTTCGAAACCCTCTTCGTCGATCGCGAACTCACGCTCACGTGCAACGTCGTTAGTGAGGTCTGCTGGGAAGCCGTAAGTATCGTAAAGCTTGAATACCGTTTCGCCGTCTAGCACTTTGCCATCTAGGTTATCTAATGCTTCGTTAAGAATTACCATACCGCGCTCAAGTGTACGACCGAAGTTTTCTTCTTCGATACGCAGTACTTTTTCAACCACTGCTTGTTGACGCTTCAGCTCTTCGCCTGCTGTACCCATTACTTCTGCTAATACGCCAACAAGCTTATAGAAGAATGCACCTTGTGCACCTAGCTTGTTACCATGACGTACGGCACGACGAATGATACGACGTAGTACGTAACCACGACCTTCGTTTGAAGGCATCACACCATCAACAATCAAGAATGAACATGAACGGATGTGGTCAGCAATAACGCGTAGCGATTGGTTCGATAGATCTTCATAACCAATGACTTCAGCCGCTGCTTTGATAAGAGTTTGGAATACATCGATTTCGTAGTTTGAGTGAACGCCTTGCATGATTGCAGAGATACGCTCGATACCCATACCAGTATCTACCGATGGTTTTGGTAGCGGTTCCATAGTGCCGTCTGCGTGACGGTTGAACTGCATGAATACGTTGTTCCAGATCTCGATGAAACGGTCACCATCTTCTTCAGGCGTGCCAGGACGACCACCCCAGATGTGTTCACCGTGATCGTAGAAGATTTCAGTACATGGACCACAAGGACCAGTGTCGCCCATTTGCCAGAAGTTATCAGACTCGTACGGCTTGCCACCTTCTTTGTCACCAATGCGCACGATACGATCAGCAGGCACGCCAACTTTTTTGTTCCAGATGTCGAATGCTTCGTCATCGGTTTCGTAAACGGTTACCAATAGACGATCCGCAGGCAGTTTAAGAACTTCGGTTAGGAATTCCCAAGCAAATGAAATCGCATCTTCTTTGAAATAGTCGCCAAAGCTGAAGTTGCCTAGCATTTCAAAGAATGTGTGGTGACGAGCGGTAAAGCCAACATTTTCCAGGTCGTTGTGTTTACCACCAGCACGTACACAACGTTGAGCCGTAGTCGCTCGAGTATAGGCTCGTTTTTCTAAGCCTAAGAAACAATCTTTAAATTGGTTCATACCTGCGTTTGTGAACAGCAGGGTTGGGTCGTTATGTGGAACTAACGATGAACTTTCTACGATTTGGTGTCCTTTGCTTTCAAAGAACTTGAGGAACGCGTTACGAACCTCGTCAGTGCTCATGTACATGCAGCTCTTCCTGAAAATAGTCGAGTTAGAATTTTGCCGTATTGTAGATCATGCAAACAGCTGAGACTAGTTTTCTTGAGGAAAAGAGGGAGCAGAAGAAAAAATTTGAAGCAAAACAAAAATCAGCGCAATTGGATCAATGCTAATCTTGGTCTTCAAAGGCAAGCGCATAGCTAATTTGGTCGAAACTGTAGCCTCGGTATTGTAGAAAACGGACTTGTTTCGCGTATTCTTTTTGGTCCTTGGCTTTGACACCTTTGAATTTCTTTTCTGCCGCCTGCTTAGCAAGTTCAAACCAGTCTTGCGGTTCTTCAGCCATGGCTTGCTCAATCACCGATTCCGCAACACGTTTCTGGTTTAACTCTTGGCGAATTCGACGCTCTCCATGTCCTTTGTATACATGCTGCCGAATTTGGCTCTTCGCATAACGTAAATCATCTAAATAGTTATGGTCTAAGCAAAAATTAATCGCGATTTCGATGTCTGATGCTTCATAGCCTTTCATCGACAGTTTTTGGTACAGCTCATACTGACCATGATCGCGACGGCTAAGCAGTTGGATAGCCGCCTCTTTGCTCGATAATGTTGGTGTCTGGCGCTTTTGGTACATGGTGATCCTAAAGGTATTTTTGCTGTACAGACTCTCAATGGCCTTTGTGATGATTCGATTTTTGATGTCAATAGATACAACAAAGCCCCGCATTGCAGGGCTTTATCACTTTTTAATCTGTGAAGGGATTAAAACTCTTCAGCTTGCTCAGGCGCCTCGCCTGCTTCAGGAGCTTCCGCAAGGGCTGGCGCTAACAACATTTCACGCAATTTAGTATCGATAGTTTTAGCCACTTCAGGATGCTCACGTAGGTAGTTGCACGCGTTCGCTTTACCTTGACCAATCTTATCGCCTTGGTAGCTGTACCAAGCGCCAGCCTTTTCAACCAGCTTGTGCTTCACACCTAGATCTACCAGCTCACCTTCGCGGTTAAAGCCTTGACCGTACATGATTTGCGTATTGGCTTCTTTAAACGGTGCAGCAATCTTGTTCTTAACCACTTTGATGCGAGTTTCGTTACCAACGACTTCGTCACCTTCTTTGATTGCGCCAGTACGACGAATATCAAGACGAACAGAAGCGTAGAATTTAAGTGCATTACCACCCGTGGTCGTTTCTGGGTTACCGAACATCACACCAATCTTCATACGGATTTGGTTGATGAAGATACACATACAGTTAGACTGTTTTAGGTTACCTGTTAGCTTACGCATCGCTTGAGAAAGCATACGTGCTTGAAGACCCATGTGGCTGTCGCCCATTTCGCCTTCAATTTCTGCTTTTGGTGTTAGCGCCGCAACTGAGTCAACAACCATTACGTCGATAGCGCCAGAGCGAGCTAGTGCATCACAAATCTCTAGTGCTTGCTCACCAGTGTCTGGCTGAGAAACCAAGAGCGCATCGATATCAACACCAAGTTTCTTCGCGTAGACAGGGTCCAAAGCGTGCTCTGCATCAATAAACGCACAAGTTTTACCTTCACGTTGTGCAGCAGCGATAAGCTCAAGCGTTAGTGTTGTTTTACCTGAAGATTCTGGACCGTAGACTTCTACGATACGACCCATTGGCAGACCGCCAGCACCCAAAGCGATATCAAGAGAAAGAGAGCCTGTTGAAATCGTTTCTACGTCCATTGCGCGGTTATCACCAAGGCGCATGATAGAGCCTTTACCGAATTGCTTTTCAATTTGACCTAGCGCAGCGGCGAGCGCTTTCTGTTTGTTCTCGTCCATTACTTTCTCCGATTTATTCATCTTCTTTGGGCGACGAATAGTAATTCATTTTTCTTAAGCAGCTAACCTGCTCAGCAATGAAAGTTATTATACTGTTGATTCATACAGTGTCTATACCTGTATAGAAAAAATTTAGTTCACTGCTTTTAAGGATTGGCTCTAACCCTTATCAATTCTGGGCTAAGACAGTGTAAGAAATTCTAAATTAAATGTTGATACAATCGAGTCAATGCATGCATAACCGCTTGTTGACGAACTTCCGCCCTGTCACCAGAAAAATACATGGTCTCAACAAAGAGCCAGTCGTGCTTATCCGCAAAAGCAAAGCAGACGGTTCCAACCGGCTTTTCATCACTACCTCCTCCCGGTCCAGCAACACCACTGATGGAAACCCCAATACTGGCATTCGAGTGTTGAAGCGCACCTTGCACCATTTCAATCACAACAGGCTCACTTACGGCACCATGTTCCTCTAAGGTTTCCGCTCTCACACCCAGCATTTCCATTTTGGCTTCGTTGCTGTAAGTAACAAAAGCTCTATCTAACCAACCTGAGCTACCTGCAATATCAGTAATAGCGGTCGCAACACCGCCACCCGTGCACGATTCTGCCGTCGTTAAAACATGACCATACTTTGCCAATAATGCGCCTAAATCTGCGCTCAATTTTGTTGTTTTTTCCATAGCCAAAATGCCCTTTGTCTCTTTTTACTTGATAGGGATTCACGTATCCTAAGCCGCTACGGAAATAAACAAAAGAATTTACCTGTGAAAGCTGAACAAAAACACACTCCGATGATGCAGCAATACCTCAAGCTAAAAGCTGAGAACCCTGAGATTTTGCTGTTCTACCGCATGGGCGATTTCTACGAACTCTTTTACGATGATGCAAAGCGAGCGTCCCAACTGCTTGATATTTCGCTAACTAAGCGCGGTTCGTCAGCTGGAGAGCCTATTCCTATGGCGGGAGTGCCATTTCACGCAGTAGAAGGCTATCTAGCAAAACTTGTTCAGCTTGGTGAATCAGTCGCAATCTGTGAACAAATTGGCGATCCAGCCACCAGCAAAGGTCCGGTAGAACGTAAAGTTGTACGTATCGTGACACCAGGTACTGTGACGGATGAAGCATTGCTTTCTGAGCGTGTCGATAACTTAATCGCAGCAATTTACCATCACAACGGTAAGTTCGGTTATGCGACGCTGGATGTCACTTCTGGTCGCTTCCAACTGACAGAACCAGAAACCGAAGAAGCGATGACAGCCGAGCTTCAGCGTACCGCACCACGTGAGCTACTATTCCCAGAAGACTTTGAACCTGTACATTTAATGGCGAGCCGCAACGGTAACCGTCGTCGCCCAGTATGGGAATTTGAGCTTGGTACGGCTAAGCAACAACTCAATCAACAGTTTGGCACCAAAGATCTGGTTGGTTTTGGCGTAGAACATGCGTCCTTAGGGTTATGTGCTGCTGGTTGTTTGATCCAGTATGTGAAAGATACACAACGTACGGCTTTACCTCATATTCGCTCTTTAACGTTTGATCATCAGGACCAATCCGTCATCCTTGATGCCGCGACCCGACGCAACCTGGAAATTACTCAAAATCTAGCAGGCGGAACCGATAACACGCTCGCTGCGGTACTCGACCATTGTGCGACGCCGATGGGCAGCCGAATGCTGAAGCGTTGGTTACATCAGCCTATGCGTTGCATTGAAACGTTAAACAATCGTCTTGATGCGATTGGTGAGATTAAAGAACAAGCGCTGTTTGCCGATCTTCAACCAACGTTAAAACAAATCGGTGATATTGAACGTATCTTAGCACGCCTTGCACTACGCTCTGCTCGCCCTCGCGATATGGCTAGACTTCGCAATGCCATGCAGCAGCTACCAGAGCTAGAATCTGTAACCGCTTCTTTGACCCATCCATACCTAGCAAAACTGGCGCAATACGCAGCTCCGATTGACGAAGTATGTGATCTGTTAGAGCGTGCAATTAAAGAAAATCCGCCAGTTGTTATTCGTGATGGTGGTGTGATCGCAGAAGGCTATAATGCCGAGCTCGATGAATGGCGCAAATTAGCAGACGGTGCAACAGAATACCTTGAGCAGCTTGAGCGAGATGAGCGTGAACGACACGGCATCGATACGCTTAAAGTCGGCTACAACAACGTACATGGCTTCTTTATTCAAGTGAGCCGTGGCCAGAGCCATTTGGTTCCACCGCACTATGTGCGTCGCCAAACACTCAAAAATGCCGAACGCTATATCATCCCAGAGCTCAAAGAGCACGAAGACAAAGTACTTAATTCGAAATCGAAAGCGCTGGCACTTGAAAAGCAGCTGTGGGAAGAACTGTTTGATCTATTGATGCCAAACTTGGAGAAGCTGCAGAATTTAGCTTCTGCTCTGTCTCAACTGGATGTACTACAAAACCTAGCAGAGCGTGCAGATTCGTTGGATTACTGCCGACCAACGCTTGTGAAAGACGCTGGCATTCACATTCAAGCGGGTCGTCACCCAGTCGTAGAGCAAGTAACAACAGAACCGTTCATAGCTAACCCAATAGAGCTTAACCCAGCTCGTAAGATGTTGATCATCACCGGTCCAAACATGGGTGGTAAATCCACCTACATGCGTCAAACTGCGCTGATTGCATTGATGGCACATATCGGCTCTTATGTACCTGCAGAATCTGCACAAATTGGTTCTTTAGATCGTATATTTACTCGTATTGGTGCGTCAGATGATCTTGCATCTGGTCGTTCGACCTTCATGGTAGAAATGACGGAAACCGCTAATATTCTGCACAATGCGACTAAAAACAGTTTAGTGCTAATGGATGAAATCGGTCGCGGTACCAGTACTTACGATGGCCTATCTTTAGCTTGGGCAAGTGCGGAATGGCTCGCAACACAAATTGGTGCGATGACACTATTTGCAACTCACTACTTCGAATTGACAGAGTTACCAAACCAACTGCCAAACTTAGCGAACGTTCACTTGGATGCCGTAGAGCATGGAGACAGCATTGCCTTTATGCACGCAGTTCAAGAAGGTGCGGCAAGTAAGTCTTACGGCCTAGCTGTTGCGGGCTTAGCTGGTGTACCAAAAACGGTTATCAAAAATGCGCGTAACAAGCTATCTCAGCTAGAGCAACTAGGGCAAAACAGTGACGCACCACGTCCAAGTGCAGTAGATGTGGCTAACCAATTGAGTCTAATTCCAGAACCTAGCGAGATCGAACAAGCCTTATCTAGTATTGATCCTGATGATTTGACTCCACGCCAAGCACTTGAAGAGTTGTATCGTTTGAAGAAGATGCTTTAAATCGATTCACTTTAGCGAGCGCAAAAAAAAAGGCTATGGATAACCATAGCCTTTTGCATATCTACTGAAGTACGGATTATTTAATCATCTTCGACGTTAAATAAGTTTTCCATATTCAAACCTTGCTTGATTAAAACTTCACGAAGACGACGTAAACCTTCTACTTGGATTTGACGTACACGCTCACGTGTCAAACCAATCTCTCGACCAACTTCTTCAAGCGTCGAAGGCTCATAGCCTAGAAGACCAAAACGTCGTGCAAGTACTTCTTTCTGTTTTGGATTCAACTCTTCTAACCAATGAATCAGCGATGATTTGATATCGTCATCTTGAGTCGAGACTTCTGGATCGGAGTTGTTTGCGTCGGGAATAATATCCAACAGCGCTTTTTCACCGTCACCACCGATTGGTGTGTCGACGGAACTGATACGCTCATTGAGACGTAGCATTTTGCTTACGTCTTCGACTGGAATATCTAACTGAGCAGCAATTTCTTCTGCGGTAGGTTCGTGATCGAGCTTCTGAGAAAGTTCACGCGCAGTACGCAGATAAATGTTCAGCTCTTTCACGACATGAATAGGTAGACGGATCGTACGAGTTTGGTTCATCAACGCACGTTCGATCGTTTGTCGGATCCACCAGGTCGCATAAGTAGAGAAGCGGAAACCACGCTCTGGATCGAACTTCTCGACCGCACGGATCAAACCAAGGTTACCTTCTTCAATCAGATCGAGTAGTGCTAGACCTCGATTACTGTATCGACGAGAGATCTTGACCACCAAACGTAGGTTACTTTCGATCATACGTTTACGTGCCGCTTCGTCGCCACGCAGGGCTCGTCGAGCATAAAGCACTTCTTCTTCGGCAGTAAGTAGAGGTGAGAAGCCAATTTCACCTAGATACAACTGAGTTGCGTCTAAGCTTTTACTGCTCGCGTCAAATTCTTCACGCGCAGCCGTTTTGCTTTCTGTGGATGATGATTTTTCGAGTTCGTTATCAATGGTCTTCACTGACGCATTGTCAAATGCAAACTCTTCAACTTTGGTTACTGTGTTGCTGATACTCATAACGCCTCCCCCTGGCGAGTTAGCAAGACATGACAACTCAATATGTCGCTAAATGATGTCGCAAGTTGTTTTTCAAAGTTTTAAGGCAAATAGCGTTTTGGATTCACCGATTTACCTTGATAGCGAATTTCAAAGTGTAGCTTGACTGATTTAGCACCGGAACTACCCATGGTGGCGATTTTCTGTCCGCTTTTTACACTTTGTCCTTCTGATACCAGCAGTTTGTCATTATGTGCATAGGCGCTTAAATAATTGTCGTTATGCTTTACTATAATTAAGTTGCCATAACCTCGTAGCGCATTGCCTGAATAAACAACGGTGCCGGCTGCGGTTGAAACGATAGGTTGACCACGCTGTCCTGCGATGTCGATACCTTTATTTCCCTGTTCTCCCGCCGAAAAGTTCTTGATTACTCTCCCTTTTGTCGGCCACAACCACTTAGAAACTTTATCACTCTTCGCCGTGGTAACTGGCGCTTTTTGCTTCACTTTTTGGTTATCTTTTGAACCAACATACTCCTTTGTTTTCGATTGTTCAACCTTCTTTGGAGGCTGTTTTTGTACGACTTTAGGCTTAGTCTCTGTAGGTTTTTGACTAGAGTTTTTACTTGAAGTTTTCGGTTTAGAGGCTGTTGATATTTTCGTCACTGGGGCTGGTGGCGTCGTAACAACAGGAACCACAACGGGTTCAACTTTTTGGCCATATTTAGGGGCGACATATTTCGGAGCCCAAAGTTTTAGCTTCTGTCCAGGGTAGATGGTGTAAGGCTGAGTTAACTCATTGTAACGGACAAGATCATTTACATCTTTATCTGTGACATAAGCTATGAAGTAAAGTGTATCGCCTTTTTTTACCTCATAATAACTCCCTCTGTAACTTCCTCTTTCAAGGCTTGAATAGTCTTTCTTTAAGCTAGAGACAGGTGCAGGAGAATGCGCTGCACAACCAACTAGTCCTGCAGCAAACACAAAGCTAATACCAATATGACGTAATAACTTACTCACCTATCCCTAACCCTTAAGCTAAATCACCCGCAACCAGAGGTACAAATCGAACCATTTCCACAACAGTAGAGAGATATTCATCTCCCTTACGTTCAATTTTTAGTAACTGTTGCTCCTTATCTCCAACAGGAATCACCATCTTACCGCCATCTTTTAATTGTGCGAGAAGTGCTTGGGGGATCACTTCTGCGGCTGCGGTAACAATGATGGCATCGAAAGGACCACGAGCTTCCCAGCCTTGCCATCCATCAGCATGCTTGGTTGAAACATTGTAGATATCCAATTGTTTCAGACGGCGTTTTGCTTCCCATTGCAACGATTTAATTCGCTCAACGGAGTATACATGGTCAACAATTTGCGCCAGTACTGCGGTTTGATAACCGGAACCCGTTCCGATTTCCAGTACGTGACTCGTTGGCTCTAGTTCGAGTAACTCGGTCATACGAGCAACAATATAAGGTTGAGAAATAGTTTGTCCCTGACCAATCGGTAACGCATTGTTATCGTAGGCTTGGTGCATCATCGCTTGAGAGACAAAGCTTTCTCGTGGTAAGCGTTGGATAGCATCCAGAACTCTTTGGTCTTTGATGCCACTGGAGATAAGAAACGCTATCAACCTGTCAGCATGTGGGTTACTCATTACTTCTCTTCCTTTAACCAACTATCCATTGCACGCAGCGACTCATGAGCAGTGAGATCAACTTGCAGAGGCGTCATTGAAACTCGACCATGTTCAATCGCATAAAAGTCGGTGCCCTCCCCCGCATCTTGCTCTTTTCCTGGAGGCCCTAGCCAATAAATATCATGACCTCGCGGATCTTTCTGCTTAATCATATTCTCTGCGTGATGACGCGCACCTAAACGCGTGACTTCGATTTCGCCCAGGTTTTCCGCTGGTAAGTCAGGCACGTTTACGTTCAATAACCGATTCGTTGGAATCGGAGACGCTAAATGCTGTTGCACAATTTGACGTGCAATTTTTGCGGCAGATTCGAAATGACGCTTACCCACCAGCGAAAAAGCAACCGACTGAACACCAAGGAAATGCCCTTCCATTGCTGCAGCTACCGTTCCTGAGTAAAGAACATCATCACCCAAATTTGCACCGTGGTTGATGCCTGATAAAACAAGATCGGGCAAATCATCTTTCATCAGCTCATTCAGCGCAAAATGTACACAATCTGTAGGCGTTCCTTGCACTGAATAGATATTTGGGGCAATTTCAGTTACGCGTAATGGTTGCTCTAGTGTCAGTGAGTTAGAAGCACCTGAACGATTTCGGTCGGGTGCGACAATGGTCACTTCAGCGATATCTCGCAACTCATCAGCAAGTGCATGAATCCCTTGCGCATGTACGCCATCGTCGTTGCTGATTAAGACTCTTAGGGGCTTCGCGTTTAGTGAATCCTGTTCCATTAGTATTCTCTTTCTACTTCAACCTCATTAACTAACTCACGAACGATAGAGGTTGCAAAAGATCCCGCATCCAGTGAGAAAGTCAGCGTAATGTTGTTACCTTCAACCGTCCAAGCTAAATCTTGTGGCTTCAGCGCAATATCGCGACGGTCGTGGCGCATGCGATTACCACGAATCAGCGCCATGAGATCAGGCTCTTCATCTAAGAACGGTTGTTCTAAAGTAAGCGCATCCGCTTGAGTTGGAAGCGCATTATCACCTGCTAGGGCCGCGGTAATTGCCACTTCACCAGCAGCAAATTGTGCTTGTAGATCTGCGATATTGCTTGCATCAACCAACTGAGTGCCAGAACTTGTCTGTGCAATATCACCATCGATGAATTTATCAAACACACCACTTTCTAGACGAGCAGAAACGATACGGTTAAAGATCCACGAACGCGCCGCTGATAAATACATGCTGCGCTTATTTTGATTACGGGTACGAACGTTTTCGCGTCCCCATCGACGTGCTTCTTCAAGGTTGTTGCCATCATTGCCAAAACGCTGACTACCAAAGTAGTTTGGCACACCAACTTGTTTCACTTTTTCAAGGCGTTGCTCTACATCTTCAACGTCAGTCACTTCAGACAAAGTGACAACAAACTCGTTCCCTATTAAGTCTCCAGGACGCAGTTTTTTGTTGTGTCGATCAGTCGCTAAGATTTCAATACTCGGATATTGAGCTAGGAATGCCGAGAAGTCCGGCGTTTCCCCTTTCGGTAAATGGACACTCAGCCACTGTTCCGTCACGGCATGGCGGTCTTTAAGGCCTGCCCAGCTAACGTCTTTCGACTTTACGCCACAAGCTTTCGCCAACTCATTCGCAACAAAACTGGTATTTTCTCCAGTTTTTCGAATACGCACCATTAGGTGCTCGCCTTCGCCCGTAAAGGCAAAACCTAAATCCTCACGAACCTGAAAATGTTCTGGTTGCGCTTTGATTTTTGCCGATGCAACAGGCTTACCCGTTAGATAAGCCAATGAAGATAAAATATCTGACATGATGTTTTTCCGCTGATATCACAGCTTAGAGGAGCAAATTGCTAGTTATTGCTTAAACAGAAGTACAACGGCTTCCGTTGCAATGCCTTCTTTGCGTCCAGTAAAACCGAGACGTTCTGTCGTCGTCGCTTTTACGTTAATGTTACTAATATCGGTTTCTAGGTCTTCCGCAATCGCCGCACACATCGCGTCAATATGAGGTGCCATCTTAGGTGCTTGTGCCATGATGGTGACATCGGCATTACCAAGGCGGTAGCCTTGCTCTTTGACACGACGATAAACGTCCTTCAACAATTCGCGGCTATTTGCCCCTTTCCATTTATCGTCGGTATCCGGGAAGTGACGACCAATATCACCCGCAGCAATCGCCCCGAGTAGCGCATCAGTCAAAGCATGAAGAGCAACATCACCATCTGAGTGGGCTACTAAGCCCTGCTCGTAAGGGATAGCAACACCACCGATAATGACCGGGCCTTCACCACCAAATTTATGCACGTCAAAACCGTGACCAATTCGAATCATTTTTTATCCTTTCTTTTTTAGCCGCGCTCACGGCTCAGATAAAACTCGGCTAACGCGAGATCTTCTGGCTGAGTAATTTTTATGTTATTCGCATTACCCTGGACTAAAGCAGGCGTTTCGCCCAACCACTCTAAAGCCGATGCTTCATCCGTGATGGCTACGCCTTGTTCTAATGCGTCAGCCAGTGCTCGAGTCAGTTGTTGAGTTTTAAACATTTGTGGAGTTAATGCATGCCACAATGCTTCTCTCTCTACCGTATGATCGATATCTTGTGCTGCATTTGCTCGCTTCATTGTATCTCTCACAGGAGATGCAAGGATGCCACCCGTTGGGTGGGCGCAGCAAACATCAATCAAACGGTCAATGTCGGATGTTAATACACATGGTCTTGCAGCGTCGTGGACCAATACCCACCCGCTTTCCAGATGTTCATTGACATAGTTTAGCCCTGAAAGTACGGAATCAGCGCGCTCTTTGCCACCCGCGACTTGAATTACATCGGGATGATTCGCGATAGTTAACTCAGGGAAATAGGGGTCACCTTCGGTAATGGCGACAACCACTTTCGAAATTCGTGGGTGCGACAGCAACTTTTCTACAGTGTGTTCCAGCACCGCTTTTCCGTCGATCAATAAATATTGCTTCGGGCGGTCAGCCTTCATTCGACTACCGACACCAGCAGCGGGAACAATTGCGACATGCGATGAGTTCACATCCAACATTTTAATGATTTTCCTCACCTATAATGCGGTAGAAAGTCTCGCCATCTTTAACTAAACCAAGCTCATGACGCGCACGTTCTTCAATCGCATCAAGACCTTGCCTTAAGTCATCAATCTCAGCAAACATTTCATTATTGCGAGCTTGTAGCTTGCTGTTCACTTGTTGCTGAACTTCAATTTCATCTTTTACTGTGTAGTAGTCAGACACTCCGTTTTTACCAAACCATAGAGTGTATTGAAGCAAGCCAAACAGTAGCGTAAGGGCTATAACAAAGATTCGCATATCGCTGCTAACATTCTGTACCGGAAGGAATTAGATAAGGTGACATATATAGCATAAATGCGAGGTTGCCTCTAGGGGAGAAAGGGAGACTCACACGCTCCTTACAAGAAATAAGCAGCAAAATGAAACAAAGACATATGAAGCTATTCTTAGCACTCACCAAAGTAAGACCAAGAAATACAAGCCTATAGATACAAAAACACCCCGCAAAATCAGGGTATTTCAAAGCTTCAATCTAAGCGGTTAATCCAATGAAGAACTAAGCTTGAACTT
This sequence comes from Vibrio sp. ArtGut-C1, assembly GCF_002105475.1. Taxonomy (NCBI): domain Bacteria; kingdom Pseudomonadati; phylum Pseudomonadota; class Gammaproteobacteria; order Vibrionales; family Vibrionaceae; genus Vibrio; species Vibrio sp. ArtGut-C1. The sequence continues at coordinate 72,328 of NZ_NCTH01000002.1, read as the reverse complement.
CTTTAAGACCGCTTCTTTGAAACATGGAGGAGCGTGCTCATCTAGAGCTTCCTCGATGCAGATAAATGGGTTGCTTTCTTTAGGTATGGCAAGCAACACGGCCAGAACGGCTCATCGCTCTTAAATAAAAAACGCCCCACCGAAGTGGAGCGTTTCTAGAAAGCTATTTAGCTAAACTTATTCAATTAAGAATTAAGCTTGACCTTTAACTTCTTTAAGACCGTTGAAAGGAGCGCGCTCACCTAGAGCTTCCTCGATACGGATTAGTTGGTTGTACTTAGCAACACGGTCAGAACGGCTCATAGAACCAGTTTTGATTTGACCTGCAGCAGTACCTACCGCTAGGTCAGCGATAGTTGCATCTTCAGTTTCGCCAGAACGGTGAGAGATTACTGCTGTGTAACCTGCGTCTTTAGCCATCTTGATTGCAGCTAGAGTCTCAGTTAGAGAACCGATTTGGTTGAACTTGATAAGGATAGAGTTAGCTACACCTTTCTCGATACCTTCAGCAAGGATCTTAGTGTTAGTAACGAATAGGTCGTCACCTACTAGTTGAAGTTTGTCACCTAGTAGTTCAGTTTGGTGCTTGAAGCCATCCCAGTCAGACTCGTCTAGACCGTCTTCGATAGAAACGATTGGGAATTGGTTAGCTAGCTCAGCTAGGTAGTGGTTGAACTCTTCAGAAGTGAAAGTTTTACCTTCGCCTTTCATGTTGTAGATGCCAGCTTCTTTGTCGAAGAACTCAGATGCTGCACAGTCCATAGCTAGAGTAACGTCTTTACCTAGTTCGTAACCAGCAGCTGCAACAGCTTCTGCGATAACTTCTAGAGCTTCAGCGTTAGATTTAAGGTTAGGAGCGAAACCACCTTCGTCACCAACTGCAGTGCTGTAGCCTTTAGACTTAAGAACTTTAGCTAGGTTGTGGAATACTTCAGCACCGATACGTAGACCTTCTTTAAGAGTTTTAGCGCCAACTGGTTGGATCATGAACTCTTGGATGTCAACGTTGTTGTCTGCGTGCTCACCACCGTTGATGATGTTCATCATTGGTAGAGGCATAGAGAACTGACCAGCTGTACCGTTTAGTTCAGCGATGTGCTCGTATAGAGGCATGCCTTTAGCTGCAGCAGCAGCTTTAGCGTTTGCTAGAGAAACAGCTAGGATAGCGTTAGCACCGAATTTAGATTTGTTTTCAGTGCCGTCTAGTTCGATCATTACTGCGTCGATTGCAGCTTGGTCTTTAGCGTCTTTGCCAACTAGAGCTTCAGCGATTGGGCCGTTTACAGCTTCAACTGCTTTAAGAACACCTTTACCTAGGAAACGTGCTTTGTCACCGTCACGTAGCTCAAGAGCTTCGCGAGAACCAGTAGATGCGCCAGATGGAGCTGCCGCCATACCTACGAAACCGCCTTCTAGGTGTACTTCAGCTTCTACAGTTGGGTTACCACGTGAGTCGATGATTTCACGACCTAGAACTTTAACGATCTTAGACATTAATGTTTCCTCTCGTTTCAAATATAAATGTCAATTTTAAAGGGCAGCAGCACAACCTTCGCCGCCGCCCGTATCCTTTTACTTCTCGAATTCGCCGCGTGCGTTTTGGCCCGCAGCCTTAACGAAACCTGCAAACAATGGGTGGCCATCGCGAGGAGTCGATGTGAATTCTGGGTGGAACTGAGCCGCTACAAACCATGGGTGAGCTGGGTTCTCAATCATTTCCACTAACTTCTTGTCCGCTGATAGGCCAGAAACTTTCAGACCTGCTTTTTCGATTTGCGGACGAAGCACATTATTCACTTCGTAACGGTGACGGTGACGTTCATGGATCGTCGCGCTACCGTAAAGTTCACGAGCTTTCGTACCTTTCTCTAGGTGACATAGCTGTGAACCAAGACGCATCGTACCACCTAGGTCAGACTTTTCAGTACGCTCTTCTACGTTACCTGACTCGTCTACCCACTCTGTGATCAAACCTACCACAGGGTACTTAGTCTCTTTGTTAAATTCTGTTGAATGTGCACCTTCCATACCCGCAACGTTACGCGCGTATTCAATTAGTGCAACTTGCATACCCAAACAAATACCTAGGTAAGGCACATTGTTTTCACGTGCATATTGAGCCGCACGGATCTTGCCTTCAATACCACGATCGCCGAAGCCACCTGGAACTAGGATCGCGTCTAAGCCTTCTAGCAGCTCAACACCTTTTGTTTCGATATCTTGTGAGTCTACATACTTAATTGTGACACTTAGACGGTTTTTCAAGCCAGCGTGTTTAAGCGCTTCGTTCACAGACTTGTATGCATCTGGCAATTCAGTGTATTTACCAACCATACCGATGGTTACTTCACCAGTAGGATTTGCTTCTTCGTAAATAACCTGTTCCCACTCAGAAAGGTCAGCTTCAGGAGCTGTGATGCCAAAGCGAGCACACACAAGATCATCTAGGCCTTGAGACTTGATCAATTGAGGAATCTTGTAGATAGAATCTACGTCCTTCATTGAAATTACTGCTTTTTCTGGAACATTACAGAATAGTGCGATTTTCTTACGTTCATTCGCTGGAATAACGCGGTCGCTACGGCAAACCAGGATATCAGGCTGAATACCGATAGATAGAAGTTCTTTTACAGAGTGTTGAGTCGGCTTAGTTTTCACTTCGCCCGCTGCCGCTAGGTAAGGAACAAGTGTTAGGTGCATGAACATTGCGCGCTCACGGCCTAGTTCAACGGCTAGCTGACGAATCGCTTCCATAAATGGTAGTGATTCGATATCACCAACGGTACCGCCAACTTCAACGATAGCCACATCATGGCCTTCAGAGCCAGCAATTACACGGTCTTTGATCGCGTTAGTGATGTGAGGGATAACTTGAATAGTTGCGCCTAGGTAGTCACCACGACGTTCTTTACGAAGTACGTCGGCATAAACACGACCTGCAGTAAAGTTGTTACGCTTGGTCATCTTGGTACGGATGAAACGCTCGTAGTGACCAAGGTCAAGGTCAGTCTCTGCGCCATCTTCTGTAACGAACACTTCACCGTGCTGAGTAGGGCTCATTGTGCCCGGGTCAACGTTGATGTAAGGGTCAAGCTTCATCATAGTCACTTTAAGACCACGAGCTTCTAGAATAGCCGCAAGAGATGCTGCTGCAATACCTTTACCTAGAGAGGATACAACCCCGCCAGTAACAAAAATGTAATTTGTCGTCATGTTTAACCTGAAATTGGTTGAATGAGGGAAATGGAGTGCTTCTGGACGGGAGATAAATATACCAGAAGCTCCTTACCGCCACAACGTGAAATCTATCACACCGTAATTTTTTATTTTTTGCTTCAAATCAAAGTGAGCAAAGACAAACCAAAGTCCGTTTTCGTGTTAAGAGGCAAACTGGCCTCATATTGTATATTCCGCTTATTTTCCCCTATCTAGACTCTTCTCGCTTTACTTCATCCCAGAAATCGTCGAGCTCTGATAAAGAACAATCTGTAAGCGCTTTGCCTGACTGCTGGACCTTTCCTTCAACTTGCTTAAAACGTCTCGCAAACTTTAAGTTTGCTTTACCTAGTGCGACTTCTGGGTTTTTATCAAGATGGCGTGCCAAATTGACGGTCGCAAATAGCAAATCGCCGAGTTCCAACTCCACTTTTTCTTCATCAGGCTGAACTTGTAGTGCTTCTTCCATGACTTCATCAATTTCTTCTCGCACCTTATCGACGACCGGGCCAAGAGAGTCCCAGTCAAATCCATATTTCGCACATTTTTTCTGTATCTTTGTAGCACGAGAAAGTGCTGGCAAAGAGTTTGGTATTGAGTCTAGGATACTTTCTTCCGCTTTGCCTACCTGCGCTTTTTCTTTTGCTTTTTCGGCTTCCCAGTTGGCGTTAATTTCCTCGTCCGATTCAAACTCAACATCTGAAAAAACATGCGGATGACGGCGAGTCAGTTTTTCATTCACAGTTTCGACAACATCCGAAAATTCGAACAGCCCTTGCTCTTTCGCTAGCTGACTGTAAAAAATCACCTGAAACAACAAATCACCCAACTCTTCTTGCAAGTTCGGCCAATCACGGTTTTGAATCGCATCCACCACTTCGTAAGTTTCTTCGATGGTGTGCGGAACGATGGTGTCAAAGGTTTGTTTTAAGTCCCAAGGGCAACCGTTTTCTGGGTCACGCAACTTCGCCATGATTTGTTCTAATTGTTCAATTGGATGACTCATTTTTTGTTCCTTTAAACCTTTCTACTAAAGAAAAAGGTGAGCAGCCAAAACCACTCACCTTAAGTTATTTCATTGGTCGGTTTTTACTAAACAGTTGGCTCTTTTAGCAAGGCAGCAAACTTATGAGACTCCTGAGCATGGTTCACCATGTGATGGAGCGAATAAGTGCAGCTAACGCAGATAAAAAGCCAAATGTGACGCAAAAATTAGCCGAGGCGTTTCACCGTCATGACATCCTTTATTTGTTCTACCCGCTTCGAAACACGAGAAAGCACCTCAATATTGGTGACTTCTAGGTCAAAGTCCATGATGGCAAGTTGACGTCTGTAGTCGACTCGGTTCTTCATACTGGTCACTTTGATCTTTTCGTTAGCGAACAGTGTCGTAATGTCTTTGAGTAGACCGCCTCGCTCCATCGCTTCAACACGGACGGTGAGGATGTATGATCCGACGAAGCCGCTGCCCCAGACAGTATCAATGATACGCTCTGGCGCATGATGGCGCAGTTCTTCTAACTGCTCACAGTCACTGCGGTGTACTGAAATCCCGCGACCTTGCGTGATGTAACCACAGATATCATCACCTGGAATCGGCTGACAGCAACGCGCTAGGTGCGTCATTAGATTATCAACGCCTTCTACAACGACGGCGTCTTTTTTCGGTCGGCTTTGCGCTGGTGATTTGTGCTCTGCTTCTTGCAGTTTTTCCAGTGCTTGCTGGTCTTCTTCTTCTGCCGTTGGCTTGTTAACGAGCGCATTAATATGGTTAATGATTTGGTTGATACGCAAATCACCGCTACCAACACCAACGTAAAGCTCATCTGGTGTTTTGACGTTAAACCGTTTCAGAGCGTAATGCTCAGCATCTTTTAACGTTGCGCCAATTTTTGCTAACTCATGTTCAAGAATTTCACGACCCGCTTCGAGGTTCTTCTCACGGCTTTGCTTTCGGAACCAGGCGTTAATTTTGGCACGCGCGCGGCCAGAATGAACGAAGCCTAATGATGGGTTTAACCAGTCTCGCGATGGGTTAGGCTCTTTCTGAGTGATAATCTCAACCTGATCACCCATATGTAGTTTATGAGTAAACGGTACTATGCGGCCTCCGACTTTGGCGCCAATACAACGGTGTCCCACTTCGGAGTGAATATGGTAGGCAAAATCTAGCGGCGTTGCCCCCATAGGTAAATCGACAACATCGCCACGAGGCGTAAACGCATAGACGCGGTCATCAAAGACTTGGCTACGTAGCTCATCAAGCATTTCGCCAGAATCTGACATTTCTTCTTGCCAATCCAGTAGCTTACGCAGCCACGTGATCTTCTCATCATAACCGCTTCGGCTGCTTGCCCCTTCTTTGTATTTCCAGTGTGCCGCAACACCCAACTCCGATTCTTCATGCATTTGCTTGGTACGAATCTGGATCTCGATGGTTTTGCCTTCTGGCCCTAGAATTACGGTGTGGATCGATTGATAACCGTTTGGTTTAGGGTTAGCAACGTAGTCATCAAACTCGCTCGGTAGGTGCTTGTATTTGGTGTGAACTACGCCCAAAGCCGCGTAACAGTCTTGCAGTTTGTCTGCGATGATACGTACTGCTCGAACATCAAACAGCTCATCGAATGCCAAACTCTTCTTCTGCATTTTTCGCCAAATGCTGTAGATGTGCTTAGGTCGCCCACTCACTTCGGCATTAATACCTGACACTTCCATTTCGTGCGTGAGGTCTTCAACAAAGTCTTTGATGTACTGCTCACGAACGATGCGTCGCTCAGAAAGCTGCTTGGCAATTTGTTTGTAAGTTTCCGGCTGTTGGTAGCGGAAAGCGTAATCTTCAATTTCCCATTTCAGCTGACCGATACCTAATCGGTTTGCTAGCGGCGCATAGATGTTGGCACACTCTTTTGCCGCCGCACGTCGAACTTCATCAGGCGCTTTTTTAACTTCAATAAGGTTACAAATTCGTTCAGCGAGCTTGATAACTACGCAGCGGAAGTCATCCACCATGGCAAGCAGCATGCGGCGTACGTTATCTACCTGAGATGACGCCGCACTGCCTTCCATGTTGACATTGAGTTGGCCAATAGCAGCCATCTCTTCAACGCCATCGATTAATTTTATGATTTCTTTGCTGTATTTCTCTTCCAGAATTTCTCTGTTAAAAGCACCACTTGAAACCAAAGGAAACAGTTGTGCAGCCACTAAGGTGGCCTGATCCATAGACAAGGTGATCAAAATTTCGATCATTTCTCGTCCACGCCACAACAACAGTTCCGCTTGCTCGTTATCGGCTAATACCGTCTGGCAATCTCGATATACTTCGATTAAGCGTGAGGCTGTGTTTTTCTCTTGTCCTAGGCTAGCCACCCAGTTTTCGAGTTCAAACTGTTCATCTTGGTTTAAATGCGCGCTTCTTACCGCAACCATCTCATCATCCTAATTATTATATTCGTGTGGTTTGACTAACACCGTCCAGGTTAGTTCTTTTACCTGCGCGTAAACGCTGGCTTTATGACCACCCACCACAAATAAGGGGCCAAAGTCCTAAAGTTAGGACTTTTCAAACAATGCCATCGATTCTAGATGACTGGTATGAGGGAACATGTCCAGCATACCTAATTTAGTTAATTTATAGCCTTGCTCCATCAAGCTTTGGCTGTCCCTAGCAAGGGTAGCAGGATTACAAGAAACATAAACTACACGCTGTGCGCCAAGCTCAGAAACTTGATCGATGATCCCACTTGCCCCCGCGCGTGCTGGGTCTAACAGCACTTTATCAAACCGTTCTGCCGCCCAGACCTGCCCTTCAAAATCTTGCTCAAGGTTAGCGTGATAAAATTGCGCATTATTGATTTGGTTCAAGGATGCATTATTTGTGGCTTTTTCGACCATCTCTGCAACACCCTCGACACCAACCACGTGCTTAGCTAACTTCGCAATCGGTAAACTGAAGTTGCCTACGCCGCAGAACAAATCTAACACTCGGTCACTCTTTTGCGGGTCTAACCACTCAACCGCTTGCTTGACCATTTGTTGATTTACGGCTTGGTTCACTTGAATGAAATTATTTGGCGCAAAAGGAATTTTCACGCCAACTTCTTGATAAAAAGGCATATCGCCTTCGATAAGGTCTAATTGCTCTGTCGATGGCATTAAGTACAACGATGCACCATGACGTTTTGCCAACTCCGTTAGAGATTGAGTTTCACTCGTTGTCAGAGCGCTCAAGTGGCGCAGCGTAATACACGGCCCATTATCACCAAGTACCAGCTCTACATGACCCAATTGTTCCGGCTTTTTGAACGCTTTTAGGGCTGAGTAAATCTCTGGCAGCAAAACATTCAGTTCCGGTGCCAGCACTGGGCAATCGGTCACTTGCGCAATTTGCTTACTCTGCTTTTTACGGAAACCAAAATGTAGCTGACGTGTTTTTTTATCAACAAACAAGCTCACTCTCGCACGGCGACGGTAGGCCTGCGAATCTCCCAATAACGGGGCATCTAGTTCAATGTCACTGCCTGAAAATTTTCGCATTAGCTGACGCAACGTTTGCTGTTTGTACGTCAATTGTTGGTCATAATCTAGGTGTTGCAAGTCACAGCCACCACACTCGTGGTAATGCGGACAAAATGGCTCCACGCGAGTGTCACTCGGCTTAAGAATCTTAATCAGTTTACCGCGAGCAAATTTACTTTTTTCTTCCACTAACTGCGTGACGACTTCTTCTCCTGGCAATGCGCCATCAATAAACAGCGGTTTTTTCTTTAGGTAAGCAATACCTGCGCCGTGGTGATCTAAACGCTCCACTTGCACCGATTGATGACGAGTATTGAGTTGGGTTTTCTTTTTCGGTTGAAAGATGCGTGCCATGCTCTATGCCTGATTTATGTCTAATTGCTCTTCGGCTTCACTATTCTTGATTGCAGCCGTTGTGTGATTCGAGTGACTTGATTATGCTTACCGTTTATTAGGTGACGTCACTTCTTTGCTCAACGCCTTATCGTGCGCTTGAGAAATAATGCGTTATTTTCCCATATCCAGACTCCGATGTAATTAGATAACATGACCAGATATGGCTTACGAGCACGTGTAATTACACTGACTCTCGCTCCCACTCTCATTATTGGTTTATTACTGAGCGGCTTTTTCTCATTTAACCGCTACCAAGACCTTGAGAAACAAGTTATCACTACTGGTAACAGCATCATTGAGCCGTTAGCAATTGCCAGTGAAACTCATCTACTATCAGAAAGCCGAGAGGCGGTACGTCGCTTGATAAGCTACGCCCATCGCAAAAACTCTAAACTGGTTCGTAGTATCGCGGTGTTTGATGAACATCATGAGCTCTTCGTGACATCTAACTTTCACCCTAATTTCGAAGCCTTGATGTTCCCTAAAGATAAACCGATCCCGCAACTGGGCAATTCGGAAATCTACGAAAACTCACTGATATTGCGCGTACCTATTTTGTCCGAGGGTCACTATTTAGCGGAGTTGTCGAACGAAAGCCAAGGAACTAAAGCAATTGGTTATATTGCCGTTGAGTTAGATCTCTCCTCTTTAAGGCTGCAACAGTATCAAGAAGTTTTCTCTGCTTTTTTAGTTCTTATACTCGGTCTTGGCTTGGCAAGTGTATTTGCTTCACGTCTGATGCACGATGTTACCCAACCTATCACCCACATGAAGAATGTCGTTGACCGCATTCGCCGTGGTCATCTGGATGTGCGTATCGAAGGCAAAATGCATGGTGAGCTAGACCAACTGAAAAACGGTATTAACGCCATGGCGGTATCGCTATCGGAATATCACGTGGAGATGCAGCACAGTATAGACCAAGCCACATCAGACTTGCGTGAAACGCTTGAGCAGTTAGAAATTCAGAACGTTGAGTTAGATATCGCGAAGAAACGTGCGCAAGAAGCGGCTAGGGTTAAATCTGAGTTCTTGGCGAACATGTCGCACGAACTGCGTACTCCACTCAATGGGGTTATTGGCTTTACTCGTCAAATGCTTAAAACGCAGCTTTCTAACAGCCAAACTGATTACCTACAGACGATTGAAAAGTCGGCGAACAATCTACTGAACATCATCAATGACATTCTCGACTTCTCGAAACTTGAGGCGGGTAAGCTGGCGCTGGAAAACATTCCGTTTGATTTCCGAGAAAGTTTAGAAGAAGTGATTAACCTACAAGCCACGAGTGCACATGAGAAAGGGTTAGAAATCACCCTAAAAGTGGACCCTAAAATTCCACCGGGTTTAGTTGGGGACCCACTACGTATCCAGCAAATTTTGACGAACTTGGTCGGTAACTCAATCAAGTTTACCGAGCGAGGCAACATTGATGTTAGCGTTGAAATGCGCTCTCAATCTGGGGACTCCGTCGAACTGCAATTCATGGTGCGTGATACCGGCATTGGTATTTCTGAACGTCAGCAAGCGCAATTATTCCAAGCGTTCAGCCAAGCGGATGCCAGCATTTCACGTCGCTACGGCGGCACTGGGTTAGGTTTGGTTATCACGCAGAAATTGGTAAGCCAGATGGGTGGCGAGATCAGCTTAACTAGCCGCCTACACCAAGGTTCGACGTTCTGGTTTACGGTGCGCTTGCACTCAACCGAAATGCCAATGAGCGAACTGATTGAAGTGGAACTTCTAATGGGCAAGCAGTTGCTGTTGATTGAACCAAACATGCAAGCCGCATCCGTTACCCAGCAGATTCTAAGTCAAGAAGGTATCTTAGTGACCTACCGTTCTTCGCTACCGAAAAACGAAGAACAATATGACTATGTATTACTGAATTTAGCGGCGAATCAAACGCATGATGCAGACGTCATTACACCTTGGATAGAACAAGCGAAACGCATGGCTCCGAGTGTGATCCTAGGGACGCCGAGTACCGAACTGGCACTTGCCGACCAAATTATGACAGAGCATCACGTCCAATGCCTGACGAAGCCATTGTCTCGCCGTAAACTGCTACAAAGCCTGATTAGCGAACATGTCGAATCACCACCAACATTGAGTGCTCCAATTACGCCAAGCGAAGGGGAGCGTTTACCTCTGACGGTGTTAGCGGTGGATGATAACCCAGCGAACTTGAAGCTGATTTCCGCTCTGCTTCGCGAACGAGTAGAAACCGTCACCGCCTGTAGCAATGGCCAGCAAGCGGTGAACCTTGCGACGGAGAAAAAGTACGACTTAATCTTCATGGATATCCAAATGCCACAAATGGATGGTGTGACCGCTTGTCAGCACATTAAAGAGTTGGAGTTAAATAAAGACACGCCAGTGATTGCGGTAACTGCGCATGCCATGGCGGGTGAAAGAGATCGCTTGCTCTCGGCAGGAATGGATGACTACTTGACCAAACCTATTGAAGAGCATGTGCTACAACAGGTTTTGGTTCACTGGAACCCAAATGCTTGTACAGAGAGCATTGGCAAAGTCGCCCCTTCATACGTTGATGAGCCTGAAGGGAGCGCGCCACAATCCGTTTCTTCGCCTCAGCAGGATGTGATTATTGATTGGCAAGCTGCCTTAAAACAGAGCGCGAATAAAGAAGATCTCGCCAAAGACATGCTGCGCATGTTGGTTGAGTTTATCCCTGAAGTAGAAGCAGTCGTTGACCAAGCTCTGGAGCAAGAAGATATCTCCCGTGATGACCTAATTCATGTCATCCATAAGCTGCACGGCAGTAGCTCATATTGCGGAGTGCCTAGGCTGAAATCACTCTGTGCGACGCTTGAGCAAGCACTGCGCTCAGGGATCAGTCTTGAGGAGGTTGAGCCTGAAATGTTCGAGCTGCAAGATGAAATGAGTAAAGTCACAACGACTGCAAAATTATACCTTGAACAGTAATCTGCTCGAGAGACAAGAAAGCCAGAGCATCTGCTCTGGCTTTTTAGTATTTTGTTTAAGACTTACAAGCTAGGATTCAAAAATGACCGTCGCCACAGCGTAATGACGCTCATCGGAAATGGACAGGTGAATGTGGTTAACGCCCATCGCATCCGCTATTTGCTTTGCTGTGCCCGTCAATGCGAGCACTGGTTTTCCAAGCGCATCGTTCGAGATGGAAAAATCGTGAAACGTGACCCCTTTTGCGATCCCTGTTCCCAATGCTTTTGAGGCCGCTTCTTTGACCGCAAAGCGCTTAGCAAGATAGCGGCCTTGCAGCTTAAGCTGTGAAAATTTAGCCATTTCTTCTTCTGAAAGAATACGCTGAGCAAAAGGCTCACCACTACGAGCTAGCGCTTTTTCAATACGCTCAATTTCTGCAATGTCGGTCCCTAACCCTATAATCGCCATCTAGATAGCCCTATTACTGGCGTGCCTCAATCATCAGTGCTTTCATGTCCGCAACCGCTTTATTCAAACCATCAAATACCGCACGACCAATGATTGAGTGACCAATGTTGAGTTCGTAAATTTCTGGTAATGCCGCAATTGGCGCGACATTGTGATAAGTCAGGCCATGCCCGGCATTAACAATAATACTTAGGTCATGAGCATAACTCGCACCAGCGGCAATCTTCTTCAGTTCTGCTTGCTGTTCGTCTTCTGTCGTCGCATCAGCATAATGACCCGTGTGCAGCTCAATAAACGGAGCACCACACTTTTTCGCCGCTTCAATCTGTTGACGATCAGCATCAATAAAGAGTGAAACTTTAATGCCTGCATCTGTCAGCTTTTTCGTCGCAGCTTTAATTTTTTCAAGCTGCCCCACAACGTCCAAGCCACCTTCCGTCGTCAGTTCTTCACGTTTTTCAGGCACTAAGCACACAAACTCTGGTTTAGTTTGCAGCGCAATCTCAACCATTTCGTCCGTCACAGCCATCTCTAGATTCATGCGCGTTTGAATGGTTTCACGCAGAATACGTACATCACGGTCCAAAATATGGCGACGGTCTTCACGTAAGTGAATTGTGATACCATCCGCGCCTGCACGCTCAGCAATTTCTGCAGCGTGAACAGGATCAGGGTATTTTGTACCACGTGCATTACGTAGAGTGGCAATATGGTCGATATTGACGCCTAAATAAATTGAGCTCATTTTCCGTTACTCCGTGCTCTGGGGGTCTGAATGAAAAATTCACGACTTTTTAAAGGTTTGCCGCCAAGATACGGCTTTAAGGCTATACGTGTAAAGCGTTTTGCCGCTTTTAGCTGCTCTTTAGTGACGAACCGCCGCTCACTGATAGCAATCAGCTCATTCCCTAAAAACGTAAGGTTATCGCGCCTAACCGAAGCTATGAAGCCTTTTTGTTCCCGGTAACGATACGTCATCTCTGGGTCGACGGGCTCGCCAGTACCTGCACAGTGCAAGAAATCCACGCCATACCCCATAGAAGAGAGCAATGCTAACTCAAAACGACGCAGTGCTGGCTCAGGGTTCTCATTGTGTGCCAACTCTGTTAACGCATGCAAATAATCATGAAATAGCGCTGGCATTGGCACTTCAGCCATCAAGATACGGCCAATCAGTTCATTGACGTACATGGCTGAGTAGAGATTAATGCCCGTTAACGGTAAACCTAGGCTTATCGGCTCAGCTTGACGCAAAGTCTTCATTGAACCTTTTCCCGACCATTTAAGTAACAGCGGAGTAAAAGGTTGCAATGCGCCTTTTAAGTTCGAACGCTTACTGCGCGCGCCTTTGGCCATTAAAGTCATTCGGCCATATTCCTCACTAAATACATCAAGGATTAAGCTCGATTCACTGTAAGGGCGGCGATGTAAAACAAAACAGCGCTGTAAACCTTCGGAAGACAGATTACTCATCTAAGTCATTGTGCCTAAAAAGTGTGAAATAAAAAATAAGGAGCCGAGCGGCTCCTTATTTTAATCGATACTGAGTTTTCATCGATGTTGGAGCGAAGCATCTTCGCAGCCAAGATTATAAGTCGTCGATATAGCCCAACGAGCGCAGTGCTCGTTCGTCGTCTGCCCAGCCAGATTTTACTTTTACCCAGGTTTCCAGGTAAACCTTACGACCGAACAACTCTTCCATATCTAAACGCGCCTCACGACCAATGGTCTTGATCTTCTCGCCACCTTTACCAATCACCATTTTCTTCTGGCCATTACGCTCCACAAGAATCAAGGCATTGATATGGAAACCGTCAGTTTCTGGGTTGTAATCAAAACGTTCAATCTCGACCGTTACCGAGTATGGCAATTCTTCACCCGTAAAACGCATTAACTTTTCACGCACAATTTCAGATGCCATAAAGCGCTGAGAGCGATCAGTCACGTATTCTTCTGGGAAGTGATGCGTTGCTTTAGGTAAGTGATTACGCACGTGCTTACGCAGTACATCAATGTTCTTCCCTTGCTTCGCAGAGATTGGCACAACGTCAACGAAGTCCATCTTTTTAGACATCTCAGCCATGTGTAGCATCACTTCGTTACGATCTTGCACGTTGTCGACTTTATTGACACAAAGCACAACTGGGAAGTTCGATTTTTGAAGCTTAGTCAGCACCATCTCATCGTCTTTAGTCCAATGCGTACCATCGACTAAGAAAAACACTAGGTTTACATCACTTAGAGATGAGTTAGCCGCACGGTTCATCAAACGGTTAATCGCACGCTTTTCTTCGATGTGAAGTCCTGGCGTGTCAACGTAAATCGCTTGGTAATCGCCGTCTGTGTCCACACCCATAATGCGGTGGCGTGTTGTTTGCGGCTTACGTGAGGTGATCGAAATCTTCTGACCCAAGATTTTGTTCAGAAGTGTCGACTTACCTACGTTTGGGCGACCAACAATAGCAATGAAGCCACAGTGCTGGTTTTCTGGCGAGCTTGGCTCACCTTGTGATGCGAAAAACGCATCGATATCGAATTCGTTATCAGCCATTTGTTAATTGCTCAAGTGCTGTTTCAGCAGCCGCTTGTTCTGCCTTGCGGCGGCTGGTGCCTTTCCCGATTACAGGCTTGTCCACACCTGCTACTTCACACTCAACCGTAAACTCTTGGTTGTGCGCTTCACCTTTAATATTAGTCACTGTGTACACAGGCAGCGGTTTTCTTCTGCCTTGTAGGAACTCTTGTAGGCGAGTTTTCGGATCTTTTTGTGAGACGCCAGGTTTAATGGCTTCAAGGCGTGAGTTGTACCAACTCAGTACAATGCCTCGCACGACTTCAAGATCGCTGTCTAGGTAAATTGCGCCAATAATGGCTTCAACCGCATCGGCTAAAATAGAGTCTCGGCGGAAACCGCCACTCTTCAATTCACCTGGACCTAATTTTAAATAATCTCCTAGATCGAATTCACGACCCAGTTCCGCCAATGTATGTCCGCGAACCAAAGTAGCACGCATACGGCTCATGTCACCCTCGTTCACTTTCGGGAAACGATGGTACAGATCATCAGCGATGACAAAACTTAAAATTGAATCGCCCAGAAACTCAAGACGTTCATTATGCTTACTGTTGGCGCTGCGGTGAGTCAGCGCCAAGTTGATAAGCCCGGCATCTTGAAACTGGTAGCCGAGCTTTCTCTCTAGTTTATCAATTGGAGAATTCATACTCTCTCGATATAAAATGGTTAGTGAATACCACCGATGCGGTTAAAACGCACACCAGTTGGAATCCATGAAGGTAGAACGCTATCTGCGCCACGATCAAACTCGAAGCTGATCCAAATGGCGACAGCTTTGCCGACTAAGTTTGCTTCAGGAACGAAGCCCCAGTAACGGCTGTCAGCACTGTTGTCACGGTTATCACCCATCACAAAGTACTGACCTTGTGGTACAACCCACTCTGTCGTGCCGCTACGTGGGAAGTATTGCTCCACACGGTTACGAACAAGAGGGTTAACCAAAATATTGTGCTCCACGTTACCCAATTTTTCATCCAGTTGGATCATTGGAATACCGTTCGAGCTAAACTGACTTTCTTCAACATTGCTCAGTTTAACTGGTTTACACGCCGATTCACCTTGGCTTTGCACGCAAAGCTGCTTATCACTTGAATAACGCACGATATCACCAGGCAAACCAACAACACGCTTAATGTAATCCACACTTGGTTGTGGCGGGTATTTGAATACCACGATATCACCACGCTCAGGTTTACCTGTTTCAACTAACTGCGTGCGCCATACCGGATCTTTCAAGCCATAGGCGTATTTTTCTACCAAGATAAAGTCACCCACCAACAAAGTCGGCATCATTGAGCCTGATGGGATTTGAAATGGTTCGTAGATAAAAGAACGTAATACTAAAACGAACGCAATCACAGGAAAAATTGAGACGCTATTTTCAACCCACCAAGGCTGACGCTCAACTTTTTGCAAGGTCACTGCATCCAAACCATTAGACGTCTGAGCTTGAATCTCCGCCAGTTTTTCCTGACGCTTTTTCGCGAAAACCAGCTTTTCCAATAGCCAAACCACGCCAGTTACCAAAGTCGCAATAACCAGCATCAGTGAGAATGTATTCGCCATTAAATTCCCTTATCTAAAAATACGAAAGTGAAAGAGCCGAAACCCTTTCACTTATTTTAATATCTAACGTCTTAAGACCGACAAGTGTGAGACAAAGTTCAACTTTAGTCTTTACCTACGTGAAGGATGGCTAGGAACGCTTCTTGAGGCAGCTCAACGTTACCGATCTGCTTCATGCGCTTCTTACCTTCTTTCTGTTTCTTCAGAAGTTTCTTCTTACGACTTACGTCACCGCCGTAACATTTCGCGATTACGTTCTTACGCAGCTGTTTTACAGTTGAACGTGCGATAATGTGGTTACCAATCGCTGCTTGGATTGCGATATCAAACATTTGGCGAGGGATAAATTCTTTCATCTTCTCTACCAGCTGACGACCGCGAGTCTGAGACTGGTCTTTGTGTGTGATCATCGCCAATGCATCAACGGTGTCACCGTTCAGAAGAACGTCTACACGTACCATATTCGAAGCTTCAAAACGCTGGAAGTTGTAATCCAAAGACGCATAACCACGAGATGTCGATTTCAGACGGTCGAAGAAATCCAGTACCACTTCTGCCATTGGAATATCGTAAGTCACGGCAACCTGGTTACCGTGGTAAACCATATCGACCTGAGTACCACGCTTTTCAACACACAGCGTGATCACGTTACCTAGGTACTCTGAAGGTACCAGGATATTACAACGAGCGATCGGTTCACGAATTTCTTCAATATCATTGATCGCTGGTAGTTTGGCAGGGCTATCAACGTACAGCAGTTCACCATCAGTCTTTTCAACTTCGTAAACTACCGTTGGTGCCGTGGTGATAAGATCTAAGTCGTATTCACGCTCTAGACGCTCTTGGATAATTTCCATGTGCAGCATGCCAAGGAAACCACAACGGAAACCAAAGCCAAGTGCCGCTGAGTTTTCTGGCTCGTAGAATAGCGATGCGTCGTTTAGGCTTAATTTGCCCAGCGCATCACGGAAGTTCTCGTAATCGTCAGAAGATACCGGGAACAGACCTGCGTAAACCTGAGGTTTTACTTTCTTAAAGCCTGGTAGCGGTTTTTCACAGCCATTCTTAGCCATAGTCAGCGTATCACCAACTGGTGCACCAAGGATGTCTTTAATACCACAAACCACCCAACCTACTTCACCAGTACGAAGGATATCGGTATCTACTTGTTTTGGCGTAAAAATACCAAGACGGTCTACACCCCAAACTTGACCCGTGCTCATCACTTTGATCTTGTCGTTCTTCTTCAGTTCGCCGTTTTTAATACGTACTAGAGAAACAACGCCAAGATAGTTATCAAACCATGAGTCAATGATCAGCGCTTGTAATGGCGCATCTGGGTCACCTTCCGGTGCTGGAATCGCTGATACGATGTTCTCTAGAACGTCATCAACACCGATGCC
Organism: Vibrio sp. ArtGut-C1; assembly: GCF_002105475.1. NCBI lineage: Bacteria > Pseudomonadati > Pseudomonadota > Gammaproteobacteria > Vibrionales > Vibrionaceae > Vibrio > Vibrio sp. ArtGut-C1. The sequence continues at coordinate 55,252 of NZ_NCTH01000002.1, read as the reverse complement.
TGTCTTCGCAGAACAGCGGGTTGCTTCCATTGCATCGATACCAACGATTTCTTCAATTTCTTCTGCCACGCGCTCAGGATCGGCTGCTGGTAGGTCAATCTTGTTCAAGATTGGCACAACCTCTAGATCCATCTCAATCGCGGTGTAACAGTTAGCCAGTGTTTGAGCCTCAACACCTTGACCCGCATCTACAACCAATAACGCACCTTCACAAGCCGCTAGAGAACGTGATACTTCATATGCAAAGTCAACGTGCCCCGGAGTATCGATGAAGTTCAGCTGATACGTTTCACCGTCTTTAGCGGTGTAGTTTAGCGTCACACTCTGAGATTTAATGGTGATACCACGCTCACGTTCAAGATCCATAGAATCCAGAACCTGTGCGGCCATTTCACGATCGGTTAACCCGCCACAAACTTGGATTAGACGGTCTGATAGGGTCGACTTACCATGGTCGATGTGGGCGATAATCGAAAAGTTACGAATGTGCTTCATAGATTTAGGGTGACTAACTCTTTACAAATAGGGACAGTAAGAAACGCCATCTACTGACGGCATTTCAATCAAGTTGGCAGATTCTACCGAATTTCGTTAACGGGCGCACGTAATTTAAAGTACATACCCAAATAACCTTAAGTGGAGGGGGACAGCGCTTACTGGATTGGCTCCCCAAGTACCCTAACAAGGGTAACTTGGCGCTTGGATTCATCCTCTAACGGACGAGAAACACGTTTTGCGATCCACATTCCACCAGCTGCAAATAATACTGATGCCAATATGATGATACCTTCCCCGCCCGCGGTCAGCGGCGCTAATAGGAAGTGACCAAACATCGCACCGATAATCAAACCAAACAACGGCAGTAAATAAACCGCCATTGCTGATTTTATCAGGCTCGACTCAGGAAAGCCTATCTCAACGACTTGACCTATCTTCACTGATTTATCCGTGCGCAGGTGCCAAGATAAACTCTTGTTACCAATGGCTTTAGTCACAACGCCCGTTCCACAGCTTTTCTGTGAAGAGCAACTACTGCAACTGGTCTGCTGTTCGCAGCTTAAATCAATTTCGTATTGTTTACCGCGACGATGTACGTCTGTCACAGTAGCCAACGCGGTCATCATTGTTGTTTACTCTTTGTTACATTAAATGTGACAGATTGGGCGATACGTTGTGCTGTGGTCGGCGGAATGTCTCCAACTACGGAGATTTCATGTTGACCGCTCACAAAACTATGCAGCGTTCTTCGGCCTTGGCGAACCAACTGACCTTTTAACGAATGCTCATCTTTGTTTGCTACGTAAACAGAGAAGCTAAACAGACCATCAGAATACAGCTGACTCTCCACCATTTGATTGGTAACAGCCATGCGGTAGCGGTTCAGCTCGTTCGGTTCGAAACCTTCAGGGATCCAACCTACCTGCCAATTGCTGGTTCCAATATCGCCTTTTGGCATGGTGAGAACAGCTGGTAATTGAACATCTTGTAGGCCACTCATTAACTCTGCGATTTTTGGATTCACTGTGTAAGAAATAGTGCGATATTGTTCAAGCATCTCACCATCACGGTCCACAAGGTCGGCACGTAACGGCAATTTACTCTTTTCATCGATCCATAGTACGTATGAATAGCGCAGACCGTCTTTAGGGACGACACGCAGCACTTGTGTTGCTACACCTGCTTCACGAGCTCTACCCACTTTTACATAGTCGTAATACAAGTTTAGCTCATCGATATTGGTATTGAGCATAGGCATGGTCGGAGCGACCATTTTACCTGACTCGATGGTGAATGGTTCTAAACCCGTTTCGATATAGCTTACTTCTGTGCCGCGACGAATCACTTCGCGTACAGGGCCACTTAAATAGACAAGATGAGCATATTGATCGTCACCATGCGTCGCATGACGATACAGCAACGGCTCAATGCTGTTCTTTTTGATAAGGATATAAGAGAGTTCGTAACTTAAATTCTTACTCGCCTCGCTCATTTGATGCAATAAAGCCTCCGCTGGCTTATCACCAGCAAAGGCTTGAGAAGACATCATACTGAACAGAGCGCAAGCGCTGATCAGAAATTTTTTCATTCAATATCCGGATTCAGATTTGCATCTTGTTGAGATGCATCACTGTTAATTCGTAACTGCAATTCGTAGTCTCGCAGCATAGCATGAACACGCTTACGTTGCTCTTGCATATTTGCTTCACCTACAGAACGCTCAACAGACTCACGAGTTAAACTCACAGGCTCTGCGCTGCCAGCAAACGGAACTGTCTGCAACACAGGCAATTGGTCTGTTTGCGGCGACATCGAATCGCTACCACCGTACTGCTGTACACCTAAAATAACGACAAGCGATACACATGCAGCAACAGCAACTTGACCAAACTGTGTCAACCAACCTGGCAACTGACGTTTTGCTTTTTGCGGTTCTGGTTGCGACTCTTTTGGCGTATCAGCAATTGAGATAACATTTGCACTGTGCGCATCAAACGCACGGTGTGCAGGTTCATCTTCTAACGCTAACGCCACGCTTTCAGCAATATTCCACTCAGGTTTTGCTGGCGCTTCGCCTCGCATCACATCACCAATCAGGTGATAGTTCTGCCAAGCATCACGGCTCTCTTGGTCTTGCTCTAACTCTTGAATTAAAGCCTTATCGACCAATTCTCCATCCATGAGAGCTGAAAGTTTTTCTTTGTCAGCCATTATTTTCACCATAGTTATTACTTGTACTAGCGTTGCAAAAGAGGTCTGATTTTCTTTTCCACCGCCTCACGAGCACGGAAGATACGCGATCGTACCGTTCCTACCGGGCAATCCATCACTTCTGCAATTTCTTCATAACTCAAGCCATCGAGCTCTCGTAATGTCATTGCGGTTTTTAAATCTTCAGGTAAAGCTTCGATTGCACTGAACACCACCCGTTGCAATTCTTTGGACAACGTTAAGTTCTCAGGGTTCGATATTTCTTTAAGTGCACTACCTGTTTCGTAAAATTCAGCATCTTCAGCATCGACATCTGTCGCTGGAGGTCTACGCCCTTGAGCAACAATGTGATTTTTCGCAGTATTCACTGCAATGCGATACAGCCACGTATAAAACGCACTCTCCCCACGAAAGCTGGGAATAGCTCGGTAAGCTTTAATAAACGCTTCTTGTGCTACATCTGGTACATCGCCAGGATTACTAACGTATCTGGAAATAAGATTACATACCTTGTTCTGGTACTTCGTTACCAGCAGGTTGAATGCTTGCTTATCGCCATTCTGAACTCGCTCAATCAATACTTGATCGGTCAGCTGCTCGTTCATTCGAGCGGATACTCCTATTTGTTATGCCCCTACTCTTCTCAGATATGGGTACTAATTATGCAAAACGTAGTATTGACACCACTGCTTACTTGAGCACTATTGTGACCCTAACGTGAATGAGAAAGTTCCATGGTTTCTCAAGTTTTTTGTCATTGTTTTTTCACAGTGTGATGTCTATACCCAAATGACCACCGTTGCCTGACTTTAGTCTAAGTTTGACAAGCGAGCATCTTGAGGGGAAATGGGTATAATGAATGATCTCTGTCCCAGATTGTGCTGGGTCGAGCATGGAAAAGCAATGGCATTGACAAACTATTACTTTTCATTTGCATGGCTAATGGCTATCTGAACACCGCGTTACAAATATAACTTAGGAAGCATGCTCATGCTCTGCATGAAAAAGAAGAGTGGCTCAGTCACCGCAGTAACACGGATGTCGATAGGTCTCCCAACTTAGCCCTTAGCGACAGGTGTCGCGATAATGGAATGCACATGGTGTGCAAATAATACACAAGGTGACTTTGTTACCTTAGCTTGGGATTATAAAAGTTATATGAACACAAATCGTGAACATGAGTGTGATGTGTTAGTGGTAGGGAGTGGCGCGGCTGGTTTGTCGTTGGCTTTGCGCGTTGCTAACCACTGTAAAGTGATGGTGCTGAGTAAAGGGCCACGCAGCGAAGGGGCGACCTATTATGCCCAGGGTGGTATTGCTGCTGTATTTGATGAGTCAGACACCATTGATTCACACGTTGAAGACACGCAAATCGCCGGCGATGGTATTTGCGATGAGGACACCGTGAGGTTCATTGCTGAACATTCAAAAGAGTGCGTACAGTGGTTGATCGACGGTGGTGTCCCATTTGATCGTGAAGAGGATGACTCTGACGATGAGCCTCGTTACCACTTAACTCGAGAAGGTGGCCATAGCCGTCGTCGTATTCTTCACGCGGCAGATGCAACAGGTATGGCGATGCAAACCTCTCTGCAAGATAACGCTCACAACCATCCAAACATTCATGTTCTCGAACGTCACAATGCTCTGGACTTAATCACCGAAGACAAAATTGGCGGTGATAAAAACAAAGTTATCGGTGCTTATATTTGGAACCGCAACGAAGAGCATGTCGAAACCGTGCGAGCCAAATTTGTGGTTCTCGCTACAGGTGGCGCTTCAAAAGTTTATCAATACACCTCTAACCCAGATGTTTCGTCTGGTGATGGTATTGCCATTGCTTGGCGTGCAGGGTGTCGTGTGGCAAATATGGAGTTTAACCAGTTCCACCCGACGTGTTTATATCACCCAGAAGCACGTAACTTCTTGTTGACCGAAGCGTTACGTGGTGAAGGTGCTTACCTGCGTCGTCCCGATGGTTCTCGCTTTATGCCAGATTTCGATGAGCGTAAAGAGCTTGCTCCGCGTGACGTCGTGGCTCGTGCTATCGACTTCGAAATGAAGCGTTTGGGTGCCGACTGTATGTACCTCGACATCAGTCACAAACCTGCGGACTTTATTACTAAGCACTTCCCAACCATTTACTCACGTTTAATGGACTTGGGCATTGATATGACCAAAGAGCCAATCCCAATCGTACCTGCTGCGCACTACACTTGTGGCGGTGTCATGGTGGATAGAAATGGCTGCACCGATCTTAAAAACTTGTATGCAATTGGCGAAGTCAGCTATACAGGGCTGCATGGTGCTAACCGCATGGCATCAAATTCACTTCTCGAATGCGTGGTTTATGCTTGGTCTGCGGCGAAAGATATTCTAAAACATCACACTAATGTGGAGCTTCCTTCTCAGGTGCCATGCTGGGATGAAAGTAAAGTGACCAACAGTGATGAAGAAGTGATCATTCAGCACAACTGGCACGAACTTCGACTGTTTATGTGGGACTACATGGGCATTGTACGGACAGATAAGCGCTTAGAACGCGCCTTGCGCCGTATCCAACTGTTGCAACAAGAAACGCATGAGTACTACAGCAACTTCCGTGTATCGAACAACTTATTAGAACTGCGTAACCTTTTACAAGTAGCAGAGCTGATGGTTCGCTGTGCGATGCAACGCAAAGAGAGTCGTGGTTTGCACTATACACTCGATTATCCAAATCAACTGGAAAACAGCGGACCAACGATTTTGGTTCCAGCTAAACAGCTTTAATTCGACAAAATAAACTATTTCATCAACAGGGAGCATTGGCTCCCTGTTTCATTTCCCACTGGCGTAATACCAAAGATAATTGACGGTAATGCTGATCGTCACAGCTATCACGCCAAATCGTGACGCTACGGCCAGACTCCAATCGAAATGTTATCTTGAATGGCAATGTCGATGTATCGATTCGTTGTAACTGATCCTTTTCAGACTCAAGAGCCGCCGAACATTCACTATACTCGAGGGCCTCAAACCTAACCGAGCCGTCGCAATGCACATACCAATAACCCTGACTTGTCGGTTTAACAAAGCCTTGGCTCAATAGTGCCTTAACAATCATTAATAACAAATAAATCGATAATACGAGAGGGATGCTAGAGAGGGTAACGGCCCAAGTCATCAGTAAGAAAAGTATTACATTGAGAACTCGGGCAGTCAGAGAGGGAGAAGCGGTAAAATTAACGAACTTTGCTGAGGTTATGGGCGACAATTTTATCAACCATTGCAGCATGACCTAAGTTTTCGCTGCGGCCATGCCCCATTATCCAAGTAAACAGATCAGGATCATCGCATTCAAGTAAAGAAACAAAGTCACGCTGCTCTTGTTCACTCAGAGTATCAAAGCACTCTTCAAAAAACGGCATAATTACTACGTCAAGCTCAAGCATGCCTCGACGGCAAGCCCATTTAATACGCGCTTTTTCTTCCGGAGTGTACATTCACTATTCCTTCATAGATGTCTTGTTGTTAGTGCGGAGTGTAACAAGGGATGTGCTACGTCACTAGTGTGCGGGTCACAATACGATAGTGAAAGCAGACAAATGTTGATTCGTAAATCGCTCCCCTAGTATCTCAAGGTTATTTGGGTATAACATAGCGGAAAAATATCTTCAAAAGGCATTGTAATTATGGAATGGCAAACTCGTTTTTCAGCACTACCTCTCTCAACTCAAGACGCACTTCCAGAGTTATCTATCTCGCTGCTGGACAATTTCGGCATGATCACCATGGTCGGTGACGATAAAAAATCATACTTACAAGGTCAGGTTACCTGCGATGTCGTTTCTTTAGAACAAGACCAATCAACATTAGGCGCACATTGTGATGCGAAAGGTAAAGTGTGGAGTGTGTTCCGCCTTTTCCATCACCACGATGGCTACGGCATGATCCAACCAAAATCGGCGATTGACGTAGAACTTAGCGAAATAAAAAAATACGCCATTTTCTCTAAAGTAACGATTGAAGCTTCTGATGAAGTTATCTTAGGTGTTGCAGGCGTCAAAGCCGACGAGCTTATTTCTTCAATGAGCAAAACGACTGGCAGCGTTCGCCCTGTTGAAGGCGGCACCGCGGTACAAGTTTCACAAAGCCGCTGGCTACTGATATTAAGTGCGTCAGCTGCGCAACAATTCATTGAAAATACAGATGCTGCCCTTACGACAAATGAGCTTTGGAATCGTTTCGACATTGAAGCTGGTTTACCATTTGTCTCTGCATCCGCGCAGAATGCTCACATTCCACAAGCACTCAACGTGCAAGCTTTAGGAGGCATTAGCTTCACAAAGGGCTGCTACACAGGACAAGAAACGGTAGCACGAGCTAAGTATCGCGGTACAAATAAACGTGCGATGTACATCGTAAAAGGGGCAACTTCTGCTCCATTCAGTGACGAGCCAATTGAGCTCGAACGCAGCGTGGGTGAAAACTGGCGTTCAGTGGGTGCTTTATTAAACCACTACCAGTTCAGCGACAATCAAGCGATTGGCCTGATCGTACTGCCCAATAATCTCGATGAAGACACTCGTCTTCGTTTGGTTGCTCAACCAGAATGTGAGTGGACAATCGAATCACTGCCTTACAGTCTTGATGATGAGTAATACAATCAATACTCCTTTGATGCAATTTCTCACAGACCAACACATTCCGTTTCGTCTGTTACCGCATCAAAGACCAGCAACGACTATTGAGGATGCCGCGCAACAACGCGGCATTCGCCCTTCTCAAATGGTGAAAGCAATCTTGCTACGAGACATGGGAAATCAATACGCACTCGCCTGTGCGCCTGGTGATCGTAGTGTCGATCCCAAAAAAGTGCGATCGTTACTGCAATGCCGCCGGATGACTTGCGTTGATCAAGCCGACGTTGAGGCCATCACGGGTTACAAAATTGGTACTGTCACTCCACTATTACTCAAACGACACATGCCGATCGTGTTCGATCCTAGCTTACTAGAAGAACAGGAAGTCACGATCAGCAGTGGCGATCGCATGGCTGGACTGGCGCTTTCTATCCAAGATCTTATCCAATTGTGTCAGCCGACCGTAGCTGAGATCTGTCGTTAATCGTCTAAAAATAATGTAATAGCACGTAGTGTTTCTATCATCACGTGATCTCGCTCATATCTATAAAAATAGACGAGAGAATTTTTAATCACATATAAAACATAAATAGTCACAAAGATAAAACTCGTATATGCTGAATTTGTTGGTTAAGTTTCAAACAAGCACTTAACCAACATAAAGTGAATCAGCTGACTGAATGACAGTATTCATACCGTCAGCTGTCCACTTTTGTGTAATGCATCTGTGACTATTCGCCCGCTGAAGCGGGCTTTTTTTTGTACGGAACTTTTTTCTCTTCCTCTTTCTCTAACGGTTAGGACGTAAAGTTTGTTCTGTTGGATACCACCTTAATAGAAACAATTAGCAAACAATCATTTTCGTTCTATTCTTAATTCTGTAACAAAACTATTGCTTAATGCGTCACGTAAAAAGGAGTGTATTGTTGTAAGGGTTCCTTGAACGGTGATTTTTTGGGGTAATCCTCACGCTATTTAAGAGATGACACTGTCAAATTGTCTAAGACAACACAAATCTCTGACGCAACACCCTACATCTGTATTTAATACTATGGCTGTCACAATAATTTTCGCGTCCAAAACGTAGAATACCTAGGCTAGGTTAGATAAAAGGAAAGTAAATATGAGACTGTTTAAGCGCTATACACCAAGTATGATTGCTAAACATATAAGTCGTCTTTTTAAAGGAAGAATTTATATTTACGGGGTCGGTAGATTCGAGTTTGATAACGGCAAGTTAATACTGCCGGAGAAAGCAGAGCAACGCCATTTCCGAGCGGTCAAAGAGATCAACCAAGAAATAATGAAACTCCGATGCGCATATGCTTAGCAAAACGTTGATAAAACAAAGGCTGGATTAACCAGCCTTTTGTGTATTTGAAGTTCGCTTTACACCTAGTGACGTGCCAGATCAGGCAGATGACCTTTTAGACCAAGCGCACGCTTCATGATCTCATCTTTCGCTCCCGGCAATTGACCCGCTAAACTCAAACCAATGCCACGAACCAGCTTCTTAGCAGGATTCTCTCCAGAGAACAGGTCTCGGAACCCTTGCATTGCAGCGATCATCTTTGCTGCTTCCGCTTTGCGCCAACGCTCATAACCTCTTAGGTTGCGTTTGCTGCCAATATCTTGGCCTTGCTTCCATAGCGCTAACACCTCTTGAGCGAGGCTGGCTGCATCTAATAGACCTAAATTTACCCCCTGGCCCGCTAGAGGATGAATGGTATGGGCCGCATCACCAACCAATGCGACTCGCTCCACAACAAAATCTCGCGCATAACGCATTTTCAGAGGAAACGCGGCACGCTCTCCCACGACTTCACATAGACCAAGTCGTGTATCAAATTCGCTCGTCAATGCTTTGTTGAAATCATGCTCACTCATTGCCAATAGCTGCTCTGCACGATTTGGCTCAGTGGACCAAACAATAGAGCACATATCTGGTTGCGACATTGGCAAAAACGCCAATGGCCCTTGAGGAGTAAAAATCTGTCGTGCAATGCTATTATGCGGAGCAGCGGTTTTAACATTCGCGACCAGAGCATGATGCCCATAATCCCAATGCGTTAACGGAATATCCATTTGATGACGAAGCCACGAGTTTGCCCCATCGGCTCCGACCACTAACTTAGCCGTCATGGCTTGACCATTGTCGAGCGTCAACCAACTTTCTTGTTCGCCCACCGCTAAGGTCGCGCAACGTGCAGGCATAAACATAGTGACGTTATCGAGCTTTTGGACTTGTTCGAGCAGTGCGAGTTGAATCACTCGATTCTCAACAATATGCCCTAAATCAGGTTGTGCCATGCTTTGTGCATTGAACTCAATACTAGCAAAGCTATCTTGCTCCCACACTTCCATACCGTAGTATGGTGAAGCTCGGCGTTGCTCTATCCCCTGCCAAGCGCCAAGCTTACGCAAGATCGTCTCACTAGAACGGCTCAACGCAGACACACGCACATCAGGTAACTCTTTCAACGACTCATCTGGCACCTTGCCTTCTATTACGGCGACACGCAGATCGCTGTCCTTGAACGCGGCAGCAAGTGCCAACCCAACCATCCCTCCGCCGATGATGGCGATATCTACACTTTGCATCATTGCTTTTTATTACCTAATTCAGTGCGGCCGTTCATCGTTTTACCAAACCAAGCGTATGGCGCAGTAGCGGCTGCTTAAAAATAGAAAGGTTATCCATCGCTGCTAAGGCTGTATTTCGCCCAATTCGCATCGCGGGTAAATCATTTGAAAAAATATGCACTAAGGCACTGGTTAGCCAGATCGTTTCGCTTCGGTCTGCCTCTCTACGCTGACTAAAGCGCATCAAGCCTTGATAAAGACCAACATCATCGCTTTGCTGCACGATTTCTTCTGCTAGCGAGACAACGTCGCGAATACCAAGATTAAAACCTTGTCCAGCTATCGGATGCAGCGTTTGCGCCGCATTCCCAACAATCGCAAAACGATGAGAGATATTTTGCTTTCGATGGCGAAGAAGCAATGGGTAACTCGCACGTCGTCCCACTTTTTTCATCGCGCCCAAACGCCAGCCAAAATCTTGTTGTAAACGTTGGAGAAATGCTTGGTCAGATAACTCAAGAACTGCTTGGGCTTCCTCAGGGTGCAGACACCAAACTAAGGACATTCTATTGTCACTCATTGGCAATAAAGCAACAGGGCCATTTTCAGTAAAACGTTCAAAGGCTCTACCCTGATGAGGTTCTTGAGTCACAATATTGGCAATGACAGCCACTTGTTCAAAATCTTGCTCAGAAAGCTCTAAACCAATTTTCTGACAGCAGGTTGAAACAGCACCATCGGCTGCCACCAACAGTTTTGCGTCAAGCTGCTCACCGCTTTTCAACGTAATATGGGTACAGTCTTGCTCGCGCTCGATATCGGTAACAGAGTCAGGGCAAAACAGCGTTATGGATGCGCTGCTATCTAATAATTCTTGATATACGCGACCAACATCGGCTAATTCGACAACATACCCTAGTGCTTCAACGCCAATCTCTTGCTTGGTAATTTCCGTCATCCCAGCATGAGAGCGGTCAGAAACGTGGATATGTTCAATAGGTGTGACAAACGGTTCTAATGAAGTCCTGAGCTGTAGTTGACGCAACAGATTGACAGTACCGTAAGACAATGCGATTGAGCGAGAGTCAAAACCAGGGTGCATATCTGACTGCGCTTTAAAAGGCTCAACGACGGCAATGCGGAGCTTTCCCTGGGACAAATGGTCAATCGCCAATGCTAACGTTGCACCAGCCATGGCACCACCAGCAATGACTACATCATATTGCTTCATGCTAACCTCTGGACCATCTACGATTAATGAATAGTAGGCTTTTTATCGCTACTTTCAGGGCGAACACCAAACTCAGCATGAATCGTTAGTACGCAAGCTTTGATGTGTTCAATCACTTGTTCTAGCAATTGCGCTTGTTCACCGAGGTCATCATCTTCATCAATGCCTAATTTGGCAATCTCTTCTAGATCAGCCAATGCTTCTTTAGCGTCATCTGACGCTTTATTTAGCGCAACACCTGCTAGACCTAACCCAGAAATAAAGTGGTTTACGAAATCGGACACGCTGTCAGCCAACGTGAATAAGCCTTCTTCTCCCGGCTCATCTGGCAATAATAAAGACAGCTCCATCGACGTGCCCGTGAGTTCATTGACAGTAACGGTGAATACGCTTTGAGCAAAAGCTAGCGCAGTAGAAGGCCAACCCATGCCATCATTGGTGTAGTCAAACAGAATAGGCTGCCAAGTTTGATCATTAATCGCCAATCCACCACTTAACATGCCGACAAATAAGCCATGTAATTCCGCAGGTGTTACTGCTAGGCTTGCAGATTGCAGTTCAGCAGCAATAGATTGGTATTCAGGAAGGGTGATTTCACTCATAACTTGGCTCATTCTTGCATAATAATGTATTGGTATATCCTACCATCAAGGTTAGTGGTCTGAAACGGCTATCAAATTCAATTTTGAACAGCATTTGCTCAATTTGCCCAATTCCTGTGTGATCTCGTCATCATTTCTCTTTCTGTGATGGGAAATGCTTGAATCTTAATAGCGGTTTTCCTATAGTTTGCTCCTCGGTAGTTGTATGAAGCAACACCTTAGATAGCGCGAATATAGAGTTTATTCATCATGAGCAATCAAGCGATCGACGTTGAAATATTAGGCAAAGTTACACGAGTAAATTGTCCGACAGGACAAGAAGAGTCTCTTGTTGCAGCGGCAAAAGATCTGGATCGCCGATTGAAAGAAATGAGCGAACGTACTAAGGTAACCAATGAAATCCAACTGCTGACCTTCGCTGCATTGAATATTTGTTATGAGTTGCACACCAAGTCATACGAATCAAACGGTCAACAGCAAGAAATTACTGAGCGAATGGAAAAGCTCACTGCGTCTCTTGAGAACGCACTAAGCAAAGTTACGCAAGGACAGCAGTAAATACAAAATTTACCCTGGGGTGTGCGTCAGCAGGATTTAAGTCCCTGAGCCGATAAGCAATACCTAAGGGTTAGTATTTGGTAACTATTGAGCAAGCTCGGCATGTACCGAGAAGCCTACGGTTGTCATTGCTGATCCGCCTTGAACCAGCTGGTTCAAGGGCCACAATCCTCAACGGCACCCTGGGGTATTCTCTCTATGTCAGACCTCTCTCGACAAGACTTCCGCAAACTGATTCGTGAAAAGCGCAACGCATTGTGTAGCGATACGCAATTCCAAGCGGGGATCGACCTTGTCACTCAGTTCTCTCAACTTCCTGAAATCCAGCAAGCACAGTATATTGCTATTTATCTTTCTGCTGACGGTGAACTTGATACCAAGCCGCTCATTGAATGGTTGTGGCAACAGGGAAAATCGGTTTATCTACCTGTCATCCATCCGTTTTCCAAAGGTCAGTTACTGTTTCTTCTGTACGTAAGTGATGATCAATTGGTCTACAACAAATACGGCATCTTAGAGCCCAAACTGGACATCCGCCACCTCAAGCCCGTTCGTCAACTTGATATCATTTGTACACCTTTGGTTGGATTCGACAGCATCGGCCACCGCTTAGGCATGGGCGGAGGGTATTATGACCGTACCCTGTCTCATTGGTTTATAACCGGAGAAGGTGCCAAGCCTGTTGGTATCGCTCACGACTGCCAACATGTAGAACGCTTACCAATTGAAAGCTGGGACATTCCATTACCTAAGATCGTGACCCCAAGCCGAATATGGCAATGGGAAAGTGGCAAGTAAGCCGCTATAATCACGCCCGCAAACGTTAACGAACATCTATTCAGGAGATTGGCATGACTCAAGATGAAATGAAAAAAGCGGCTGGTTGGGCAGCACTAAAATATGTTGAGAAAGGCAGCATTGTCGGTGTTGGTACTGGCTCTACCGTGAATCACTTCATCGATGCACTAGGCACTATCAAAGACGATATTAAAGGTGCAGTGTCTAGCTCTGTCGCTTCAACTGAGCGCCTTAAAGAGCTTGGTATTGAAGTATACGAGTGTAACGACGTAATGAAGCTGGATGTGTATGTTGATGGCGCAGACGAAATTAACCCAGCACGTGAAATGATCAAAGGCGGCGGCGCGGCTCTGACTCGTGAGAAAATTGTCGCAGCAATCTCTGATAAGTTTGTATGTATTGTTGACGGCACCAAAGCAGTTGACGTACTAGGTCAGTTCCCACTACCTGTAGAAGTGATCCCAATGGCACGCTCTTACGTTGCGCGCGAATTAGTAAAACTGGGTGGTGACCCGGCTTACCGTGAAGGCGTTGTGACTGACAACGGCAACGTAATTTTGGATGTACACAACATGCAGATTACTAACCCGAAAGAAATGGAAGACAAGATCAACGGTATCGCGGGTGTGGTGACTGTGGGTCTTTTTGCTCACCGTGGTGCTGACGTCGTAATCACAGGTACACCAGAAGGCGCAAAAATTGAAGAATAAATAACAGCTCAAATCGACCTATCTGGTTCACTTTTCTGTTATTTCATTACATACGGTGCTGCAAGGCACCGTTTTTTATTCCTTTCTCTAAGAAAATTATCTCTTATTCCGTAATTTTCTTACCCAAAGCAATTTTTTTTTGTTACTTTATTGAACAGAAGACGCACAAGGAAACGTTTGTCCTCCTACAAAACTATCAATTATCCCCTTTTTAATAGTTTTGCCCAATGTGCGCCACATTAGCCCACCTTTCCATTTTAAGGACGAGAAAAAATGGCCAAAGTTTCACTGGAAAAAGAAAAGATTAAGATCCTCTTGTTAGAGGGACTCCACCCTTCTTCAGTTGAAGTTCTTCAAGCAGCTGGTTATACCAACATTGAGTACCATAAAGGTTCCCTTCCGGAAGAAGAATTGATTGAAGCGGTTAAAGACGTGCACTTCATCGGTATTCGCTCCCGTACGAACCTATCCGAAGAGGTAATCAATGCGGCGAATAAACTGGTTGCAATTGGCTGTTTTTGTATCGGTACTAACCAAGTAAACCTAGACGCAGCAGCAAAACGCGGCATTCCTGTGTTTAATGCACCGTTCTCTAACACACGCAGTGTGGCGGAGCTGGTACTTGGTCAAATCCTACTACTTCTGCGTGGCATTCCTGAAAAGAATGCGCTTGCACATCGCGGTATTTGGAAGAAAAGTGCTGACAACTCTTACGAAGCACGTGGCAAACGTCTTGGCATTATCGGATACGGCCACATTGGTACGCAGCTAGGTATTATTGCCGAAAACTTAGGTATGCGCGTTTACTACTACGACATCGAGAACAAATTGTCCCTTGGTAATGCGACGCAAGTACATACCATGAGTGAACTACTAAACAAGTGTGACGTAATTTCTCTGCACGTTCCTGAAACGCCAGAAACAAAAAATATGATGGGTGAAGCTGAGTTTGCTCGCATGAAGCCAGGCTCAATCTTTATTAATGCAGCACGCGGCACTGTCGTGGATATTCCAGCGCTTTGCCATAGTTTAGAAGCAGGTCATATTGCGGGCGCTGCGATTGATGTATTCCCGACAGAACCGAAAACGAATGCCGACCCGTTCGAATCTCCTTTACAGAAGTTCGATAATGTCATCCTCACTCCACACGTTGGTGGTTCAACGCAAGAAGCACAAGAGAACATCGGTGTTGAGGTCGCAGGAAAACTGGCGAAGTACTCTGACAACGGCTCTACGCTTTCAAGCGTAAACTTCCCAGAGGTGTCACTGCCAGAGCACGGTGGTGAATGCTCTCGCTTGCTTCACATCCATAAAAACCGTCCTGGTATTCTTACTCAGATCAACACCATCTTCGCGGAAGACGGCATTAACATTGCCGCACAGTACCTACAAACAGCCGCTGAAATCGGCTACGTAGTGATCGATGTTGAAACCGAGCGCTCAGAAGAAGCACTAGCGAAACTGAAAAGTATTGAAGGCACTATCCGTGCTCGTATCCTTCACTAATCACTAATTTGTGAAGCAGAAATAACAAAGGCAGGGAATACCCTGCCTTTTCTTTTTGCACCCAGTATTACTTCAGCTTGTAAATCACGTCAACTTGATCGCGAATAATCATGGTAGAATCCTGGTAGCTGTTTGCCCCTTCTTTACTGTCCATCGCCATCGAGCGCATTAGAACTGGCTGAACGTGCATCTGTCTGTAATTGATCTGCCAGACATCACCCAATTTTTTCTCAAAGCCAGTAGCCAGTGACGCTGCTTTTTCTCGCGCATCTTGGATAGCCGCCATGCGTGCCTTTTGCTGATACTCAGCCTGGTTGCTTACCTTAAGTTGAATATTATCAACCTGATTAATCCCTGCTTCTAACGCCATATCTAGGTACTGGTTTAGGTTTTTTAGATCCGTAACCGTCACATCAATGCTACGAGAAGCGCGATAACCAACGAGCTCTGCTTTGCCTGATTTAGGGTAGTGGTATTGAGGCGCAAGGTATAAATTCGAGCTGGTAACATTGTCTTTTGATAAGCCAGCATCAGACAAATTTTTCAGAAATTGCTCAACGGTTTTGTCTACTGACTGCTTGGCCTGTTCAGCAGTCATTGTCGTGTCTACCACTTTTACAGAAAACGTCGCCATATCTGGTGTAGCAATAACTTCACCATAACCAGTCGTCGTTACGTGAGCAAATTCAGGCGAGTTCGCCAACACTGAAGCACTAGTAAGGCTGAGTGCAGAAGCCAGCAAAAATGAATACAGTCTCATTCAATAAATCCATCCATACAAAAATAAAGTACTTACTCTCAGCAGAGAGGCTCAAGATTCAGACAAAACTATCACTACTGAGAAAGTGTATGGTTTCATAATAGAAACTTCTGTCGATTATCCAAGCACTCAGAATGACTTCTAACACAACTTTGACTATGTAACATTGGCGTAATTTTTCAACGAAACACTCTGTCGGCAATGAACCCATCGATGCGACAATGAACTTATTGAGGTAAGTGTCGCTGAGCATACCCGACTATCGCGTGTGAGATTTCTTGTAGAACCCCCGTTTCCAGTTGCCAATGATGCCAATAAATCCGATGGGACATTAAAAAACCGGGAGTAACATCAACCAACGCGCCACGCTCTAGCTCGTCGGTAATTTGCAAACGAGGGATTAAGCAATAGGCTACACCAGCTAACGCCACTTTTAGAAACGCTTCAGAGCTGCTGATGTTATGGTGAATGACGCTATCAGGGCTGACATTGAAATGCTCGGTAAGAAAGGTTTTATGTAGGTCATCATATTGATCATACGAAACGGCCGGCGCCTTGGCCAAAGTCTGGTTATTGACGCCTTGAGCAAAGTAACGCTGATAAAACTCCGGACTCGCGACACAAACGTAATCAACACGTCCCAAGTAATCCGCTCTACAGCCAGGTATCGGCTGGGATTCTAAGCTGATCGCCCCCGTCACTTCGCCACTTTTTAGCTTTTCGATGGAACGAGATTCACCGTAGATAGTGAGTTTGAGTTCAACTTGACGCTGCTTCATGACATCTTGCAGTGCAGGCAGTAGCCAAGTAGCAAGGCTATCAGCATTGGTCGCCAAAGAGAGTTGTACAGGTCGAGTACTGGTATCATTCTTGAGTTCGGGCAGAATTTCATGCTCGAGTAAGCGCACTCGACGATAAAGGCCTAATAACTTTTTACCAATCGGCGTTGGCTTGGGTGGTTGACTACGAACCAAAACGGGTTGTGCGAGAAACTTTTCTAATTGTTTAATACGTTGAGAAATCGCTGATTGCGAGACAAATAAATGCTCAGCTGCACGCTCAAAGCTCCCCTGATAAACCACGGCATCTAATGCCTCAATCCATTTATAGTCCAACCCTCTCATCCTGCTCTTCCTCTCCTGATAAAACATCGACCCTTAAATTAGCTTGGCTAATATAATATTAAAATCATTAATTATACTTATTTAGATAAACTCTTTATCTTTCACTCTTCTGAGCATTTATTGGTTATTTTGAAGTGAGGTGAAGTGTGAGCTTGTGGGTTCTATTGCAAGGATTTGGTTTAGGGGCATCAATGATCATTCCGATCGGCGCACAAAATGCGTATGTCTTAAATCAAGGCATAAAGCGCAATCATCACCTGACGACTGCCACTATTTGTAGCATCCTAGATATGATCTTCATTTCTCTAGGTATCTTTGGTGGTGGTGCGATTTTGTCTCAAAATGAAATCTTACTAACATCGGTGACCCTTGGTGGTATTGCCTTCCTGAGCTTTTATGGATTACTGTCACTTAAGAGCGCGTTTAAGTCAGACAGTGACTCAGAATCAAAAGGTGAAGTCGTCGCTCGTGGTCGTCGAACGGTCATATTAGGCGCGTTAGCCGTCACTGTACTTAACCCACATTTGTACTTAGATACAGTCGTTATTCTGGGCTCTATTGGTGGACAGTTTGAAGGCCATGACCGAATTGCTTTTGCACTAGGTACGATGATGGCTTCCTTTGTTTGGTTCTATACCTTGTCGATAGGAGCCGCAAAACTAGGCCCTACCCTATCAAAGCCAAGAGTGAAAAAAGGCATCGACATCGCGGTCGCAGTAATGATGTTCACGATAGCGTATATTTTAGCTAGTGAACTTATTGAAAAGTACTGGTAATCAACAGGACAACAAAGACATGGAGTCACTAAAGCGTATCTATGATATCAATAGAGAGCGACTCAACGCGCTCTCTATTCCTTTTCGGGAATGGCAGCATGAAGCCATCTTAGACTTTGACACGGATATAAGAATTGCGTCCGAGCTTGGATGGACAGGCACGCACACCAAAAGCCTCTTCTTAAAACTTAAAGGGCAAGGCTACGCAATTTATCTAACAGAAAAAGACTCTCGCCTCGATGCCAAACAAATAAAAGCCGTCACAGGCAAACGCCCCTCAATTTGTGACGACGATGAAATGGTCGAAGTATTAGGTTGTTTGCCTGGAGCGGTATGTCCGATTGGCTTACCTGAATATGTCACGCTCATTGTTGATACAACCCTGTATCAACACGAAGAGTTGCTCTATACGCCAGGATTGCCTGAATTCACCTTTGGCTTTGCAGGTAAACATCTAAAACGTCTATTGCTTGCCGGTAATCACATTCTTTATGAGATATAAAAAAGCGAGGCCAATTGGCCTCGCTTTCGAATATCTACCGCTTGTATTAAGCGTCGATTTTGTTCAGATGAACATCCATTTGTGGGAATGGAATTTCGATACCATTTTCATCCAATGCTTCTTTAATACCTTGCATTGCATCAAAGTATACGCCCCAGTAATCTGCAGTTTTCACCCATGGGCGAACCACAAAGTTTACTGAAGAGTCTGCCAGCGTAAGTACGCCGATTGTGATATCAGGATCTTTCAAGATACGCGGATCTTTTTCTAGCGTCTCGCGAATTACTTTCTTCGTTAATTTAAGATCCGCTTTGTATGACACACCAATCACTAGGTCGACACGTCGCGTTGCATGACGAGAGTAGTTAGTAATTGCACCACCGATTACTGACGAGTTAGGCACAACAACCATCTTGTTGTCTGGTGTTTTTAGAACAGTTTGGAAGATTTGAATTGCTTCAACACTACCCGCTACACCGCCAATTTCTACGTAGTCGCCAGATTTGAATGGACGGAACGCAACAATGAGTACACCAGCTGCAAAGTTTGATAGTGAACCTTGTAGCGCAAGACCAACAGCAAGACCTGCCGCACCGATTACAGCCACGACTGAAGCGGTTTGAACGCCTAATCGACCAAGAGCGGCGATAAGTACGATTACAAATAGCAAGTAACGAACAAGACCGTGAATAAATTCAACGACAGCCTTATCCATGTTTTTCTTTTCTAGTACTTTAGAAACACTACCAGCGACTGCTTTAACGATAATATTACCGATAAACAGAATAAGCAGCGCAGAGATAATGTTCACACCGTACTGAACCAGTAGATCTGAGTTGTTTGTCAGCCAAGTTTCAGCCTGAGTTAGACCATCCGTTAAAGTGGTATCGATACCCACCGATTCACCTACCATAATTCTTATCCTCAAAAATAAAGATATATAAATCCAATTGCCGTTAATTTATGAACCTTGTTTTTTAAAGGCTCTTTTCTAAAACAACATCCCTATTGCCCCACTGAACAGTGTCAGATTTTTGGCACAATATCCCAACTTTGACTTTTTTCAAAGTCAGAGTTTCGCAAAGATATGCAAAACAAGACTTTATCAGAGTTTTCTGATATTGGCTTGTTACAGGTTACGCAATGCACTCTTATTTCGCCACTCCTATGACTGATATTCCTATGTTTTTATTTAAAAACGTTAAAGGGGGAACATCCCACCAGAAAAATACAACCTGACGCATAAAGATATCAATAGGAAAACAGGGAAAGAAACATAGGGGCGAAATGATAGACATAAAAAAACCCGCTCAAAAAGCGGGTTTTTAAGTAACTTAATCAGTAACGATTATAGTACGTCAACTGCGTTTAGGTCAGCAAATGCTTGCTCTAGACGAGCTACCATTGAAGCTTGACCAGCACGTAGCCATACGCGTGGATCGTAGTACTTCTTGTTTGGCGCATCTTCACCAGTTGGGTTACCGATTTGACCTTGTAGGTAATCGTGGTTTTCAGCTTCGAACTTACGGATACCATCCCAAGTTGCCCACTGTGTATCAGTATCGATGTTCATTTTGATAACACCGTAACCGATAGACTCACGGATTTCTTCTAGAGAAGAACCTGAACCACCGTGGAATACGAAGTTTAGAGAGTTCGCTGGAAGACCGAATTTCTCAGAAACGTGCGCTTGAGAATCACGTAGGATAGTTGGAGTTAGAACAACGTTACCTGGCTTGTACACGCCGTGTACGTTACCGAAAGATGCTGCGATAGTGAAACGGTGGCTGATTGCGCTTAGTTTCTCGTATGCGTATGCAACGTCTTCTGGAGAAGTGTATAGCTCAGACGCATCCATATCAGAGTTGTCTACGCCGTCTTCTTCACCACCAGTACAACCCAGTTCGATTTCTAGAGTCATGTTCATTTTAGCCATGCGCTCTAGGTACTTAGCAGAAATCTCGATGTTCTCTTCTAGAGACTCTTCAGAAAGGTCGATCATGTGAGAAGAGAATAGTGGCTTACCAGTTTGCGCGAAGTACTCTTCACCAGCGTCTAGTAGACCGTCGATCCAAGGAAGTAGTTTCTTAGCAGCGTGGTCAGTGTGTAGGATTACTGGTACACCGTAAGCTTCAGCTACAGCGTGAACGTATTTCGCACCAGCAACAGCACCTAGGATTTGAGCCTCTTGACCTTCAAGTTTTAGACCTTTACCAGCAAAGAAAGCAGCGCCACCGTTAGAGAATTGAACGATAACTGGAGCTTTAACTTTTGCAGCTGCTTCAAGTACTGCGTTTACAGAGTCAGTACCCACACAGTTTACTGCTGGAAGTGCAAAGCTGTTTTCTTTTGCAACTTCAAATACTTTCTGAACGTCATCGCCAGAGATAACACCTGGTTTTACGAAGTCGAAGATCTTAGACATGGATGTAATCCTATTTATCTGTCGTTTTTAAACAAAACTTGTTAAGTTGAAAATCTTGCAAACGTTTGCTCACAACTGAGGCTATTCTAGCAGAGTTCCTCACACGTTGCAGCAAACAAGAAAGCGGGAGAATCACTCCCCCGCTTTGCTTTAATTACTTAGCGCGTGCTTCTAGCATTTCTACTGCTGGAAGAACTTTACCTTCTACGAACTCAAGGAAAGCGCCGCCACCTGTAGAGATGTAAGAAACGTCAGCCTTGATACCGAACTTGTCGATAGCTGCTAGCGTGTCACCACCACCTGCAACAGAGAAGCCTTCAGATGCTGCGATAGCTTCTGAGATACCTTTAGTACCTGCTTCGAAGTTCTTGAATTCGAATACGCCTACTGGACCATTCCATAGGATAGTCTTCGCGTTCTTAAGGATTTCTGCTAGTTCAGCTGTTGAATCTGGGCCAAGGTCGAAGATCATGTCGTCGTCTTGTACTTCAGAAACGTGTTTAATTTCTGCTTCTGCGTTTTCGTCGAATGCTTTCGCACATGCAACGTCAGTTGCTACTGGAATTGCACACTCATCCATTAGTTTCTTAGCAGTGTCTACTAGATCCGCTTCGTATAGAGACTTACCAACGTTGTGGCCAGCAGCTGCGATGAATGTGTTAGCAATACCACCACCAACAACAAGTTGGTCAGCGATTTTAGATAGAGACTCAAGTACAGTTAGCTTAGTAGAAACTTTTGAACCACCTACGATAGCAACCATTGGACGAGCTGGGTTGTCCATTGCTTTACCTAGCGCTTCAAGTTCGTTTGCTAGAAGAGGGCCAGCACAAGCGATAGGTGCGTGCATACCAACACCATGAGTTGACGCTTGAGCGCGGTGAGCCGTACCGAATGCATCCATTACGAATACGTCACATAGTGCTGCGTATTTCTTAGATAGCTCTTCGTCGTTTTTCTTTTCGCCTTTGTTAAAGCGAACGTTTTCTAGAACAACAAGTTCACCAGCGTTTAGCTCTAGGCCATCTAGGTAGTCTTTTGCTAGCTTAACTTCACAATCTAGTGCGTCGTTTAGGTAGTTAACAACTGGTTGTAGAGAGAACTCTTCAGCGTATTCACCTTCAGTTGGGCGACCTAGGTGAGACGTAACCATTACTTTAGCGCCTGCTTCTAGGCAGTGCTTAATAGTTGGAAGAGATGCGATGATACGTGCATCTGAAGTTACTTTACCGTCTTTTACTGGCACGTTTAGGTCAGCACGGATAAATACACGTTTACCTGCAAGATCCAGGTCAGTCATCTTGATTACAGACATGATGTGTCCTCTCAAATATTGATAATTAAAGTTTTTGAAAACTCGGCAACCCTGCCAAGCCTGTTAATTCTTCAAACTGGTTATAGATGATATGGAGATATCATGGATTTATTTCAAGGCTTGAAATAAAAATTCTCCATCACTTCTTCGTCATTACTGCTCCACTTGAGAAGAAGCTTGCATTGCTAAGGCAGTATCCAGCATCCGGTTAGCAAAGCCCCATTCGTTGTCGCACCAAACGAGCATTTTTACGAGTTGCCCGTTACTCACTCTAGTCTGGCTTCCATCTACAATCGCACTATGGGGGTCGTGGTTAAAGTCGATGGAAACGAGTGGCGATTCAGTATAGTCAACAATGTTACGTAATGTACACTGAGATGCGTTAACAATGGTTTGATTTACGTCATTAACTTTCACATTTGTATTAATTGTGACACTTAAATCCATTGCGGTGACGTTAACGGTTGGGACACGAACAGAAATTGCTTCGAATTTGTTGGAAAATTTCGGGAAGATTCTTTCAATCCCCTTATGCAACTTGGTGTCAACCGGAATAATAGATTGGCTCGCTGCGCGGGTACGGCGTAGATCGTTATGGTACGCATCGATTACTTGCTGATCGTTCATGGAAGAGTGAATCGTGGTTATGGTACCGGACTCAATACCGAAGGCTTCGTCTAACACTTTAATGATGGGAACGATACAGTTGGTAGTACAAGAGCCATTGGAGACAACACGGTGCTCGTCTTTCAGAGTTTCGTGGTTCACACCATAGATA
This sequence comes from Vibrio sp. ArtGut-C1, assembly GCF_002105475.1. Lineage (NCBI taxonomy): Bacteria > Pseudomonadati > Pseudomonadota > Gammaproteobacteria > Vibrionales > Vibrionaceae > Vibrio > Vibrio sp. ArtGut-C1. The sequence goes on along the minus strand of NZ_NCTH01000002.1, from coordinate 32,250 downwards.
ATCGTATTATCTATGTCGCTTGCGCCCGGGTGTGAAAACAGCACTTTCTTCGCGCCAGCTTCTATATGCGCTTGCCCATCGGTTTGTGAACCAAACACGCCAGTGCAATCCAAAACAATATCGACTTCTAGATCGCGCCAAGGAAGTAATTCGAGTTCAGAGAGGTGAAGAATGCGAATAGAATCATATTCGCCGCTGTCATGATGAACATGCAAGTGTTCTTGGTCGTGGGAGATTTTTTTACCGAAGCGACCATGACTAGTGTCATATTGCAGTAGGTGCGCCATCGCTTCTGGCTGCGCTAATTCGTTAACCGCCACAACCTTGATCTGCTGATGTTTTCCGCTTTCATACACGGCTCGCAGAACATTACGACCTATACGTCCAAATCCATTGATCGCAACCTTTAGCATTTATCCTTCGCCCTACCAAAAATTTCGTGTCACAGATACTACCTGATCAGGCTGAAAAACGCACCTGTTGAATCATAGTAAAGCAGGATTAAAAAAGGCCGAGACAATGCTCGGCCTTATTACAACAATAATTAAAATGCGACGTCTAAACCTAACCAGTAGCGACGACCATCTTCGACATATCCGTATTCTTCGTAACTGATTTCCTCATCCAGCAAGTTATAGATCGCGCCTTTAATACGAGTATTATCGGTTAACTGGTATGTCACACCAGCGTCCACAAAGGTATAAGCAGGCTCTACAATACTGTTTCTTGATGGGCCAGTAACCGGATCCATTTCTTTACCTCGGTAAGTGACTTTAGCCCAGCTTTCTAGATCTGTTGTTGTTTGCCAAGTTACATCCACATTAAACAAATGCTTTGGTAACTGCTGCAGCGGCATGCCTTTGTATTCACCTGTTTTTTGCTCTGAGTCGGTAAATGTGTAGCTCGAGCTGAGGTAAATGGTTTCCGTTAATGGCGATGCTAAAGTCGCTTCAATACCTTGTGTGACCGCTTCGTCCACGTTAATGCGGTACGTTGGATCTGCACCCCATTGGTTTGGTCCATCTGTACAGATGGTATCTGGACAAACAACACGTGTGATCTTGTCTTTGAACTCATTATGGAACGCAGTCAAAGAGACATCTAAACCAGAGTCACCTTGATACAAGACACTGATTTCTTTGTTTAGCGACGTTTCAGGGTCAAGGTCTGGGTTACCGTAGATATTACCGCCGCCACTGACTTGCGCCCAACCAGGAGTAATTTCACGTAATTGCGGAGAACGGAAACCTGTTGCCACACCGCCTTTCACAGTCCAAGATGGGTCAACTCGCCATACACCATAGACACGCGGACTAAAGTGCGCACCATAGTTTTCGTCATGATCTAGACGACCACCAAGCGTAACGCTAAACGGATCGGCGATTCTCCACTCATCTTCAATGAAAACAGCCCACTGCGTATTCGATGTTTCGGTCTTCGATGACGCTTTGTTGGAGGTGAAATCCTCAAGCTCTGCATGAGTGGCGTCCACACCAGTCGTCAACGTATGGTTTCCAATACCAGTCACCAAGCTCGATTTGAACGTGGTGTTGGTGATCGTCATCTCACGAGATTTGTTCTCGCTCTCTTCACGTTGTAAGTAAGTATCTGAGATGCCAACCGAGTCCCAGTCGCCATTGTGACTTAGCGTTACATAATTACGACGATATTCGTTGAGTGAATCCTCACAACCTCTTCGGCAACCCGTCGTTGGTACGGAAAGGCCAACGTTACCGCGACGACTTTGTGCCGATGTGCCACCCTCTAGTTGCACAGAATGGCGGTCATTAATCTGGTAGGTCAGTTTTGAAGAGATACTTTGCATATCTTTATCTTCATAACCGTATTCAATATCGTCTTCTTCTCTTGCGGTATACTGACCGTATACTTGGAGAGATAGATTTTCGGCTAGCGGCCCATTGACGAAGAAATTCGCGCTTTGCTCTCCGCCCGAGCGACTGTTTTCTTGCAGAACCGTGCCTAACTGAACATTACCTGTCCACTCCATCGCGTCTTTTCGCGTGATCACGTTAATTACACCACCAATCGCATCAGAGCCATAAAGCGTCGACATTGGACCACGGATAACTTCAATTCGCTCAATCGCTTGAAGAGGGGGTAACCAGCCTTGTTCGATACCAGGGCCGTCACTATTTGGGCGAGTTTCACGTGTGCTTTGACGTTTACCATCGACCAGTATCAAAGTGTATTTAGAACCCATACCACGGATACTGATATCGGTAGTGTCACCACCACCTGTTACGACGACACCAGGCACACTTTTTAGTGCATCAGTCACATCGCGGTAATAACGAGAGTCTAACTCCTCACGCGAAATCACACTAATACTTGCAGGCGCGTCCGCTTGAGATTGCTCATAACTTGATGCAGTTACAACCACTGTTTCCATTTTAGAAACCGCATCATTGGCAAACACATGAGGAACACTGACGAAGGCTAAAATACCAGTTGCAGTAATAACTGGCAGTCTAAGAGTAGACATCTACATCTCCATAATTGATAATGATTATTATTTTCGAAAGTGAATTATTCACAAATAGAATGAGATGCATAGTGAGAGTTATGGAACGGTTCTTCCCATTTATGGAACCCGTGCATAACGCAGTAAGGAGTAAATGAAATATGCACGACTTAGCATCAATTCGAGCCTTTGATGCGCTCAATCAGCATAAGAGTTTGACCGCCGCTGCCAAGGCCCTTAACCAGCCTAAATCAACGCTGAGTCGTCGCTTAGCACAATTAGAAGAAGATTTCGGTCAGGCTCTAACCGCAAGACAAGGTAACCGATTAGTTCTGACAAGAGCGGGAGAAATTTTTGCCCACTACAGTCGCCAGATTCTTGAGCTCAGTGAAGAGAGTTATGACGCGCTTCAAGGTTTAACAAACCAAGTTTCAGGGCCGCTGCATATTGTTTGTCACACAGCATTAGTTAGAAGTTGGCTAGGTGGTGTGCTCAACGGTTTTCTTGCCGATAATCCTGACGTTAGGGTTCAACTTACCAGTGACTTTTCTGAAGCGCACCATGACCCAGATTTGTTCATCTGGCTCGGTGAGCGTAAAGATCTCGATTGGCGCAAAGAGGTATTAGGCTCATTTCGTTACACGCCCTTTGCCTCTCCAGCTTATCTTGAACAACACGGTTCGATCCTGCACCCCAAAGAGCTTGAAGCGCATCCGTGGATCGATTTTGGCTCGGTACAAGAAAATGGATTGATGCTCTCACACCCCCAACACGGTGAGTTCTTTTTAGAGCCATTTGTGAGTCGCTTATACAGCGACAACATCGCAATGCAGATCGACAGCATCGCGAATGGTCATGGTATTGGACTGCTGCCAACTTGGACAGCAAGCGGCTACGAGAAACATCATCCGGGTCGAATCACACCTTGCTTAGAAGGTTGGCTTTCAGAGCCCATCTCCATTAACTGCTATACGCCTACAGGAAGACCACCACTGCGCTTATCCGTACTTTTAGACTGTATTCACCAAAGCATTCCACAAGGTTGGAAAACCTGACAAAAAACAAAAAGGCCATCGCAATGATGGCCTTTCCAACTTTAGTATCTAACAGTCGTCCTTTACGTTCGGACTATTGAGACAATCTAGCAGTTACGCTAGCAATTCTTTTGCTGTGTTCACTACGTTTTCAGTCGTGAAGCCAAACATCTCGAATAGTTGACCAGCAGGTGCAGATTCACCAAATGTCGTCATACCGATGATGCGACCGTCGAAACCAACGTACTTGTACCAGAAGTCTGCAATACCTGCTTCGATAGCGATACGAGCTGTTACGTCTGATGGTAGAACGGCTTCACGGTAAGCAGCGTCTTGCTTGTCAAATGCATCCGTTGATGGCATTGAAACCACGCGTACTTTCTTACCTTCTGCCGTTAGTTGAGTCGCAGCTTCTACTGCTAGCTCAACTTCAGAACCTGTTGCGATAAGGATTAGCTCTGGCTTGCCTTCGCAATCTTTCAGGATGTAAGCACCTTTCGCGATGTTCGCTACTTGCTCAGCTGTACGATCTTGTTGCGCTAAGTTTTGACGAGAGAAGATAAGTGCTGTTGGTGCATCTTTACGTTCAATCGCTAGTTTCCATGCTACGGCAGACTCAACCTGGTCACACGGACGCCATGTGCTCATGTTTGGCGTTACGCGTAGAGATGCCATTTGCTCAACAGGTTGGTGAGTTGGGCCATCTTCGCCAAGACCGATCGAATCGTGCGTGTACACTTGGATATTCTGAATTTTCATCAGCGCAGCCATACGCATTGCGTTACGAGCGTATTCCATGAACATTAGGAATGTTGCGCCGTAAGGAACGAAACCACCGTGCAATGCGATACCGTTGATGATAGCGGTCATACCGAATTCACGTACACCGTAGTGGATGTAGTTGCCAGAGAAGTCATCCGTTTCTAGAGACTTAGAACCAGACCACATGGTCAGGTTAGAAGGCGCTAGGTCAGCAGAACCACCCATAAACTCAGGAAGCATTTGACCAAACGCTTCTAGTGCATTTTGCGATGCTTTACGTGATGCAATATTCGCTGGGTTTGCTTGAAGATCAGCAATGATTTGGTTCGCTTTTTCTTCCCATTCCGCTGGAAGTTCGCCGTTTAGACGACGTTTAAGCTCTGCTGCTTCTGCAGGGTAAGCTGCTGCGTATGCTTCGAACTTTTCATTCCAAGCCGCTTCTTTCGCTGCACCTGCTTCTTTTGCGTCCCACTCAGTGTAAACATCTGCAGGGATTTCAAATGGACCGTACTCCCAACCTAGGTATTCGCGAGCCGCTTGAATCTCATCGTGACCTAATGGCGCACCGTGACAGTCGTGCGAACCAGACTTGTTAGGAGAACCGAAACCGATAATTGTTTTAGTACAGATTAGAGTCGGGCGAGGATCCGCTTTAGCCGCTTCAATCGCTGCGTTGATTGCTTCAGGATCGTGACCGTCTACCGCTGGGATTACGTGCCAGCCGTAAGCTTCGAAACGCTTAGGTGTATCGTCAGAGAACCAACCTTCAACGTGACCGTCGATAGAGATACCGTTGTCATCCCAAAACGCGATCAGTTTGCCTAGACCTAGCGTACCTGCTAGAGAGCATGCTTCGTGCGAGATGCCTTCCATCAGACAGCCGTCACCCATGAACACATACGTAAAGTGGTCAACGATGTCGTGACCTTCTTTGTTGAACTGTGCCGCTAGTGCTTTCTCTGCGATAGCCATACCAACAGCATTAGTGATGCCTTGACCAAGAGGACCCGTTGTTGTCTCGATACCAGGCGCGTAGCCGTACTCTGGGTGACCTGGGGTTTTTGAGTGCAATTGACGGAAGTTTTTCAGATCGTCAATAGATAGCTCATAACCGCTTAAGTGCAGTAGAGAGTAAATAAGCATTGAGCCGTGACCGTTTGATAGCACGAAGCGGTCGCGGTCGGCCCACTCTGGGTTTGATGGGTTGTGGTTTAGGTGAGAGCGCCAAAGAACTTCAGCGATATCAGCCATACCCATTGGTGCGCCTGGGTGGCCTGAGTTAGCTTGTTGAACACCATCCATGCTTAGAGCACGAATTGCATTGGCAAGATGTTTACGAGACGACATGTCTGCTCCTGAGTACATTAAGCGAAACGAAAAGTAGGTCATAATTCTCTCAAAGCCCTCTTGGGTGTGCAAACGTTTTCCAGTCCAAAACCTCACAAATATTGCACCTTTCGCGCCAAATCGTTCGAAGTTCTTAAAATTATCAATAAATCAGGCAAACGTTTGGTTATAACAAAAACCAAAAAAGAGCTTGTAATTCGAGCAATCAAATTTAGAATAGACGTCTAGATGTAGATACACCTACAAAAATTAGTATTAATTTGCGCTGGAGAGTTTATCATTCCCCAGTTTTAAACCAGATATAGTGGAGCTAACATGGCTAAGCACCTGTTTACTTCTGAGTCAGTATCAGAAGGTCATCCAGATAAAATTGCAGACCAGATTTCTGATGCGGTTCTTGACGCGATTCTAGAGCAAGATCCAAAGGCTCGTGTTGCATGTGAGACTTACGTTAAAACCGGTATGGTAATGGTGGGTGGTGAAATCACGACTTCAGCATGGGTAGACATCGAAGAGTTAACTCGTGAAACCGTTCGTGAAATCGGCTACGTACATTCAGATATGGGCTTTGACGCAGATTCTTGTGCGGTACTAAACACAATCGGTAAACAGTCGCCAGATATCAACCAAGGTGTTGATAAAGCTGACCCTAAAGAACAAGGTGCAGGCGACCAAGGCATCATGTTTGGTTACGCTTGTAACGAAACTGAAGTACTAATGCCAGCGCCAATTACTTACTCTCACCGTCTTGTTCAAAAGCAAGCAGAAGTTCGTAAAAACGGTACACTACCTTGGTTGCGTCCTGATGCAAAATCTCAGGTAACATTCCAATACGATCAAGGTAACATCGTTGGTATCGACGCGGTTGTTCTTTCAACTCAACACTGTGATTCAATCTCAACTTCAGACCTGCGTGAAGCGGTAATGGAAGAGATCATTAAACCAGTGCTACCTTCTGAGTGGATCAACAAAGAAACAAACTTCTTCATCAACCCAACGGGTCGCTTCGTAATCGGTGGTCCTATGGGTGACTGTGGTCTAACAGGTCGTAAGATCATCGTAGATACCTACGGCGGCGCAGCTCGTCACGGTGGCGGTGCGTTCTCTGGTAAAGATCCATCAAAAGTTGACCGTAGTGCAGCATACGCAGCACGTTACGTAGCGAAAAACATCGTAGCGGCTGGTATGGCTGACCGTTGTGAGATCCAACTTTCTTACGCAATCGGTGTTGCTGATCCAACGTCTATCATGGTGGAAACATTCGGTACTGAGAAAGTATCTCACGACATCATCATTGAAGCGGTTCGTCAATTCTTCGACCTACGTCCATACGGTCTACAAGAAATGCTTAATCTTCTTCAACCTATCTACAAGAAGACAGCGGCTTACGGTCACTTCGGTCGTGAAGAATTCCCGTGGGAAGCGACAGACAAAGCTGCACTTCTACGCGATTTCGCTGGCATCAAATAATCAAGCCCTCGCCTATGGCGGGGGCTTTTTATTTTCAGCAACTTTTATCCAGCCATTTCAGCTCATACCGCCCAGCCTCACGAAGTAGTCGTGTTTTTCCCTCATTTTTATACCGAATAAATTTTCAGCAATTATTTGTAAATTATCCCATCTCCGCCAATAGTTAAAATATTGTTAATTCCAATTTAAATAGAGACGTCGGATGCTGGCGACTGTGGCAGCAACACTTACGAAAGACACGAGTCAGGCATCTTTATGGCCGATACCAAACTAAGCCAATGCTCAGAAGTAAGCTTGAAAAAGTCGCTTCAAGTTTGACTGAACAAAAACCGCTGTCAGTTGGTATAAGCGGATAATGTGGGAATAAATCAAGGAGGAGTTATGCCTCGAACTGTTAATCCATCGGACTTCCACAACAAGCGAAAGGAAGTGCCAGATAACGAATACGCCAGAACCATACCGTGCAATACGGTCAATCTTTCTGCACCTTTTCATTGGCTCGCATTAGGTCTGCATGATTTCGTGCGAATGCCCCTCATCAGTGCTTTCTATGGCATCTGTTTTATGGCGGCTGCGATAGGTATTGTTTTGCTCGTACAATGGCAGGGCACACACTTGGTCGTCATGCCCAGTTTGATTGTTTATATGTTAATTGGTCCGTTTCTCGCGCTCGGTTTGTATGATGCCAGTTGGGAGAGAGAGCGCGGACACAAAGCTAGCTTGTTCCATTCAATGAAAGCGATCGGTCGTAACTCAACATCTCAATGGGCATTCGCCGTGTTACTCGCAGTGTGTATGATATTTTGGATGCGCATTGCCGCTCTACTTCATGCGCTTTACCCTTCTGTTCAAGGGGCATCTTTAAGTGAGTTCCTACCCTTCCTTGTCATAGGATCTTTAGTTGGCTTTGTTTTGGCTTGTGTGGTGTTTAGCATTTCAGCCTTTTCTATTCCGCTCATGATGGAGCGTCGAGTGGATATGATGACCGCTGTATTTACCAGCTTTAATGCGGTGAAATCCAACATTCCAGCGATGATTGTTTGGGCGGCGATCATCTGCGGCGGTATTCTTATCGGCTTTGCAACGTACGGGATCGGAATGTTGTTTACCATGCCAATTCTAGGCTACGGTACATGGCATGCTTACCATGCCACCATCAAGAAAAAACACACTCCGTAATTAACTGATGCTATGATCTGGCCCTCGCAAATGCGGGGGCTTTTTTATTTGATTTATCGAGGTGAATTGTGGATATAGAACTAAGCTATAAAGCCAAGCAAGTGATGGCGGACTGCATCGCGATGGCAGAGCAAGCTTTCAAACGTTCTTTCCCTATTCCAACAATCACCTTCAACGTCCGCGGGAAAGCGGCAGGAAAAGCCTACCTTCAATTAAATCAAGTTCGCCTAAACCCCGTTTTATTTCGCGAAAACACCCAAGCATTCTTAGATGAAGTCATTCCTCATGAGGTAGCACACCTGATTACTTATCAGGTTTACGGACGAGTTAGGCCTCACGGCAAAGAATGGCAAGGTGTCATGGAAGCCGTATTTAAAGTGCCAGCCAAAACCACTCACAGCTTTGAAGTAAAATCCGTTCAAGGTAAAACCTTTGAGTATCGTTGTGGTTGTATGACCTACCCTCTATCAATTCGCCGTCATAATAAAGTGCTGCGCAAAGAGGCGACGTACTCTTGTCAGAAATGCCGCCAACCACTTAACTTCACGGGCATTCAGTTATCGTAATCTATATCTCATAGTGTTACTTGCGTTCCCAAAATAAAGATCGAGTTTATCAAAACCTTCCCTTCGCTATTTATTGTTAACTTACTCATCACTAAAGCTATCTTATGCGTGTTATCATGAATAAAGTCATACTTTATAAAGACTTTAATCATGAAATACCTATTCTCTTTGTTACTTATCGCGCTTTCTAGCACTGCGGTTGCCGCGCCACCAAGCTCATTCTCTGCCGCCAAACGTGAGGCGGTAAAAATTTATCAAGACCATCCAACGAGCTTTTACTGTGGCTGCAACATTCAATGGCAAGGCAAAAAAGGCTCCCCAGATTTAGCCTCTTGCGGTTACCAAGTCCGTAAACAGGAAAAGCGGGCCGCACGAATCGAATGGGAGCACGTTGTACCTGCGTGGCAATTTGGCCACCAGCGTCAATGCTGGCAAGATGGCGGACGTAAAAACTGCAAGAAAAAAGACAAAACCTTTCGCTTGATGGAAGCAGACCTGCACAACCTAACCCCTGCTATTGGTGAAGTAAACGGTGACCGTTCGAACTACAACTTTAGCCAATGGAACGGCGTCGATGGCGTGAGTTATGGTCGCTGTGAGATGCAAGTGAACTTTAAGCAGCGTAAAGTCATGCCACCAGACCGTGCTCGAGGTTCGATTGCTCGTACCTACCTATACATGAGCAAAGAGTACGGCTTTAAATTATCAAAACAGCAAACGCAGTTGATGAGTGCTTGGAACAAAACCTACCCAGTCGATAAATGGGAATGTGAGCGTGACGAGCGCATTGCCAAAGTACAAGGCAATCATAACCCATTTGTTCAAAAAGCCTGTCGCGCACTCTAGTACTCCTCTACCTTGAAGCGTTTCAATAACTGATATTGAAACGCTTCTTGCCCTTGTTTTTTCGGTAGAAAGCATCCATGTTAGGGTTTAAGTTTATTCTCTTGCTGGAAATCTCATGCGTATCCCTCGAATTTATCATCCAGAAACCATTTATCAACTTGGCTCACTTGCTTTAAGTGACGACGCAGCAGGCCATATCGGCCGTGTTCTGCGAATGAAAGAAGGCCAAGACGTTCTCCTATTTGACGGCAGCGGCGCAGAATTCCCAGCGGTTATCAGTGAAGTCAGCAAAAAGACGGTTTTGGTTAACATTACTGAGCGTGTAGAAAACAGTATTGAATCCCCTTTAGACCTGCACCTTGGTCAAGTTATTTCACGTGGCGATAAGATGGAGTTCACTATCCAAAAGTCAGTGGAACTTGGCGTCAATACCATCACACCTCTGATTTCCGAACGTTGTGGCGTCAAGCTTGACCAAAAGCGCTTTGAGAAAAAACTCGCGCAATGGCAAAAAATAGCCATCAGTGCCTGTGAGCAGTGTGGACGCAATGTCGTTCCAGAAATTCGTCCAATTATGAGCTTGGAAGAGTGGTGTAAAGAAGAGTACGATGGCTTAAAGCTCAATCTTCATCCTCGTGCTAACTACTCAATCAACACACTGCCAACACCGGTTGAAAAAGTGCGCCTACTGATCGGCCCTGAAGGCGGTTTATCGTCTGAAGAGATCGAGATGACTCGAGAATATCAATTTGAAGAAACGCTACTCGGCCCTCGCGTTCTGCGCACCGAAACAGCGGCTCTGACAGCAATTACAGCCTTACAAGTTCGTTTCGGCGATCTTGGTTAAACGGAGAAAAATAATGATCAAACTCGGCATTGTGATGGACCCAATTTCGTCCATTAACATCAAAAAAGACTCTAGCTTTGCCATGATGCTTGAAGCGCAACGACGCGGCTATGAAATCCACTACATGGAAATGAATGATCTGCATCTCGATCAAGGCGTTGCCATTGCAGATACTAAAGTGGTGGAACTAAAAGAAGATCCAAACGGTTGGTACGAGTTCAAATCAGAGCAAACGATCGAACTGTCTGAGCTAGACGCTGTACTAATGCGTAAAGATCCTCCGTTTGACACAGAATACATCTACGCGACTTACATCCTTGAGCGTGCAGAAGAACAAGGTGCACTGATCGTTAACAAACCTCAAAGTCTACGTGATTGTAATGAAAAACTGTTTACAGCGTGGTTCCCTGAGCTGACACCAACGACAATCGTGACGCGAAAAGCAGAAAAAATTAAAGAGTTTCGTGAAAAACATGGTGATGTCATCCTAAAACCGCTTGATGGTATGGGCGGCGCATCTATCTTTCGCGTAAAAGAAAACGACCCTAACGTCTCTGTAATCATCGAGACACTGACCAACCACGGTCAAAACTACGCAATGGCGCAAACCTTCGTGCCAGACATCAGCAATGGTGATAAGCGTATTCTTGTTGTTGACGGTGAACCGATGCCTTACTGTCTAGCTCGTATTCCTGCAAAAGGTGAAACGCGCGGTAACCTAGCCGCTGGTGGCACAGGTGAGGCTCGACCACTAAGCGAGACCGATATTAAGATTGCTCAAACTGTGGCTCCTACACTGAAAGAAAAAGGCCTTATCTTTGTTGGCCTTGACGTAATTGGCGATAAGCTAACGGAAATCAACGTCACTAGCCCAACCTGTATTCGCGAAATTGAAGCGGCTTTTGACATCTCAATCACTGGCAAACTGATGGATGCGATTGAGCGTCGAGTAAAAGGCGAATAACTCAAACTGTATTACAGTTAATAGAGAGCGTAGTACATTAACTTAAGCAAACTCATGCACATACCTAGATGGTAAACTGTATGATGTTTGCTTAGGGGCATTTACGAGAGTTAAGGGTCAATATGAGTATGAATCTCACAAATCACTTTTTAGTTGCCATGCCTGGGATGAAAGATCCGTACTTTCAAAACAGCGTGATCTACGTTTGTGAGCACAACGAAGACGGCGCTATGGGGCTGATGATCAATGCTCCTGTTGATATCACCGTCGGCAACATGCTCAAGCAGGTGGAAGTTCAGCCAGTACACCCGCGCCTATTTGAAGCCAGTCTAGATAGACCAGTCTACAATGGCGGCCCAATCTCGGAAGATCGTGGTTTTATTTTGCATAAACCCAAAGATTACTACGAGTCCAGCGTCCAAATGACCGATGACCTCGCGGTAACCACTTCGCGTGATATTCTTTCGGTGTTAGGAACAGAAGCAGAACCAAGTGATTACTTAGTGGCACTTGGCTACTCAGGTTGGAGTGCAGGCCAATTAGAAAATGAGCTGGTCGAAAACTCTTGGCTCACCATTGAAGCGACGCCTGAAATTATCTTTAATACACCAATCAACGAGCGTTGGAAGAAAGCGGTCGAAAAGCTGGGCATCGACCCAAGTCACCTTTCAGCAGACTCTGGACATGCTTAGTCCGAAATACAGTTACATTAGATAGAGACACCTTATGTCACGCACAATTATGGCTTTTGACTTTGGAACCAAAAGCATTGGTAGCGCTATTGGCCAAGAAATTACCGGTACAGCTTCCCCATTAAAAGCCTTTAAAGCCAATGACGGTATTCCAAATTGGGACGATATCGAAAAGCAAATCAAAGAGTGGCAGCCAGATTTGCTAGTGGTCGGTTTACCAACTGATCTTCATGGCAAAGACCTTGAGACCATAACCCCTCGTGCACGAAAATTTGCTAAGCGTCTGCAAGGCCGATACGGCTTACCTGTTGAACTGCATGATGAGCGTTTATCTACAGCAGAAGCTCGTGCGGAGTTGTTCAGCATGGGCGGCTACAAAGCCCTATCGAAAGGGAATGTGGACTGCCAGTCAGCGGTGGTGATTCTAGAAAGCTGGTTTGAAGCCCTCTGGGGTGAATAAAACACAATACTCAAAACAAGAAAAGGTTGGCAAGTGCCAACCTTTTTTCGTCTAAACACGCTTAATCCATATCGATCTTGACGTTCGCCAAACTGCCCGTAGAGAATGCTTCGCCACGCTGTGTTTTCAACATCAAGCGCAAATCATTCGCCGAATCGGCACTGTGCAGCGCATCCTCTTCGCTGATCTTACCTTGCATCACTAACTTATAAAGAGATTGATCGAACGTCAGCATACCAAACTCATTTGAGCGAGCCATGGTTGACTTCAACTCATGCAAATCTCCGCGACGGATCAAATCAGATACTCGTGGGCTATTTAGCAAGATCTCAAATACACCATGGCGCCCCTGCCCATTCTTATCTCGGATCAGCTGCTGACCAACCACACCTTTTAGGTTCATCGACAAATCAAACAAGAATTGTTCTTTTTGATCTTTCGGTACCAAGTGAAGAATGCGCTCTAAGGCTTGGTTGGCGTTGTTGGCGTGCAACGTTGCCATACACAAATGGCCCGTTTCGGCGAATGTCATCGCGTATTCCATTGTTTCACGGCTACGGATCTCGCCAATCAAAATCATATCTGGCGCTTGGCGCAGCGAGTTTTTAAGCGCAACTTCATAGCTTTCCGTATCTAACCCAACTTCGCGTTGAGTCACGATACAGCGCTTGTGCTCATGCACGAATTCGATCGGATCTTCGACCGTCAAAATGTGCCCCGTCTTGTTGCTGTTTCGATAGCCCGTCATTGCCGCCATTGTGGTGGATTTACCTGACCCAGTAGCACCAACCACCAGCACCAAACCACGCTTGGCTATCGCTAAATCTTGCAACACTAACGGTAACTTTAATTGCTCAAAGGTGGGAATATTGGTTTCAATACGACGAATCACCGCACCCGGTAATTCCCGTTGAAAAAAGGCACTAACACGGAAGCGGCCACAATCTCTCACAATGGCAAAATTCGACTCACGACTTTTACGAAATTCCTGACGCCGATCTGGCTCCATAGCACTGTCGAGTAATGCCGCTACATCACTCTCGGTGAGTTTTTCACCTTGAGGTCGCAATTCGCCATCCACGCGAAACAAAATTGGCGCACCAACCGTGATGTAAAGATCCGACGCTTTCAGCGCCAGCATACCTTCGAGAAATTTATTTAGATCCATCTTCCGTGTTCACCTACGTATTACGAGAATTGCTGCACTTCTAACCCGATCTTACTATCGACCTCTTCACGAGCGACCATACCTTGTGCCATTAACTGACGAGCATTTTGCTCCATGGTTTGCATGCCGTGAGCCGCACCAGTTTGAATGATCGAATACATCTGCGCGACTTTGTCTTCGCGGATCAAGTTACGAATCGCAGGCGTTGCCATCATGATTTCATGGCATGCAATACGGCCACCACCATTACGTTTCAATAACTTTTGCGCGATAACCGAACGAAGGGACTCAGAAAGCATCGAGCGCACCATGTCTTTATCACTGCCAGGGAACACATCGATAATACGGTCAATGGTTTTTGCCGCCGAGCTGGTGTGTAACGTGCCGAACACTAAGTGCCCCGTTTCCGCCGCCGTTAATGCAAGGCTGATGGTTTCTTTGTCACGCATCTCACCAACCAGAATGACATCCGGGTCTTCACGTAATGCGCTGCGCAGTGCGTTTTGGAAACTGTGCGTATCACGGTGTACTTCACGCTGGTTGATCAAACATTTATTGTTGTTGTGAACAAATTCAATCGGATCTTCAATTGTGAGTACGTGCTTGTTGTGATTACGATTAATGTAGTCAACAATGGCTGCTAAGGTCGTCGATTTACCAGAACCTGTTGGGCCAGTAACCAGAACTAAGCCTTTTTCAGCGTTCGCAATTTTTTTGAAGATCTCGGGAGCTTCCAGCTCTTCCAAAGTTGGAATGCTACTTGGAATGGTACGGAATACTGCCGCACAGCCACGAGATTGGTTGAAAGCGTTGACACGGAAACGACCAACGTTATGCAACTCAAAAGAGAAGTCGACTTCGAGTTTTTCTTCGAACTCACTGCGTTGGGCATCGTTCATGATTTCGAAAACCAAACGATGCACTTCTTGGTGTGTAAACGCTGGAATGCCTAGTTTTCTCACATCCCCATCAATACGAACCATTGGTGGGACACCTGCAGAAAGATGTAGATCTGAGGCATTATGTTTTACACTAAAATCCAGTAACTCAGTGATATCCATTTAAAATCCTTAAGTCTAAAGTACAGCTATGAGTAGTATTCAACAAAATATTGAACATATCACCTCTCAAATTCGATATGACGAGCAAAAATGTGGTCGAACTCCAGAGTCAGTGCAACTTCTAGCGGTAAGCAAAACTAAACCTGTCGAGGCAATTCTCGAAGCCTACCAAGCGGGACAAACCGCCTTTGGTGAAAACTACGTCCAAGAGGGCGTCAGTAAAGTTCAGCACTTTGCCGAGCATTATCCAGATAATCGAATCGAATGGCACTTCATTGGCCCGATTCAGTCGAATAAATCGCGACTTGTTGCCGAACATTTCGATTGGGTTCACACCATCGATCGAACCAAGATTGCTCAACGCCTGAATGATCAGCGTCCCAGTGAACTTAAACCGCTACAAGTTCTGATTCAGGTTAACACCAGTGGTGAAGCATCTAAGTCTGGTGTCACCGAAGCGGAAGTATTCGAGCTGGCGGAGTTGATTTCTCGCCTACCCAACCTCACTTTAAGAGGGTTGATGTCGATTCCTGCCAACGTGTCTGACTACGAATCACAACTTCATGAGTTTCAGAAGTTGGCCACATTGAAGCAAACACTCGAAGCTCAGTTCCCAGAAATCGATACATTATCAATGGGAATGAGTGGTGATATGACCGCTGCAATCGAAGCTGGTAGTACAATGGTTCGTATTGGAACCGCTATTTTCGGCGCGCGAGACTACAGCTAAATCAACAAAACGCTCACTAGCGACATAAATTCGTCGTTAAATTAAAGAGTAAATCGCGCAATCATCTTACTCGCCAATAGGAGCAGTAAGTAACAGCGGCGCCATTATACACCTGAGCGCACAACAAACTCTAAATATCATGATGGAAATCAGACAAATGGAACATAAAAAAATCGCCTTCATTGGTGCTGGCAACATGGTGAGAGCCATTGTTTCTGGCTTGGTTGCTAACGGATACCCAGCGCAAAACATTACCGCGACAGCTCCTTCAGAGGCTCGCCGTCTTCCGCTAGAACAAGATTTTGGCATCCGTACCACCAGCGATAACATCCAAGCGGCGACCGAAGCGGATGTGGTGGTATTGTCTGTGAAACCGCAAATGATGGCTGATGTTTGTAAACCACTGCAAGCGATCGATTTCACTAATAAACTGGTGATTTCTATTGCCGCTGGCATCAACTGTTCACGATTGGATGATATGCTAGCCACCAAATTGAACTTGGTTCGTGTTATGCCAAATACGCCATCACAACTTGGGTTGGGCATGAGTGGTTTATTCGCACCAGCCCATGTAACTGAGCAAGACAAAGCTTTTGCTGCAGAGTTAATGGAAGCGGTCGGTAAAGTATGTTGGGTTGAGCAAGAGTCTGGCATCAATAATGTGATTGCCGCAGCAGGCAGTGCTCCAGCATACTTCTTCCTGTTTATGGAGGCGATGCAAGCAGAAGCGATTGCTCAAGGCTTTGATAAAGACACCGCTCGACTATTGGTTCAGCAAGCTGCATTGGGCGCGGCCAGTATGGTGGTTAGCAACCCAGAAACTGAGCTATCGACCCTGTGTGAGAATGTGACATCGAAAGGTGGGACAACGGCAGAAGCACTGCGTACATTCAACGAACATCAACTTTCAGATATTGTTGCTAAAGCCATGCAAGCTGCTGTGGCTCGCGCGGAAGAAATGGAAAAACTGTTTTAATTATTTGGATGAACTCCGTTTAGTATCATCCATCACTTGTTAAGGGTACCTTATGAATTCAATGAGTTTTCTCATCTCAACCCTATTTGACCTGTACATCATGGTCGTAATTTTGCGAATTTGGTTGCAAGCTGCACGCGCAGACTTCTACAACCCATTCTCGCAATTCATAGTAAAAGCGACTCAGCCGGTCATTGGTCCACTGCGCCGCATTATCCCTTCCGTGGGGAATATTGACCTAGCAACCGTGTTGTTTGCCTACGTGTTGTGTGTGCTTAAATTTGTCGTTCTGATCCTGATAGCTTCGAACGGTTCCGTCTCTTTCAGCGCTGATTTCTTGTTCTTAGGCTTGTTATCATTAATCAAAGCCGCTGGAGGTCTGCTGTTCTGGGTACTATTGATCCGTGCAATTTTGAGCTGGGTAAGCCAAGGTCGCAGTCCTATCGAGTACGTATTCCATCAATTAACCGAGCCAATGTGCGCACCAATCCGTCGTATTATTCCGGCTATTGGTGGTCTTGATTTGAGCGTACTGGTGCTGTTTATCGGCTTGCAGTTCGCGAACTTCTTGATGGGTGATATCATTGGTCCAATTTGGTTCCAGTTATAATGTCAGCCGCAGTTTGGCAAGATGGCGAGGACATCATCCTAAAGCTCTATATTCAACCTAAAGCAAGCCGCGATAAAATTGTTGGCTTGCATGGTGAAGAGCTCAAAATCGCCATTACTGCTCCACCTGTCGATGGCAAAGCTAATGCGCACCTAACTAAGTTCTTAGCCAAGCAGTTTAAAATCGCTAAGGGTTTGGTTCACATAGAAAAAGGTGAATTAGGACGGCACAAACAAATTCGGATAGAATCGCCTACCCAGATACCGACAGAAATTAAAGCCATCATATGATGGCTTTTTATTTACGATTTTGTACCACACTTACTAATACCAACGACTGAGTACGCATTTTTTACCCCCTGACCAAGGTAAAATTGCAGCTATGGTTGTTTTATAACAAGTGCTTTGAGGAAGTAACAATGAGCAAATGGATTACCGCATTACTGATTAGCCTGTTGTCGTTACCAAGCTTCGCCGATCAGTTTAAAAATATGAAAGATATCGAAGTACACTATGTCGCGTTTAACTCGACATTCTTAACACCGAAAGTCGCACGTAGCTACGATATCAAGCGTAATGGATACCTCGCTGTGGTTAATATTAGCGTGCTAGATAGAGCTTCATTGGGTAAACCTGCATTAGAAGCAAAAATTGCTGGACGCGCGAAAAACCTCATCGGCCAAACTCAGACCTTGACCTTTCGTGAAGTCAAAGAAGGCAATGCGATATACTATTTAGCCGAACTGCCAATTACCCACGAAGAAACTTTTACTTTCGATATTGACGTAAAAGCTGGAAACAAAGGCTCAGGTAAGCTTAAATTCACCCAGAAGTTTTATGTTGAAGAGTAATTGGGTTGTGATGATCCAAAAGCTTTTGGATCTAAGCAGGCTAAAAACCACTTATTAGTTAAAGAATATCTAGAGGAGAACGATTTGTTCTCCTCTATCACTATTAAAAGAGATTCCCATGAAAAAAATTGTGCTAGCAACTGGTAACCAAGGCAAAGTTCGTGAAATGGCAGATTTGTTGTCTGACTTCGGCTTTGAAGTATTAGCGCAAAGTGAATTCAATGTATCGGAAGTAGCTGAAACGGGCACAACCTTCATTGAAAACGCAATCATTAAAGCTCGCCATGCCGCACAAGAAACAGGGCTTCCTGCGATTGCTGACGACTCTGGCTTAGAAGTCGATTTCTTAAAAGGCGCTCCGGGCATTTACTCTGCACGTTACGCAGGCGAGAGCGCATCTGATCAAGAGAATCTAGAAAAATTGCTAGCGGCAATGGAAGGCGTACCAGAAGCAGAACGTACAGCACGTTTCCACTGCGTATTAGTCCTCATGCGTCACGAGAACGACCCAACGCCTATCGTCTGTCACGGTAAATGGGAAGGCCGAATTCTAACTGAAGCACACGGTGAAAATGGCTTTGGCTACGACCCAATCTTCTTTGTTCCTGAAAACAACTGTGCGTCAGCCGAACTTGAACCTGCACGTAAGAAACAACTGTCTCACCGCGGTAAAGCGCTCAAGTCGTTGTTTGCTCAACTGTCTGAGCAAGTGTCTCAGTAATCACGAGCGAATTAGACCATGTTAACGCCCCCAGCACTCAGCTTGTATGTACACATCCCTTGGTGTGTACAAAAGTGCCCGTATTGCGACTTTAACTCTCACGCGCTCAAAACCGAGATTCCAGAAGAAGAGTACATCAGTGCTCTTCTAGAAGATTTGGATACTGACATTGAGAAATACCGCCTTAACGAAGTGCCACGTCCACTGCATTCAATCTTCATTGGTGGTGGTACGCCGAGTTTGATTTCGGCAGAAGGCATCGAGCGTCTACTTAAGGGCATTGAAGCGCGTATTCCGTTTAAGCCAGAAATTGAGATCACCATGGAAGCTAACCCAGGCACCATCGAAGCAGAGCGTTTTGTTGGCTACCGCAAAGCTGGTGTAACGCGTATCTCTATCGGCGTGCAAAGCTTTGAGCAACAGAAGCTTGAGCGTTTGGGGCGCATTCACGGCCAAGACGAAGCCGTCAATGCTGCTAAGCTGGCGCACCAAATCGGTTTGAACAGCTTTAACCTCGATCTCATGCACGGCTTACCAGATCAAAGCATCGAACAAGCCTTGGCAGATTTGGACAAAGCGATTGAGTTGGCACCGCCGCACCTGTCTTGGTATCAGCTGACCATCGAACCAAACACCATGTTCTACTACAAGCCACCAACGCTACCTGACGATGATGACTTGTGGGATATTTTCGAGCTCGGACACCAAAAACTTTCAGCCGCGGGTTATGTGCAATATGAAATCTCGGGTTACAGCAAGCCGGGCTATCAGTGTCAGCACAACCTCAACTACTGGCGCTTTGGCGATTACCTTGGTATCGGTTGTGGCTCTCATGGCAAACTCAGTTTTACCGACGGACGTATTATTCGAACGACAAAGGTAAAACACCCGCGTGGCTATTTAGCGGCTTATCAAAATATGGTCAAACCTTATCTGCATACGGAACATGTCGTCGCGGATGAAGATCGTCCATTCGAGTTCTTTATGAACCGATTCCGCTTAATGGAAGCATGCCCGAAGCAAGATTACGTGGACACCACAGGCTTGCCGCTCAGTACGATTCAAGAAACGATTGATTGGGCGTTAGAAATGGGCTACTTGAGTGAAACCGCCACTCATTGGCAAATTACTGAAAAAGGGAAGCTCTTCCTTAATGACTTGCTCGAAGCCTTTATGGCCGAAGAAAGCGAAGAGTAACGCAGCCCAAAAACAAAAAAGCCTCTCAATTGAGAGGCTTTTTATATAGAACATTCAACATTAGAAAATCGAACGGCCAATTCGCTCCGATAGCAATTCAAGCGCCTTAGTACCAGCAAGGGAGTTACCTGAAGGGTCAAGCTCTGGAGACCATACTGCAATGGTCATTTCACCAGGTACCACCGCGATAATGCCACCACCAACACCAGACTTACCAGGCATACCAACGCGATAAGCAAACTCGCCCGCGCCATCATACAAGCCACACGTTGCTAACAGTGCATTAAGTTGTTTGGTTTGCACAGGAGAAACAACGGGCTTACCCGTTTGTACCGATGTGCCCTTATTTGCCAAATAGCTAAACGTTTTAGCCAAGTCGACACAGCTCATCTTCAGTGCACAAGCGTGGAAGTAGTTTTGCAGCACTGGAATTACTTCATTTTCGAAGTTACCAAACGAGCGCATGAGATATGCAATCGCCGCATTTCGATCACCATGCATCATTTCGGATGCCGCGACGACTTTGTCATACACAATATGAGTATCACCAGAAAGCTGACGTACAAATTCCAATAGGCGCTGACGAGGTGCAGATAAGCGAGTTTGCAACAGATCCGCCACAACTATCGCTCCAGCATTAATAAAAGGATTGCGAGGAATACCTTGCTCCATTTCTAGCTGGATTAGCGAATTAAATGCCTGCCCCGAAGGCTCTTTTCCCACTCGAGACCAAATTTCTTCTTGCTTGTACAAGCACATCGCTAACGTCAAGCTCAATGCTTTTGAAATAGATTGGATAGAGAAAGGTTCATCGGCATCGCCCGCCTTAATAACCTCACCTTCGTTGGTGTATACCGCAATACCTAACTTGTTGCTTGGTACTTTTGCCAGAGCAGGAATGTAATCAGCCACTTTGCCTTGGCCGATTAAAGGGCGCACTTCCGCCAAAATATCTGTCAAAATTTCCACTGTCGGTTTCATTCTCTACCTTCTATTTACAAGAGAACTCGTTGAGCTCAGAGGTAAAAAAAGCCAACGTGTCGTTGGCTTTTCCATAGGGTTCGTTCGACTCAAGTCGATTATGGTTTTACTGCCACAATAATATTGCGGTTGATAGATTGATCAACACGGTGAAGATAACCGATGTAAGGCTCTTCTGAAAGTACCTTCCAACCTTGCTCTTCAAATAATGCCGCGACGTCTTTCCATCTCAACGTAAATTCATTGAAAGACAACACCACTGAACCTTGTTTTTTCAGTACCACTTTCCATGCAGGCAGAGCCTCTTTTAAAAGCTCTAGTGGGCTCCGGTTCAGTTTGCTGTCCTTGGCATTTTTGCTGCCGTGCTGCACACCATAAGGCAGATCAGACACCATCACATCAACTGAGTTCTTTTTCACGACTTGATCAGCGATACGTGTATCAGCCGAATACAGCTTCATAAACTGAAGATTGCCTTGGTTGTAATCTTCTTTATTTGCTGCAGCTTCAACCACGAAACCATCCGCCACTTTCTTGCCACCCGCAGTGCGCTTTTCTTTGCTCACTTTGTGCTTAAAGCGACCATTCTTCATGAACTTAACGATAAAGGTCTGGATCTCTTGCACCCACTTGGCATTGATCTCTACCCCCACAACGTTCAAACCATGGATCAAGCCTTCAAACAAGGTTGTACCTTTACCACACATTGGATCCATTAAGGTCAGCTGCTCACTTCCCGTATTGGACGCACTAATGCCGATATTTACCATCAAGCGAGTAAACTGCTCGTTTGTTTTCCCGGTATAACGCAGAATCTGACTCATGCTTTCCGGGAAAGTATTGAACGCTGACGCTTGAATTGGTCGAAGTAAACCATCTTCGCGCACTTCAAATAGTGCATAGTAAATCGAAGAGGCTGCGATTCTTCGCGTCTGCTCATCGCTTAGAGCTTCCTGACAAGAAAACACCAACGCTGCAGGTAAGCCAACCTCTTTACTACCAATTTCTGTCACATCCACGCCTTGTGAAGCTAAAATTGCTTTTAGCTCTGAACAGGCAATGGTCATTGCGCTATCAAAGTAAATTCGGTTATGACCCGGATTCGCTAATATCGCGTAATGGTACATCCCATGAACTCCTCTAGTTACGCGATACGCTTATATTTGATATCCCACACACCGTGACCAAGACGGTGACCACGAGCTTCAAACTTCGTTAAAGGACGGTCGTCTGGACGAGGAACGAAATCACCATCTTTAGCAATGTTTTCGAAACCTGGCGCTTGGTTCATAACTTCAATCATGTGCTCTGCGTAGTTTTCCCAGTCTGTCGCCATGTGGAAAACACCTTCATTAGGGATCAGCTTCTCACGAACCATTTCAGCAAAACCTAATTGAACGATGCGACGCTTGTGGTGACGTTTCTTGTGCCAAGGGTCTGGGAAGAACAGCTGCAGTGTCGATAGGCTGCCGTTTGGAATCATATGCTCAAACACTTCGACTGCGTCATGGCACATCACACGCAGGTTAGTAACTCCCGCCTCACGCGCATCCGCAAGACAAGCACCAACACCCGGGCTGTGTACTTCGATACCAATGAAGTTCTTCTCTGGTGCATTCTTTGCCATTTCAACCAATGAAGCACCCATACCAAAACCGATCTCTAGTACAACGGGGTTGTCGTTACCAAACACTTCTTTCCAATCGAGAAGTTCAGCTTTGAAGTCAATACCCATCGTTGGCCAGCATTCATTCATCGCGCTCTCTTGACCTTTAGTCAAACGCCCTTCACGGCGCACAAAACTGCGGATTTTGCGGATCAGCTTTCCGTCTTCGTTGTATTCGTTAGTGGTTACTTCACTCATTGATTTTGCCTGCACATTGATTAATCAAAGCGGGGATTATCCAAAGAATTTACTGAGGTGCAAGTATTTGTTGAGCTCTTGGCCTATGGCAGCCCAAAAGCAATAGCACACCTCTTTATATCCCTACTGTTTATCCGTTGTACTTCTTGCCCATTATGTGGTGCAATTTTGCACCTAACCAATAATAGAATACAGAGCAAGTCGTGACACCTTTCGCCAGTGCCATCCTAGAATGGTATGACGCATATGGAAGAAAAGATCTTCCGTGGCAACAAAATAAGACCGCATACAGTGTCTGGTTGTCTGAAATCATGCTTCAGCAAACTCAGGTCACTACGGTTATTCCGTATTACCAACGTTTCTTAGAGCGTTTTCCAACCGTGCTCGATCTTGCCAATGCTGAGCAAGATGAAGTCCTGCACCTTTGGACTGGCTTAGGGTATTACGCCCGAGCCCGTAACCTTCACAAAGCAGCACAAGAGGTCGCCTCTACATACAATGGTGAGTTTCCTCTTGATATAGAGAAAATGAACGCCTTACCGGGGATTGGCCGCTCTACCGCAGCCGCCGTTTTATCGTCTGTGTATAAACAACCACATGCGATTCTTGATGGCAACGTGAAGCGCACCCTATCCCGCTGTTTCGCAGTCGAAGGATGGCCAGGACAAAAAAAGGTTGAAAACCAGCTGTGGGAAATTGCCGAAACGCATACCCCACAAACGGACGTAGATAAGTATAACCAGGCAATGATGGACATGGGCGCAATGGTCTGCACACGCAGCAAACCCAAATGTAGCCTCTGCCCTGTTGCGGATCTGTGTGTGGCAAAACAACAAGGCAATGTGCTCGACTACCCGGGTAAAAAACCGAAAAAAGACAAGCCAATCAAGCAAACTCGTTTTGTAATGCTTCACCACAACACCGAAAATGGTCATGAAGTGTGGTTAGAACAAAGACCACAAACAGGCATTTGGGGTGGCTTATTTTGCTTCCCACAAACCGAACATGTGGATGTAGAAAGCGACATTGAATTGCTACTGGATCAACGTGGCATTCAAGCCAGCAATATCAAGCAGCAGCAAACACTGATTACCTTTCGCCATACCTTTAGCCATTACCACCTCGATATCACGCCAATTTTGATTGATTTATCAAAGCAACCGGACGTGATAATGGAAGGCAACAAAGGTCTTTGGTATAACTTATCTAAACCTGAAGAAGTCGGTTTAGCCGCGCCAGTAAAACTATTGCTGGAAGCGCTACCCCACGAACTTCGTTAATTGAATACAAGGAGTCATTATGAGCCGCACTGTATTTTGTGCTCGACTAAAAAAAGAAGGCGAAGGTCTAGACTTTCAACTTTACCCTGGTGAACTAGGTAAACGTATTTTCGACAACATCTCGAAAGAAGCGTGGGCTCAGTGGCAACACAAACAAACCATGTTGATCAACGAAAAGAAACTCAACATGATGGATCCAGAGCACCGAAAACTGATCGAAACAGAAATGGTAAACTTCCTCTTTGAAGGAAAAGACGTTCATATCGAAGGTTACACACCGCCGAGCGAATAAAGTCGCTTGAGTTAAAACAATGACATCACAACCACTTGTGGTGTCATTTTTCTATTACCTTCAATAGCCCTGATACTTATGAAAAAAATTGTCTTTATTGCTGCCGCACTTTTAATGGCTGGCTGTAGCCGTGAATTCGTCGAAAAGATTTATGACGTCAACTACGAGCCCACAAACCGTTTTGCCAATAACTTAGCTGAGCTACCTGGACAATTTGAAAAAGATACCGCCGCGTTAGATGCCCTGATCAATAGTTTCTCTGGTAACATTCAAAAGCGCTGGGGTAAAAAAGAAATTAAGTACGCAGGCAAAAGTAATTACGTCAAATATATCGATAACTACCTTAGCCGTGCCGAAGTCGACTTTCGCAAAGGCGTGATCACGATTGAAACCGTATCACCGACCGAGCCCAAAAAGCACCTCAAAGAGGCGATTGTCACTACCTTACTCACGCCAGACGACCCAGCTCACGTCGACTTGTTCTCCTCAAAAGGAATCACGTTAGAAGGGCAACCATTTCTGTATAAACAAGTTGTTGACCAAGACAATAAGCCAATTCAGTGGTCTTGGCGGGCAAACCGATTTGCGGAGTATCTCATCACAAACAAAATCAAGACCAAAGACGTTGATTTCAAGAAAGCGTATTACGTCGAAATCCCCATGGTTGAAGACCATTTTTCAACACGCAGCTACCAATACGCCGATATCGTGCGCCGAGCTTCCAAGAAATACGATATTCCAGAAGATTTGATATACGCCATTATTAAAACCGAGAGCAGCTTCAACCCGTACGCAGTAAGTTGGGCAAATGCGTATGGCTTAATGCAAGTTGTACCTAAAACCGCCGGTCGAGACGTATTCAAGCTCGTGAAAAAGCGCTCAGGCCAGCCAAGCCCTGAATATTTGTTTAATCCAGAAAACAACATCGATACCGGTACTGCGTATTTCTACATTTTAAAAAATCGTTATTTAAGAGAAGTCCATCACCCTACCTCTCTCGAGTACAGTATGATTTCCGCTTACAATGGCGGTACTGGAGGTGTTTTAAACACATTCCATCGCAGCGATCGCAAACGCGCAATGCAAGATCTTAATTCGTTGCAACCCAACCAAGTTTATTGGGCACTAACTAAGAAACATCCGAACGCAGAAGCACGTCGTTACCTAGAAAAAGTTACAAATTTCAAAAAGGAATTTAACTCAAAGCAAACTTTGTAGTGACAGTTGAATAAAAAGCGTTCGAACAAGCACTTTTTTGAAATTATTTAAAAAAAGTGGTTGACGCAAAGCGGGAAAATCCGTTTAATAGCGCTCCGTCGCCCGGATAGCTCAGTCGGTAGAGCAGAGGATTGAAAATCCTCGTGTCGGTGGTTCGATTCCGCCTCCGGGCACCACAATTTGATTTGTTGGTGTCTTAACGAAATGTTATAACACGGACAAAAGCACAAAGAATAAAGTGTGCCGACTTAGCTCAGTAGGTAGAGCAACTGACTTGTAATCAGTAGGTCACCAGTTCGATTCCGGTAGTCGGCACCATTCTTTTGCCTCGATAGCTCAGTCGGTAGAGCAGAGGATTGAAAATCCTCGTGTCGGTGGTTCGATTCCGCCTCGAGGCACCATATTTGGTGCGCTTGCTTAATTTAAATCATTGGCAAGACACAAAACAGAATAGTTCCTCCTTAGCTCAGTTGGTAGAGCGACGGACTGTTAATCCGCAGGTCACTGGTTCGAGTCCAGTAGGAGGAGCCAAATTCAAGAATTTCATATAAATGAGATTCTTAAAACGAAGAGTTCATCTCTTCTAAAAAGAATAAGGTGTGCCGACTTAGCTCAGTAGGTAGAGCAACTGACTTGTAATCAGTAGGTCACCAGTTCGATTCCGGTAGTCGGCACCATTCTTTTGCCTCGATAGCTCAGTCGGTAGAGCAGAGGATTGAAAATCCTCGTGTCGGTGGTTCGATTCCGCCTCGAGGCACCATATTTGGTGCGCTTGCTTAATTTAAATCATTGGCAAGACACAAAACAGAATAGTTCCTCCTTAGCTCAGTTGGTAGAGCGACGGACTGTTAATCCGCAGGTCACTGGTTCGAGTCCAGTAGGAGGAGCCAAATTCAAGAATTTCATATAAATGAGATTCTTAAAACGAAGAGTTCATCTCTTCTAAAAAGAATAAGGTGTGCCGACTTAGCTCAGTAGGTAGAGCAACTGACTTGTAATCAGTAGGTCACCAGTTCGATTCCGGTAGTCGGCACCATTCTTTTGCCTCGATAGCTCAGTCGGTAGAGCAGAGGATTGAAAATCCTCGTGTCGGTGGTTCGATTCCGCCTCGAGGCACCATTATTTGGTGTCATTGCTAAACACGATACACGAATAATTCCTCCTTAGCTCAGTTGGTAGAGCGACGGACTGTTAATCCGCAGGTCACTGGTTCGAGTCCAGTAGGAGGAGCCATTTTTAAAAAGCCGCATCTTTTGATGCGGCTTTTTGGCATCTGCCCTACGTTCATTTCATTCCCCCAGTTTCTCTGTTTCTCTGTTTCTCTGTTTCTAGCATCGCAAAATATTAAGCCCAGTCTCTAAAAAACACTTATTTTACGCTAAAAATTTAATCCTCATCATAATTTCAATACGCATTAGTATGCGCGAATATTCATCTTCACTAAGATGCCCGAGTTATTACATTTCTTCTTTTAGCTATGCCTTGCATAGTGATGACACTTTATTTGTGAGCCAAATATGAAACTAAAAACTCAAGCCTATTTATTATCTGCGATCATATTGCTAGCACTCCTAGCACTGACCGCAACGGGCTTATGGACACTTCGCGTCGCAAGTAACCTTGATAACAAAGCTCGGGTTACTGAGCTATTCAAAAGTGCGTACAGCATTCTTACCGAAGTAGAAAAAATGGCTATCGAAGGCAAAATGCCAGAGGACGAAGCGAAATCATTAGCCACTCGCCTACTCCGTAATAATATCTACAAAGACAACGAATACGTTTATGTCGCAGATGAGAACATGATTTTTGTTGCAGCTCCGCTTGACCCTCAATTACATGGAACAAGCTTTCACGACTTTCGTGATGGAGATGGCAACAGCGTCGGCCAACTTATCTTAGATGTTTTGGGGCGCAAAACAGGTCAAATCATCGAATATACTTGGAGTCAAAAGCAGGCCGACGGAAGCATTGAAGAAAAACACTCTATTGCCGAGAAAACACCACATTGGGGCTGGGTTGTAGGTACAGGGATCGGCTTTAATGAGGTGAATGCTCGCTTCTGGGCTACCGCTCAATGGCAGCTTGTACTGTGTTTAGTTATCGCGGGGAGTATTCTCGGTGGCCTGATAATCTCGATTCGCAAGATGCTCAATCTACTTGGTGGAGAGCCAAACGATGTGCGCAAAGCCGTTCAAGCTGTCGCACAAGGCGACATTCAGACCAGTTTTGATGCAGTGGCGCCGAGAGGAAGTATCTATCGTGCGGTGCAAGATATGAGTCAATCACTAGCCACCATGGTGACAAACCTTGAGAAATCCATGCACGCACTGCGCGCTGAGTTATCTGCCGTAGAATCTCGCTCAAATACGATTGCCGATCTCACCGTATCTCAGCAGCAGTCAACAGCAATGATTGCCACTGCGATGACTGAAATGGCATCTTCAGCCAACCATGTTGCCAACTCGGCAAGTGATACAGCAAACAACACAGACGAAGCCGATAAACAAAGTCAGCATACTCAGAAGCTGATTCACAGTACTGTTGAAAACATTCAAGGTTTGGCTTCTCAATTAAATACTGCAAGTAAAGCGGTCGCCGATCTAGATCAGGATGTAAATAGTATAGTGAAAGTGCTCGATGTAATTGGCGATATTGCAGAGCAAACAAACTTACTCGCACTCAATGCTGCCATTGAAGCAGCACGTGCCGGAGAGCAAGGTCGAGGCTTTGCCGTTGTTGCCGACGAGGTGCGTAACCTGGCAGGCCGAACACAAGATAGCACTAAAGAGATTCAGCATATGATCTCCAACCTGCAAGAAGGTTCCCGTAACGCTATTCACACAATGGAAGTGTGTGCAGAAACCAGTGAGGGCACAGTAACAGAGTCTAAGAATGCCTCTGAAGCTCTGCAGCAAATTGTAACGGCGTTAGAATCTATCACCGCAATGAGTCAGCAGATCGCGACCGCAGCAGCCGAACAAACTCAGGTTAGCGATGATATTGCGCTGCGCATAAATCTTATCGAGGAAAGCGGAAGCCAGCTCAACTCTGTGGTAACGGAGAGCCAATCAAGCACTCAAAGTTTAGCTTCGCTGGCAGATGAGCTAGAAGGTTGGGTAAACAAGTTCTCTGTAAAGCACTAGGTTAAAGTCAATTGTTTAGTATAAAGCACGTTTTCAAGCGTGCTTTTTTTGTTTTTATCCATTTACTCTACTTTCAAACTCCTATCTCTCCATTAAAGAAAGCTTAGTTGATGGTGGATTTGTATCAAAAATGCATAAAAACAGCCCACTCCGAGCACATTTTCATCAAACGATATTTTATTTTAATTTTATGGTTGACCTAAGAGCCGAAAAACCGTTTAATACACCTCGTCGCCCGGATAGCTCAGTCGGTAGAGCAGAGGATTGAAAATCCTCGTGTCGGTGGTTCGATTCCGCCTCCGGGCACCACAATTTATTAATTGTTGGTGCTTAGCACGAACAATAGTTAAAGAATATAGTGTGCCGACTTAGCTCAGTAGGTAGAGCAACTGACTTGTAATCAGTAGGTCACCAGTTCGATTCCGGTAGTCGGCACCATTTATTCTTTTAAAAAGACAATTCCTCCTTAGCTCAGTTGGTAGAGCGACGGACTGTTAATCCGCAGGTCACTGGTTCGAGTCCAGTAGGAGGAGCCATTTTTCAGTTAGTAAGTCGATTACTTATTAACGAAAATGTGCCGACTTAGCTCAGTAGGTAGAGCAACTGACTTGTAATCAGTAGGTCACCAGTTCGATTCCGGTAGTCGGCACCACTTATTAAAATTTGTTCCTCCTTAGCTCAGTTGGTAGAGCGACGGACTGTTAATCCGCAGGTCACTGGTTCGAGTCCAGTAGGAGGAGCCATATTAGAAAAAGCCGTATCTCTTGATACGGCTTTTTTGCATTGGTTTAAAGTCAAACTCTTTTCTACTCATGTCACTCAGGAAAGAAAATCAGAGTTTAGATCATTACCTTGAAGGCATCGCTTAACTTAGAGTGGAATATCTGCTCACCAACAACTCTGCTTTCTATCGATAGTCCCACCATAAGCAATGTTCACCAATAAATAATAATCATAGTGGGTGGCACACATCTCCCAGATCAAAAAAGCCAGGTAAAACCCAGCTTTTTGCTTAAATCAACCAACTCAGCTTAAACCACCGAGACAAATATACTTTGTCTCCAAATATTCATCGAGCCCTTGTTTCGCACCTTCTCGGCCAACTCCTGACTCTTTGACTCCACCAAACGGGGCCACCTCAGTAGAAATAATCCCCTCATTGACACCAACCATGCCGTATTCCAGACCTTCGCTGAAAGCAACAATACGCTTGAAGTTATTCGTGTAGAAGTAACAAGCCAAACCATACTCTGTGTCATTCGCCATTCCGAGAACTTGTTCATCATTCTCAAAGGTAATAATAGGTAACACAGGCCCGAATAGCTCTTGCTGAACAATCGACATATGCTGCTTGACGCTATCCAAAAGAACGGGCTCCATAAAGCGCCCAGAGCGTCTCTGCGGAGAGTTGGCAATAGAAGCCCCTTCTTGTACAGCTTGATCGATCACCGCCTCTAGACGATGTTTAGAAGCCATCGTAATAACAGGGCCTAATGTGACACCGTTATCTAAACCATTACCAAGCTGTAATTTGCTTAACTTCGACAATACTTTTTCAATAAAAACTTGTTTTACACCTTCATGAACATACAGCCGATTGGTACAAACACATGTTTGCCCTGCATTACGGAACTTCGAAGCGACAAGCCCTTCCGCCGCCGCATCTAAATCTGCATCGTCAAAAACAATAAAAGGTGCATTACCACCTAACTCCATCGAAACCGCTTTGACAGAGTCACTGGCTTGTTTCATCAAAATCTTCCCGACTCGCGTAGAGCCCGTAAAAGAAACTTTCTTAATCCTAGGATCAGTACTTAGTACTTGGCCAAACTCAGCTGCCTGCTCTGATACCACCACAGGAAGCAGTTCTTTTGGGATTCCTGCCTGATAAGCTAATTCAACAACAGCAATTGCAGTAAGAGGAGTAAGCTCAGAGGGCTTGATCAACATGCCACAGCCTGCCGCCAGGGCTGGTGCTGCTTTTCTTGTAATCATCGCAATAGGGAAGTTCCACGGCGTAATTGCAGCGCATACCCCTACAGGCTGGCGAATAGCAGACAGACGTCGATCTGTCGTGGGGGCAGGTATAACTTCGCCATAAGCACGTTTGGC
Organism: Vibrio sp. ArtGut-C1; assembly: GCF_002105475.1. NCBI lineage: Bacteria > Pseudomonadati > Pseudomonadota > Gammaproteobacteria > Vibrionales > Vibrionaceae > Vibrio > Vibrio sp. ArtGut-C1. The sequence goes on along the minus strand of NZ_NCTH01000002.1, from coordinate 1,398 downwards.
TTCTTCTGAGAACCACTCGACAAAAGAGGCGCCATACATCACCTCCCCTTTACTCTCGGTTAATGGTTTCCCCTGCTCTAAGGTAATAATTGTGGCAATGTCTTCTGCATTATCAAAGAGTAATTGATACCACTTTTTCAAGCGACGAGAGCGCTCTTTGGCACTTAACTTTGCCCAGCGAATTTGCTCGGTTTTACACTTACCAATAATGTCATCTAATTCCTCAAGAGCACTGGGCTTTAATCGAACTAACTCTTGCTCAGTTGCAGGGTTGATGACCACAATTCCCTCTTCGGAAGACCATTGCTTAAGTACGGATTTCAAGGTTTCATTTTTTATTTGTTGCATCATCAAACTTACTCCTACGAGAACTCCTCTTAGGTTAATCGTTACTAGCAAGATCAGCAAAGAAAACAAAGTTTTCTAAAAGACATGAATGTTCGAATGACTTTACTCTCTTAACAGTCTAGACGCTCATTCTCTTCCAATGACTAAATCAGACTAGCGGTAACAAACTCCAGCAATCCATTCTCCTAGGGACTATCCAGAACACTAGAACGATGAATATTTGCGAAGTAGCAGTAGAAAACTCTTATTAGAGAGGAGCGTTAACGAAATACGCAGTGACAAGAATGCAGAATACGAGCTAGCTTATGCAAATTCTCTGGTCTAATGACCGGCATAACCCATCAGTCCCCAGCATTTACTATAGGCTCGAATCTGTAGAGAAATGGGCAAGATTACATTCAACTAGAATTGTGCAACTCGGTTACAGAGAAAACTGGCACTACAGATACCAAAAGTCTTAGTCTTTTAAAAGTGGCAGCGGAGCCGGGCTACGAGTAGGCCTTCTGCGGGAGTCATTCGATCGAAGGGAGAAATATACTTGCATTAACGAAAAAAGCCCCAGTCTTTCGACTGGGGCTTAATATAAGTGGCGGAGTGGACGGGACNAAATTTAAAGCCTGGCGATGTCCTACTCTCACATGGGGAAGCCCCACACTACCATCGGCGCTATTTCGTTTCACTTCTGAGTTCGGCATGGAAGTCAGGTGGGTCCAAAACGCTATGGTCGCCAAGCAAATTCTTTACGTTTTGTTTTAGGCTTTAATTTAAAGTCTAAAACAAACAATAAATGGTGCTGATACCCAGAATCGAACTGGGGACCTCATCCTTACCAAGGATGCGCTCTACCGACTGAGCCATATCAGCACATTATTTGTGTCCGTAAGGACTAAAAAAGCCCGCTTTTACAAACGGGCTCTCTTAACTTTTGTCTTCACCTTTTAAAAAGGAGAACACTAAATTTAAAGCCTGGCGATGTCCTACTCTCACATGGGGAAGCCCCACACTACCATCGGCGCTATTTCGTTTCACTTCTGAGTTCGGCATGGAAGT
>NZ_NCTH01000019.1:0-100312 GCF_002105475.1 Vibrio sp. ArtGut-C1 | reverse complement strand
TTCGTATCATTGAAACCTAATTTGATACCGAGGTATCTAATTGGATTATCATCAACGAGTGCCCACACAGATTGATAGGTCTATATTTTTAAAGAGCACACTTTGAACTTCTCTTCAAAGTGGACGGCCATTTTAGCTAGATAACTTATCGTGTCAAACACTTTTTTAAGTTATTTATCTGCGAGTTAATTCTTAACTCACTGGCCTTGTTGTCTAGACGTCACTTAACTTGCTTTCCCTTGACAACGGAGGCGCATTATAGGGCGTTCATTAAGGAACACAAGTGCATTTTTAAAAAAAACTCACCTTTTTAGTTCATTCGTACAGAAAACAGGCAAGAGGCTCTAAAACATTATAGAAAAGGGGCCAAATGGCCCCTTGAATGTGATTTTTATCTCATTTCTTATTGTATCCGTGCAATTACTGATGGGCACGAATTTGGTCATTAGTAACGATTAGCTGCACTTTCTTGTCTGGAACAATTTCACCAGAAAGAATCGATTTGGCTAATGGGTTCTCGACATTCTGTTGAATTGCGCGTTTTAAAGGACGCGCACCATATACAGGGTCGAAACCAACTTGAGCGATCAAATCGAGTGCTTTGTCAGAAACCTCTAGTTGATATCCTTTTTCTTCTAGTCGTTTCGCCAAACGTTCTAATTGAATAGAAGCGATGGACTTGATGTGCTCTTGACCAAGTGGATGGAACACCACGATTTCGTCAACACGGTTCAAGAACTCAGGACGGAAGTGTTTGCTAACCACATCCATTACTTCACTCTTGATACCTTGATAGTCTAATGTTGCGAAATTCTCTTGGATACGAGATGAACCCAAGTTCGATGTCATGATCACAACCGTATTACGGAAGTCAACAGTACGACCTTGACCATCCGTTAAACGCCCATCATCGAGAACTTGCAGCAGAATGTTAAATACATCCGGATGCGCTTTCTCTACTTCATCTAACAGAATTACCGAATACGGCTTGCGACGAACCGCTTCCGTTAAGTAACCACCCTCTTCATATCCGACATAGCCTGGAGGCGCACCAACCAATCTTGCCACTGAGTGTTTCTCCATGAACTCAGACATGTCGATACGGACCATCGCATCTTCGCTGTCGAACATAAAGCTCGCAAGTGTCTTACAAAGCTCTGTTTTACCTACACCAGTTGGACCTAAGAATAAGAAGGAGCCAATTGGTCGGTTTGGATCAGAAAGCCCAGCTCGACTACGACGAATGGCATTCGATACAACAGAGACCGCTTCGCTTTGCCCTACCACACGATTATGCAGTACGTCTTCCATACGAAGTAGTTTCTCTTTTTCCGCTTCTAGCATCTTGGATACTGGGATGCCAGTTTGCTTAGAAAGTACTTCTGCAATCTCGTTGTCGGTTACTTTATTACGCAATAGTGTCATTTCCTGCATTTCCGCTTGGGTTGCAAGATCTAACTGCTTCTCAAGTTCAGGAATACGACCATATTGAAGTTCCGACATGCGGTTTAGATCACCAGCTCGGCGAGCAAACTCCATATCCATACGAGCTTGTTCAAGCTCAGACTTAATATGTTGAGTGCCAGAAAGTGCGGCTTTTTCTGTATTCCAAACCTCTTCTAGTTCAGCGTACTCACGTTCTTTTTCATTGAGTTCTTCATTAAGCGCTTTCAAACGCTTTTCACTCGCTTCGTCGTGCTCGTTACTAAGCGCCTGTTGCTCAATCTTAAGTTGGATGATTTTACGTTCAAGCTTATCTAATGACTCTGGCTTAGAGTCAATTTGTAAACGAATGCTTGAAGCCGCTTCGTCGATTAAGTCGATCGCTTTATCTGGCAGTTGACGGTCAGAAACATAACGATGTGACAAACTCGCCGCTGCAACAATCGCTGGGTCAGTAATTTCAACGTGATGATGAAGCTCATAACGCTCCTTCAAGCCACGTAAAATCGCCACGGTATCCTCAACGGTCGGCTCATCCACCAGCACTTTTTGGAAACGACGTTCTAACGCCGCATCTTTTTCGATGTACTGACGATATTCATCCAGTGTTGTTGCGCCAACACAGTGCAGTTCACCACGGGCTAAAGCAGGTTTGAGCATGTTCCCCGCATCCATTGAGCCTTCACCTTTACCCGCACCAACCATAGTGTGGAGCTCGTCGATAAATAGAATGACATTACCTTCTTCTTTAGCAAGTTCATTCAATACTGATTTTAAACGCTCTTCAAATTCACCACGGTATTTCGCGCCAGCAACAAGTGCACCCATATCTAATGACAGCACGCGGCGACCGCGTAGACCTTCTGGCACTTCGTTATTAACGATTCGCTGCGCCAAGCCTTCCACAATTGCGGTTTTACCCACACCAGGCTCACCGATGATCACTGGGTTGTTTTTAGTACGGCGCTGCAATACTTGGATGGTACGGCGAATTTCATCATCACGGCCGATAACCGGATCCAGTTTGCCCTGTTCTGCTCGCTCGGTAAGGTCAATGGTGAACTTTTCCAATGCTTGGCGAAGCTCTTCTGCATTCGGATCATTAACCTTTTGACCACCTCTGATCTTTTCGATTGCTTGGCTAACTTTTTGCTCTGTTAAACCGATCTCTTTGAGTAATTGCCCCAATGGTCCGCGATCTTCTAAAGCAGCAAGCAGGAAGATTTCAGACGAGATATAGGAGTCTTGACGCTTTTGCGCCACTTTGTCACACAGGTTAAACAACGTGCCCATCGAACTAGAGAGCTGTACATCTCCACCGATGCCACTGACTTTTGGTAATCGATCTAGCATTTCACTCAATTTAGAGCGTAAATGCGTTACGTCCACATCCAGCATAGTAAGCAATGGACGGATTGGACTGCCATTTTGGTCAAGCAAAGCCACCATGAGGTGAACTGGCTCGATATATTGATGATCGCGCCCTAACGCTAGTGATTGAGCATCAGAGATAGCGATTTGAAACTTACTTGTGAATCGATCAAGACGCATATCTACCTTCCTAACCTCAACTAAAGGAAATTCTTTTGACAGTTAGAAAGATGGATACTCAGAGGAGGAATTTCAAGGGAGTGAATGAATAAAGATAGCTTTGCAAAAATAGCACTATGCATCTTGGCACTTTAGTGCTTACAACTAATCTTCAATCCAAATAAAGGTGGCTTGTCGACCAGTTTTACCATCACGGCGATACGAATAAAAAGAGGCTTTATCTTGGTAAGTACAAAGTCCAGAGTCAAACACTTGTGTCACACCAGCTCGATTTAGACGTTGCGTTGCCAGCACCGACATGTCAGCAAGCCATTTGCCGTCGATATCGCGTGGGGTGAATGCTTGATGCGCCTGTGAGTCAAAATCAACAAAAGCTTGCAGAACATCTTCACCCACTTCAAAGGCTTGAGATCCAATGGCAGGGCCAAGCCACGCTATCACTTCACCTGAAAACAACGCTAATGCATTTTCGACAATACCATTTGCTAAGCCGCGCCAACCTGCATGAACGGCAGCGACCTGCGTGCCTTGTGTATTCGTCAATAATACAGGTAGACAATCGGCGGTCATCGCTGAACAAACAACATGGCTTGACGAAGTAAAGACACCGTCCGCATCAAGCACTTGTGTTGTTGGTTCATTTGCTTGAGCCACAACGGTCGAATGTGTTTGGTTTAACCAGATTGGCGCATTTGGCATGTTCGCCTGCTGCGCCAACCAAGCTCGGTTCTTCTCTACTAAAGACAAATCATCCCCAACGTGAGTACCTAAATTTAGCCCTTGATAAGGGCCTGTCGAAAAACCGCCTATACGTGTTGAGGCAAAAGCTTTGACATTTTTAGGCGCACGCCAATTCGGAATGATTGTCTTCATCTTAGAACTCTTCCGGTAAACCGTGCTCTTCCGTATCTTGACGAAGCGCTTCAGTCATCGCCACCATGTCATCAGGCACAGGGGCATGGAACTCAAGTACTTCTCCCGTAATTGGATGTTCAAAGCGTAGCATTACGGCGTGCAATGCTTGGCGATCGAAGCCACGGATCATTGCCGTTAGCTCTTCAGAAGCACCTGTCGGGATGCGAGCACGTCCACCATATGCAATATCACCGAGCAGCGGATGCTGAAGGTAAGACATGTGCACACGGATCTGGTGCGTACGACCCGTTTCAAGACGCAGACGGATACGTGTGTGTTCGCGGAAACGCTCAGCGACACGGTAGTGCGTTACCGCTGGTTTACCCATTGGTGCTACCGCCATAAGCGTGCGCTTGGTAGAATGACGACCAATAGGTTGGTCCACTTTACCACCCGCTGTCATACGACCAATAGCGATTGCTTCGTACTCACGAGTAATATTACGTTTTTGCAGTGCGCGAACCAGGCGAGTTTGTGCTGGTACAGTTTTCGCCACCACCATCAGCCCCGTTGTGTCTTTATCCAGACGGTGCACAATGCCCGCACGAGGCACTTCTGCGATATCAGGGTAATGATGCAACAACGCATTAAGCACTGTACCATCTGGCGTACCGGCACCTGGGTGAACCACAAAGTCACGAGGCTTATTGATAACGATAATATCGTCATCTTCAAAAACGATATCTAGCGGGATATCTTCCGCTTCCCAGCGTTCTTCATCTTCTAACTCGGCTTGCAATGTAATTTCCTCGCCACCCATTACTTTGGTGCGAGGTTTGGTGACAACTTCACCATTAACTTGAACTTTCCCATCAAGCAGCCACTCTTTCAGGCGCGAGCGAGAGAAGTCCGCGAATAATTCGGCGATAGCTTGGTCTAAACGTTGACCTAACTGGCTATCTTTTACGGTATTTGTTAATACAATCTGCTGAGCCATATCGAACTTTTTTAAAAACTGTGAGACTAATGCTCACGACTGTGAAAAAATAGACTATTACGTCATTGTATCTGTTACTGGAAAGAAAGTAACGGCAGCTTAAGAAATATTTAGATTCAAGGAACAGACTCCTGATATGAAACGTCAGACTTTAACAGGCCTTTTAGCGGTATCCCTTCTGTTTGGATGTGCAAGCAAAGAAGAAATCGTTCCTGATGTGCCGCCTTCGGAACTGTATGCAGACGCACAGATTTCTCTTCAAAGTGGTAATTGGCTTTCTGCAATTGAGAAACTGGAAGCATTAGACTCACGTTACCCATTCGGTGCCTACTCAGAACAGGTGCAGCTTGACCTAATCTATGCGTACTACAAAAACGACGACCTTGCTTTGGGCTTGGCAACCATTTCTCGCTTTATGCGTTTAAACCCAACCCATGAAAAAATGGACTGGGTACTGTACATGCGCGGCCTAAGCCATATGGCGCAAGATCGTAACTTTATGCATGATCTGTTCAGCGTAGATCGAAGCGATCGCGATCCTGAGCCAGTAAAAAAAGCGTTTGATGACTTCAAAAAACTGCTTCAACGCTACCCGAACAGCCCATACGCACAAGATTCACAAAAACGCATGGTTGCGCTGAAAAACCGCCTAGCGAACTATGACTTAGCGACGGCTGACTTCTACCTCCGCCGTGAAGCCTGGGTAGCTGCAATTAATCGCAGTCAAGAGCTACAAAAAGCATTCCCAGACACCGAAGCGGCACGTAAGTCACTGACTATCCAGCTAGAGGCCTACAAGCAACTCGGTTTGGAAGACGCCGTAGCAAGAACTGAAAAGCTTATCGAGCTCAACCCTGTGAAGTAACTGAGCCGCTTCAAACTAAACCGCCACCGTTTTTACCGTGGCGGTTTTTTATTACCCGCAATAGCGTGTTCTGCCCTTGCTTGATGATCTACGGGGCTCTACATATGCTTAAAGTTCCCCTCCCCTTTATAAAAGGATGTGAACGTGACGATACCTAAGCTATGCGCAGTTATGCTGCTCTTATTGTCTGCTTCCGTTTGCGCACTGCAAATATCACCACTCAAGCAACCTCCTTACACTGGGGATCTCGATGTTATTAAAGAGAAGAATGTTTTACGTGTCCTCGTTTCTGCTGATCTAGGCTTCTATTACATTGAGGGCGGTACACCAAAAGGAATAGGTGCAGAACTCCTGGCGCATTTCGAAAAAGACCTTCGTAAGCTCAAACCGAAACTTAACGTACAAATTATTCCTCTAGCCCGTGACCAACTTCTGCCAGCCTTAGAAAATGGCTCCGGTGATCTAGTCGTCGCCAATCTGACCATTACCAACACACGTAAACAGAAAGTCGATTTTAGTTCACCCATTCTTACTGGTATTGACGAGTGGATAGTCACGAACAAAAGCACACCAGCCATGACTAACATTGAGCAACTGAGCGGCAAAGAGGTTTGGGTACGTGCCAGTTCTAGCTACTTTGAGAGTATTCAAGCACTAAATAAGAAGCTAAATAAAAAAGGCTTGCCACCCGTTATCGTACATTTTATTGAAGAAACACTGCAAGACTACGAACTGGTTGGGATGCTCAATAACGGCTACGTCAAAGCCATTGTTCTCGATAGTCATAAAGCCAAACTTTGGCTGAAAGTGATGGATGATATTCGAGCTCACCCAGAAATCCCTATTCGTGAAAATGGTAAAATCGCTTGGGCAATGCGGGAAAACAGCCCAAGTTTGAAAGCCGTCGTGAACAAGTTTATTCAGAAATCTCGTTCTGGGACACTGCTCGGTAACGTCATTTACGGAAAATACATCGATAACACAGGTTGGCTAAACAAAGCCCTTAACCCCAACAAAATTGCTCAACTAGAAAAGCTTGCTACGTTGTTTTCACGCTATGGTGAGAAGTACGATATCGACTATCTACTGATCGCAGCCGTCGCTTATAAAGAGTCCGGCTTTAATAACGACCTCGTTGGAAGTCGAGGTGCAGTCGGCATAATGCAAGTTCTACCCAGCACGGCTCGAGACCCTAATATCAATATCAAAAACGTTCGGCAGCTAGAAAACAATATTCATGCTGGCGTGAAGTATTTAGCATTTTTGCGTAAACAGTACTTCAGTGATCCTGCTATTACGGCGGAAAATAAACTCTACTTTACCTTAGCGGCTTACAATGCTGGCCCCGGGAATGTAGAACGAATTCGTAAACGTGCAGCCCAGCAAGGCTACGATCCTAATATTTGGTTCAATAACGTGGAAGTCGTTATGCGGAAAAGTTTAAGCTCAACGGTTGGGTACGTCACAAGCATTAATCGCTATTACGTTATATACAAACAGCTAGAAAGTTTGGACCAAGTCAAAAGTCTAGAGCGGGTATCACTGGCTCCAAAGGATCCCTTCTTCATGATACCGCTACGAAAAGTCAGTCAAACGCCAGACACAAAAAAGCCGCTTGTACAATAAGCGGCTTTGTAAATAAATTCGTCTGAGAGACTCAGTGACTGTCATCACACTTTACGTATAGTTAAATTTTAACCACCTCTAATATTAGGCCGTAAAACTTCCCTAAAAACGAAGAGGTTTTCAGCTGAGCACTCTATCCAATCTACGGATTTACTAACCGATAACAAGCAATTTCACGATAAATCTCAGCAGATCTTGAGTGAGATCACATTCATTTTTCATCATAAAAAACCCGAACAAAATAATGATCTGAGTCACATTTTTTTATACTTAAAGCGGTAATCTGAACTCAACCCATGAGGGATGCAACAGAGGAAAAACACTTATGACAATGAATATCACTGGCAAAAACATCGAAATCACCTCTGCAATCCGAGCTCATATTGAGAGCAAGTTTAAAAAACTGGAGAAATGGCAAGTAGACCTAATTGGTTGCCAAGCAACTTTCAGTGAGGAACCAAACAAACAGAAGAAATTCGAAGCGGTTATTAAAGTTCCTAAAGGCCAGCTCATTGCCTCAGCAACTCACGAAGATCTTTACGCAGCTATCAACGAAGTGGAGCAAAAACTAGAACGACAATTGAACAAGCTGACCCACAAACCTGAAGCTCGACGTGCAAATAAGCCTGAGCTAGTGGAAGAAGAAGAGTAAACTGACCAGATTGAGGAAATAGCGCCGAAAGGCGCTATTTTTTTGCTTGACGCTCTCCCCTGCCTTGCTTATTGTGTTTAAACACTCATAAATTAAGCACTATTTATGCATTTAACCTCACTGTTTATTTTTGACTTCTTTTTCCTCCCATAGTCGGAGGGGCGAACTCGTTTGTGAAAGAAAAGTCAAAAACAAACAGAAAGCCTCCCAAATCGGGAGGCTTTTTTATAAGGAAAGAATTGATGACTGACCAACCTATTTCCCTCGAAGAAATTCGTTTGCGCTTGAATGAGCTAGATGACCAACTTCTCAGCTTATTGTCTGAGCGCCGTAAACTCAGCATTGAAGTAGCCAAAAGCAAAGTACAAACCTCAAAACCCGTTCGTGATGCCGTTCGAGAACAACAACTATTAGTTAAGCTGATTTCTAATGGCCGAGATAAATACGAACTCGACGCGCAGTACATCACTAAACTTTTCCATACCATCATTGAAGACTCTGTGCTTCTTCAGCAAAGTTACCTGCAAAACCTCGTTAACCCGCAACAAAGTCGTAAGCCACTTGCTCGCGTCGCTTTCTTAGGAGCCAAAGGCTCTTACTCGCACTTGGCAAGCCGCGAATACTTCAGCCGTAAAAATACAGAACTTATCGAGCTCAACTGCGAACACTTCAAAGAAGTGACTCAAACAGTAGAATCGGGCCATGCTGATTATGGTGTTCTGCCTATCGAAAACACCAGTTCAGGCTCTATTAATGAAGTGTATGACCTACTACAACACACGACGCTGTACATCGTTGGAGAGCTAACTCAACCAATCGAGCACTGCTTGGTTGCGAAAAAAGACATTCGTCTGGAAAACATTAAAACGCTGTATTCACATCCTCAGCCACACCAACAGTGCAGTGAGTTTTTAAGCCGCATGAAAGGTGTAAAACTGGAGTCTTGCGCCAGCACGGCAGATGCAATGCAAAAAGTCCAAGAGATGGATCGTGATGATGTTGCTGCAATTGGTAATGCATCAAGCGGGAAGCTATACGGCTTGCAAGCAATTCAAGGCAACATCGCAAACCAAACTGAGAACCATACTCGTTTTATCGTGGTTGCTCGCAAACCAGTTGAGGTTTCAACTCAGATTCCAGCAAAAACCACCTTGATTATGTCGACCTCCCAAGAGGCTGGCTCATTGGTTGAAACACTATTAGTGCTGCAACGTTACGGCATCAATATGACCAAGCTAGAATCACGTCCAATTATGGGGAACCCATGGGAAGAAATGTTCTACGTAGACTTGGAATCCCATCTTGCTTCGACAGAAATGCAACAGGCACTAGAAGAGCTAACAAAAATAACTAAACACTTGAAAGTATTAGGCTGTTACCCTAGTGAGAACGTAAAGCCTACCCAAGTAAAATTGAGTTAATAGACACCAGTGAGTAAAAAGATCATGGCAACCCAAAAAGTCGTAATCGCATCGCTAAACCCAGCTAAAATTAATGCCGTTCAAAGTGCATTTAACAGTGCATTTCCGCACCAAGAGTTCAACTTCGTCGGCGTCAGTGTACCTAGTGAAGTCGCAGATCAACCTATGACTGATGAAGAAACTCATCGCGGTGCACTAAACCGCGTTAAAAACGCAAAAGTAGAGATGCCAAACGCGGATTACTATGTCGGACTTGAAGCGGGAATTGAAACAAACGTGACGTTTGCGTGGATGGTTATTGAGTCGAATACTCACCGCGGTGAATCTCGCTCTGCGAGCTTAATGCTGCCGCCCAAAGTATTGGAAAAACTCGAGCATGCGAATGAGCTGGGAGATGTCATGGATGAGGTGTTTGGTACCGAGAACATCAAACAGAAAGGTGGTGCCATCAGCCTGCTCACCCAAAACCAGCTGACTCGAAGTTCGGTTTACCATCAAGCCTTGATTCTGGCTCTGATTCCATTCACAAACCCTGAGCACTTCCCTTCAAATTTATAACGCTCATCCTATTCGCTAGGTACGAAAAAGGGCGGATATTTCCGCCCTTTTTAACACGTTATCTTAACCACTTGTGATACCAATACCTAAAAGCGAATTGGAATCACTGGCTACTTAGATACCGCAACTTGCTCTAACAAAACCTTGAGTTTGTCTTTCTCTTCATCAGATTTAGACTTTAACTCGTTAGAGCCACGAGTAATAGTGGCAATACCCACGCCAAGCATCTGGCTGATCTGGCGTTGAGATAATTCTCCTTTAAGAAGCTCGTTAATAATATTAACGCGTGATATTAATGATTCTCTCTCATCACGTGACATCAGCATGGTTAGCAGCATGTCATCTTGCTCACTGTCCATGCTAGTTCGAATTAGCTCAATAATCTGTTGCCAGTCTTTGTACTCGGGTTCGTGCGACATCAAGTTACCTCACTCAATACTTGGTATTGATCTCATGTTGATTCAAGAACGCGCCATCGATACCCAAAAGATCACGGTAATATGTTTCAAACATCAGGATGTTTTGTACATAACCGCGTGTCTCTCTAAATGGAATTGCCTCAATAAAGGCATAAGCATCCACTTTTCCTTGGGTACGCTCTCGCCACGTTTTTACTCTGTTAGGACCTGCATTATAAGCAGCAAGAGCAAAAATACGATTATTATCGTAATCCTCTAATAAGCCTTGCAAATAATGGCTACCAATTTCGATATTTTTACCTACATTGTAGAGGTCCTGCGTACCTTGATAACTCAACTTATATTTACGTGCTGTGTACTTTGCTGTAGCGGGCATGATCTGCATAAGACCACGAGCACCAACTGGAGAACGGGCTTCGACATCCAACGCACTTTCCTGTCGAGCTAGGGACATCATCGTCACGGGATCTATGTTGTGTTTTTTTGCATAAAAGTTAAACCACCAGCGATGCGCAATCGGGAACCTCAGTTCGATATTATCCCACATCTGCGCTTGAATACTCGCGGTCACCGTTAGGTTATGCCAACGCTTAGAAGACGCATAAGCCGCCAACATCGCCTTTTCATCTTTCCCTACGCGGCGCAATAAATGTGCCCATTCACTTTTCGCTGCTGCGATTTTATCCGTCGCAATCAACTCTTCAATACGAACTAACGAGTCTTGGTAGGGTTGAACCACTCGCTTATCAAACTTAACCGTATGCGTAGGGTATTTGATTGATTGTCCAATCGCATTAGCGGCTGCCACACTATAAAAGTTTCGCTGCCCGACCAAAGTCGCTAAACGCTGTTTCCCTGCGATGTCATCACCTAACGCAATTTCACTTCGTCCAAGCCAGTATTGCCAGCGAAGCGACGCTTGCTCTTCTTTATTGAGAACGGCAATCCACTCTTGTACGCCCTTCCAATCCGCGTTCTGAATCGCTAAGCGAATGCGAGTTTCAATGAGCGGTAAGTACTGGCTGGTTTTCGTTTTATCATCACGCCACTTAGCTAGTGACTCAGACTCAGTACGGGTCAATCGAAATGCGATATAGTCAGCCAGGGCTTGCGCCTTTTCTGGAGAAAACTTCTGCCCTTTAATGACGGCATCATACGCACTCTGCGCTTGACTGGTATTCATGCGAGCTAGCTTTTCCAACGCATATTCGCTTTGCGTTCGATTAAAATCATTAGCCGGTTTTTTCTTCGCGAACTCCGCAACGCTTGAAGGGTTATCAAACAACGCCTTCATTTCTTTCGCTTGTTGCCTTGCCTGCGAGGATTTAGGCAGTTTAAGTAAGTAACTCATCAAACTGCCATTACGAGCATCAAACGCCAGTAGCATACGCTGGAGGATCAATTCATCAGTACGTTCACCTGCCTTGTCCCATGCTGCGAATAATGGATCGCACTCATCGGCAATACTTCTGCCACGCAACCACATATGTTCAGCCCCTTTAAACGCGGCGACTTTCTTACCTTGCTCTAACTGAGCCACGTAGAAAATACATTGGTAACGCTCGCCACTTGGAATGACTTTTTGAAACTCAGTAATGGTTTTCCAATCTTTTTGCTTATAAAGATGGTTGAGGTATGGAGCGCGAACACGACGAGAAAAAGGAAACGACTCGTGCTCCGAAATAAATTCGTTCACCTGCTGTGGTGATTTTTCCGGTAACTGTCTAATAAATGTTCGGTAGTCCACATAAGGCGTCAGTGGATAGTCAGAAATTTTAGGACGGATCGAAAGGTATCCGTCGATGTCATTTTTATCTAATAAATCTTGAGCTTGCTCATAAACTTCACGCTGCTTTTCCAAGCTCAGCGCGGCATTAGCACTCAAACTCATCGCACACAGCGCGGCTGCGCAGCATACGTTTTTAGCCAATTCAGATACGTTGAATCTCATTTGTGTCATTTTCCCCAGACATATACTGCCCCAAAGCCTCGTTTTGTTAGCGTTCATGTGATGTTAAGGCAATTTTCACACATGCATCTATTTACACAGAATGCAGATGTCCATGTAAAGCAACTTAGTGTATTAAAAATTGTACTCGTGAAACTTTTAAGACGATGGAGACAAGGAGTTCCTAACTTGTGCAGAAAGCACTTCGTCATTTATAACGAATAACAAAAGTGTATACCCTAACCGTGTAAGTTTCCGGTCAGCTCAAAATAAGAAATCCATTCGAAAGGGAAATTCTTGCAATGCGGTAACAAAAACAAAGCACTTGGTATAAAATGATGGGTTTGAATGACAGTTAATTTAGGAACGATCGGCAATGGCTGAATACGTATATACCATGTCGCGGGTGAGCAAGATTGTGCCACCTAAGCGTCAAATTCTTAAAGACATCTCTCTGAGCTTCTTCCCTGGTGCGAAAATCGGTGTTTTAGGTCTGAACGGTGCAGGTAAATCCACACTGCTACGTATCATGGCAGGTATCGACACGGATATCGACGGTGAAGCGCGTCCACAACCTGGTTTAAACGTAGGCTACCTACCCCAGGAGCCAGTATTAGACGAATCAAAAACCGTTCGTGAAGTTGTTGAAGAAGCGGTTGCTGACGTTGCTGACGCACTGAAACGTTTGGATGCGGTCTATGCGGCTTACGCAGAACCAGATGCAGACTTCGACGCACTTGCAAAAGAGCAAGGCGAACTTGAAGCTCTGATTCAAGCGAAAGATGGTCACAACCTAGAAAACGCACTTGAGCGAGCTGCAAACGCACTTCGTTTACCTGAATGGGACCAAAAAATTGCGCACCTATCAGGTGGTGAACGCCGCCGTGTCGCTATTTGTCGCCTGCTACTTTCTAAGCCAGACATGCTGCTGCTTGATGAGCCTACCAACCACCTAGATGCAGAATCTGTCGCTTGGCTAGAGCGCTTCTTAGTGGATTACACAGGTACTGTAGTCGCTATCACCCACGACCGTTACTTCCTAGATAACGCCGCGGGTTGGATCTTAGAGCTTGACCGTGGTGAAGGTATCCCATGGGAAGGTAACTACACTTCATGGTTGGAGCAAAAAGACGCTCGTCTACAACAAGAAGCGTCTCAAGAAAGCGCTCGTCAAAAAACCATCGAGAAAGAACTTGAGTGGGTACGTAAAAACCCTAAAGGTCGTCAAGCGAAATCAAAAGCACGTATGGCACGCTTTGAAGAGCTGCAAAGCTCTGATCACCAAAAACGTAACGAAACCAATGAACTGTTTATCCCGCCAGGTGAGCGTCTAGGTGATAAAGTTATTGAAGTGAAGAACCTAACGAAGTCATTTGACGGCCGTGTTCTAATTGATGACCTATCATTCAGCATCCCTAAAGGTGCGATTGTTGGTATCATCGGTGCGAACGGCGCAGGTAAATCGACCCTATTCAAGATGTTAAGTGGTACTGAACAACCAGATTCAGGCACAATTGAAATGGGCGACACTGTGAAACTTGCATCGGTCGATCAGTTCCGTGACAGCATGGACGATTCTAAAACCGTATTCCAAGAGATTTCTGAAGGCGCAGATATCATTAAGATCAACAACTTCGAAATCCCTGCTCGCGCGTACTGTTCGCGCTTTAACTTTAAAGGCAGCGACCAACAAAAAATCATTGGTGAGCTATCAGGTGGTGAGCGTAACCGTGTCCACCTTGCGAAACTGCTTAAAGCGGGCGGTAACGTGTTACTACTCGACGAACCGACCAACGACCTTGACGTTGAAACACTGCGTGCTCTAGAAGAAGCACTACTAGAGTTCCCTGGTTGTGCAATGGTTATCTCGCACGACCGTTGGTTCCTTGACCGTATCGCGACCCACATCATTGACTACCGTGACGAAGGCCAAGTTAACTTCTACGAAGGTAACTACACCGAGTACATGGACTGGTTGAAGAAAACGTTGGGCCCTGAAGCCGCAGAACCACACCGCATCAAATACAAGCGTATTGCGAAGTAATCGCAACCCGCAAAGTTTGATTGTAATTTGTACAAAGGCCGCTATCATAGCGGCCTTTGTTTTCTTTGTTATAAAAAAGAGCTCATTAGCCCGTCTCGTTCGTTAAGAACATGACATTGCACTTACGTCACTCTGTAGCGACCTCGACACTTTTCAAACAGCAATCGAACATTTTTTGTTCGCATTGATATACTATTCAATTCTGTTTGAAGACATGACGAGAAAATGCACATGGCAGAGAGACGACGCTTTTCACGCATTCTCCATCAAGCGCCAGCGAAGGTAGAACAACGTGACTTGGCAATTGAAGCTAGGATTCAAGATCTTTCCTTACATGGTTTACTCATGAAAGTGGAAGAGACTGAGGCTTTGGATCTAGCCCTTCCAGTCCATGTGACTTTTTCATTTGATCAATCCGAACAAGTGATTACGTTAAAAGCGCAAATTGTGGATGTTTCTAAGTGTGAGATTAGGTTAAAGATCATCAAGATAGACATCGAGAGCATTAGCCAACTAAAACGATTTATAGAATTGAATGTAGGCAATAACGACCTTCTGAACCGAGAGTTAGAACATATCTCTGATTTAGGAGAAAAATAAATGAACGCCTATTTAAGTAACAATAACTATGTCTAAAAAAATCATCATGCAGATCCCGACGAAAGACGGCGATCAGCAGTTCTATTTGGGCCGCAGTTCGGTCCTAGCAGTATTTGCTTCGGTATTGGCATTACCCGCCGTCGTTGGTGGCGGGTGGTATCTCAATCAACAGCAGATACACAATAAAGACGAACTAACACAAACCATCGCCAAACTAGAAAGTGAAAAGGCCGAAATCACCGCGCTTTATGAAGAGCAGCTTGATACCAACCACTCGCTTTCTCAGTCATTGACCGATAAAAACAATCAAATTCAGCTATTAGGAAAACGGGTATTCGACGTCGAATCGGTTCTAGGTCTCGCTGACGAAGAGCTGATGATCGATGAAAACAACATGGCGTTAGAAGAGCGAATTGATGCAGCAGCTATCGATTCCGCAGTTCGAGCAACCATGTTTCGTTTGATTCCAAATGATAGCCCAGTGACATACCAACGTATTTCTTCTTCCTACGGCAGTCGCATTAATCCTATTTCAGGTAAACGACACGTTCATACTGGTATCGATCTTACCTGTAAACGAGGAGAAGAAATCCTCGCACCTGCAGACGGAGTGGTGGAAACCGTTCGCCCGAGTAATCGTGGCTATGGCAACTATGTCACTATTCGTCACTCATTTGGCTTTATGAGCTCCTTTGCTCACTTACAACGCTTTAAAGTGAAAAGCGGCCAATTTGTCAGTAAAGGCGATGTGATTGCTCAATGTGGTAGTTCAGGTAATTCCACTGGCCCGCACCTGCATTATGAGGTGCGCTTTCTTGGGCGAGCACTCAACCCTCAATACTTGATGGAGTGGACACCTGAAAACTTCAATTATGTATTTGAAAAAGAGAAAAAAGTGAAATGGGGCCCTTTAGTTCAATTGATTGATAATGTCGTGCGTCTGCAAGTCAATTTAACCAACTCCCCCTATCGCGACACCAGTATCAATACAGTATCAAGTGAAGATACCAGCAATACCGCGACTAACTGATTTATCTCTCGACACAAAAAAGAGCAGCGTAAGCTGCTCTTTTCGTTTCGGGCTCCACACGGATAGATAACCCGCGATTAACCGCGATGAATATTATCATTCGCCTGTTTGAGTAAGTTTTGGCTCTCATTCATAAATTGTTGTGAATAATCACCAAACCACTCACTCACCTGCTCAAAGCTTTCGACAAATTTGGCTTTATCTTTGCTATCCAAAATCGCAAGTGCTTCGCCGAAGCGTTGGTGGAATCGCTTAATCATGTCGATGTTTTCTTGCGATGAGAGAATAATGTCACCGTAGAGGTTTGGATCCTGACCAAACAGACGCCCTACCATCGCCAACTCCAGGCGGTAGATTGGTGAGCTCAACTTTAACAGTTGCTCAATGTTCGGGTTCTCTTTGCTTAGATGCATGCCGTAAGCAAATGAGGTGAAGTGACGCAGCGCTTGGATTAACGTCATGCCATGATCGTGCTCTTGCGCATCAATCTGACACAAGCTCGCGCCCCAAATACCAAACTGTTGCAGCAACCATTGGTATTGATCATTTCCACGCCCATCACAGTACACAATCACCTGCTTGGCAAGGCTCGGCACATCTGGACCAAACATTGGGTGTAAACCAACCACCGGTCCTTGGTGCACATTCAACATTGCTTGCAGTGGCTTAGATTTTATAGAAGTCAGGTCACACAGAATACAGTCTTGTGGCAGATTACCTAGCTTTTCAATCACACCTTCTGTTAGGTGAATTGGCACAGTAACCACCACCAGGCCCGCGTCTTTTAGGATGTCATCCGCACGCTCCCAGTCTTTGCTACCAAGCACTTTGACTTGATAACCAGATAGCTTGAACATACGTCCAAACAGGCCGCCTAACTGGCCATTACCACCAATAATGACCACTGAGCGTAATTCAGGGTTCAAACACTTAAAACCGGAGTCTTTTTCACTGGCATAAGACTCACGCATGGTACGACGCAGAATGTCTTCAATAAGCTGTGGAGGAATTCCCATTTTCTCAGCTTCTGCTCGGCGAGAAGCCAGCATCGCCGCTTCACGATCAGGGGCATAAATAGGCAAACCATGTTCGCTTTTTACTTCCCCAACTTTCTCTACCAGCGCTAAACGCTGAGCCAATAGCTCCAACATTTGCTTGTCGACTGCATCAATCTGATCGCGTAATGCGTTAAGTTCAACTGCCATTGATGTTCCTTAAATCCTGTATTAATTAGCCTTTAGACGATTTTCTAAGAAAGGCACTAGCTCTTCATGTGCATGACGTAATAGTGCCTCAGTTGAATCCCAATTGATACATGCGTCAGTGATAGATACACCGTATTTCATTTCTTCGAGAGCTAAGTCAGAAGATTGATTTCCTTCATTGATATGGCTTTCAATCATAAGGCCGATAATGGACTTATTACCTTCACGGATTTGGTGGATCACATCCTCCGCGACTAATGGCTGGCGACGGTAATCTTTACGTGAGTTGGCGTGACTACAGTCCACCATTAATGACGCATCAAGGCCAGACTTCGCCATTTCTTGCTCACACTCAGTAACTGACACTGAGTCGTAGTTAGTTTGCTTGCCACCACGTAAGATCACATGCCCATTAGCATTACCCTGAGTGGTCAATAGCGCTACTTGTCCCTCACGGTTGATCCCCATAAAACGGTGGCTAGAAGACGCAGCTTGCATCGCATTGATTGCAGTTGCCAAACTACCATCCGTGCCATTTTTAAAACCGATTGGCATAGACAGGCCACTTGCCATTTCACGGTGAGTTTGTGACTCCGTAGTACGTGCGCCGATCGCAGCCCAACTAAAAGTATCCGCCAAGTATTGTGGGCTAATTGGGTCCAGAGCTTCAGTCGCGAGCGGGATTTCCATCTCTGCCAATTCCACTAGCAGTTCGCGTCCAACATGCAGACCATGTTCAATATCGAAGCTGCCATCGAGGTGCGGATCGTTAATCAGCCCTTTCCAGCCGACCGTGGTGCGTGGTTTTTCAAAGTAAACACGCATAACAATATACAGTTGGTCACTTAGTTGTTCAGAGAGCGCTTTAAGACGTTTTGCGTAATCCTTCGCCGCTTCCACATCGTGGATAGAACATGGACCACATACAACCAGCAGGCGATGATCCTTTTTATGAATAATATTAGCGATAGTTTGGCGAGACTCTTGAATAAAGCGGCGCGCTTTTTCACTCAAAGGAAGCTTGGTTTTTAGCTCCTCTGGGGTAATAAGAACCTGCTCTTCGCTAATATTAATATTGCTCAACTCACTTTTCTGCATAACTCTAACCTGTATATTTATTTTTACACCCAACCAAATTATTGGTGAGACAACTAAGCTTTAACGACAAGATAACAGGCTAAAAAAGAAAAACAAGCGTACACAATAAAAAACATTTGGTGTAAATTATTATTTACAGACAAATAAAAAGCCAAAGTATAATTAACTTTGGCTTCTAATCGGTGTTTTGAATCGTTTACAAGAGGTTTAGCTGGTCAAGCGTTTCATCGCTTCACTCGCCGCTTTCCACTCTTGAGATAACTTGAGCTCACTTAGAGAAAACGACTGTTTTTTCAGTAACGCATCCGCCAGTGGCACTGTTGATACTGGCAAGTTATCCAACACCTCAATGTGTGCTTCACGCTTATTACACATCAATAGCATATCGCAACCAGCTTTCAAGGCTTGAGCCCCACGCTCGGCAGGACTACCCATGATTGCAGCGCCTTCCATCGTCAGATCATCGGAGAAAACCAAGCCTTTAAAACCGAGTTGCTGTCGCAAAACTTGTTTCAACCAGTATTCTGAACCACTCGCTGGCTGAGAGTCGTAGTTCGGAAAAATCACGTGAGCAGGCATCATGGCATCTAAAATACCGGCATCAATTTGCGCTTTGAAGATCGCCATATCTTGTTCAAAAATATCACTGCGCTCGTCGTATGGTGTTTCTAGATGTGAGTCTGCAATCACACCACCGTGACCCGGGAAGTGTTTGCCTGTTGTTGCCATTCCAACGCTCTTCATACCCTGCATGTAAGCGGTGCTAAATCGAAGAATGGTATCGGCATCTTCGCCAAATGCTCGGTTACCGATCGCTTTACATTGATGACCTTTATCGAGCACGGGTGCAAAGCTTAAATCAATGTCGTGTGCTATCAACTCCGCTGCCATTAGCCAACCGCCCATACATGCTAACTCTTCACCATTTTGATGTTTGGCGTATTCTTCGGCTGCAGGGATCAACGAGAAACCTTCACGGAAGCGTTGTACTCGCCCCCCTTCTTGATCCACACCGATCAAAATCGGGCGCTTGGCTGCCTTGCGGATTGATTGAGTAAGTGCTTGAAGCTGTTCACTATCATGATAGTTACGAGCAAATAGAATTAAGCCACCAACCGTAGGATGTTCCAGAATTTCTTTGTCTTCAGCGGTCAGTTCATAACCCGCGACGTCAACCCATAACGGTCCCATGTTTTCTCCTCAAAATCGGCTGAATATCTCGTATTCGATGAGGTTATTCGCTTCAGATTTGCTTTACAATAAGTGAATGAAGAATTGACGAGATCGGCTATGAAATTTAACGAACTGTACATTGGTGTGATGTCTGGAACGAGTATGGACGGCGTTGATACCGCTCTGGTTGAAATAAGTGATGAGCACGTTCGTCTGGTTGCGCACGACGGTTACCCAATGCCCACAGCACTGAAAGAAATGCTGTTATCTGTTTGTACCGGTCAAGCCACAAATTTAAAAGCCATAGGTGAATTGGATCACCAACTTGGCCACCTCTTCGCTGACGCCGTTTTACAACTGCTCAATAAGTCTGGCTACGTCGCGGAACAAATTCGTGCGATTGGTAATCACGGTCAAACGGTATTCCACCAACCTACTGGAGAGTTACCCTTTACCACTCAGTTGGGTGATGCCAACATCATCGCAGTGAAAACAGGGATTGATACGGTTGCAGATTTTAGACGTAAAGATATGGCGCTAGGTGGTCAAGGTGCACCGCTGGTTCCCGCTTTTCATAAAAGTATCTTTGCCATGCAAGATTCCACTACCGTGGTGCTGAACATCGGTGGCATAGCCAACATCTCTGTACTGCATCCCGAGCAACCAGTCATTGGCTATGACACTGGTCCGGGCAACATGTTGATGGACGCGTGGTGTGCGCTGCACACTGGGCAAAGCTTCGACAAAGATGCACAATTTGCACTGAAAGGAACGGTAAACGCTACTTTGT
The DNA here is from genome assembly GCF_002105475.1 of Vibrio sp. ArtGut-C1. Lineage (NCBI taxonomy): Bacteria > Pseudomonadati > Pseudomonadota > Gammaproteobacteria > Vibrionales > Vibrionaceae > Vibrio > Vibrio sp. ArtGut-C1. Next base: position 80,037 of record NZ_NCTH01000019.1, on the reverse strand, counting down.
TGACTCAATTACTTAAAGAAGCTTACCTCGCCATGCCAGCACCTAAAAGTACCGGGCGAGAACTGTTCAATATTGACTGGCTGCATCAGCAACTGGCTCATTACAATTTACCAACCGAAAACGTACAGCGTACACTCTGCGAATATTCTGCGATTACCATTGCCAACGAAGTCGACAAGTTTTCTTATGGCATCACGCCTCAACTATTGGTCTGTGGCGGTGGAGCAAGAAACCCACTTTTAATGCAGCGATTGACTAAGTTATTGCCACAATGGCACGTTGCGACAACGGCAGAAAAAGGCGTTGATGGTGACTACATGGAAGCCATGGCATTTGCTTGGCTCGCACAGCGCTATATTCATAGCCTCCCTAGCAATTTACCGGAAGTCACAGGGGCAAGTCGTCTCGCTTCACTTGGCGTACTCTACTCAAAAAATTAATCACGAAGGCTTAAATTACTATGACAAATGACGCGCTTATTGCGGCTCTTTCTCACCTCGTCTCTGAAGGTCGAAATCCTGAAACAATGGATATCGATCTTCTTCCTTCATTCGATATTGTGCAGCGTTTAAACCAACAAGATAAACTCGTCCCAATTGCGGTCGAGAAAGTGCTACCAGAGATCGCTCAAGCCGTTGATAAGATCACGGAAGCATTTAAGGTCGGAGGTCGGTTGTTTTACATCGGTGCAGGCACCAGTGGTCGGCTCGGTGTCTTGGACGCTTCAGAATGCCCGCCGACTTTTGGCACGGATCCAGAGATGGTCGTTGGTATTATTGCGGGTGGAAAAGAGGCAATGTTCCGCGCGAAAGAAGGGGCAGAGGACGATCCTGCATTAGGCGAGCAAGATCTTAAAGAGAATGCACTAACACAACGCGATGTCGTCGTTGGTATTGCGGCAAGTGGACGGACACCGTACGTGATTGGTGGCTTAGAGTATGCGAACGAACTTGGTTCCACCACTGTAGCACTATCTTGTAACCCTGACTCTCCGATTGCAGATATTGCCGATATTGCGATCAGCCCCGTTGTTGGACCTGAAGCGTTAACGGGATCCACTCGCTTAAAATCAGGGACGGCGCAAAAGCTCGTACTGAACATGCTCACTACCGCAAGCATGATCCGCCTAGGCAAAAGTTATCAGAACTTAATGGTAGATGTGAAAGCGACGAATGCAAAGCTAGTTGCAAGAGCGGCTCGTATTGTTATGCAAGCAACAGATTGTACTAACCAAGAGGCTAAAACGGCTCTCAAAGAAACGGACTACGACGCCAAGTTAGCTATTTTGATGATTTTAACCGGGCTGGATAAAGAAAGCGCGACTGAGCAACTGAAAGCCAAACAAGGATATTTAAGAAAAGTCGTGATCGATCAAGCGAATCAATCTTAATCAATAAAGCGCCTCACTTATTTAAAAGTCAGGCGCCTTTTATGGCTTAATTTAGTAGTTCAATCGTTCAATGTGAGTAATACCGACTTTACCTTCAAGGTCGCTGAACATATGAACCATTGCTGGGTATGGTTGTGCTCCAGGATAGACAACTTCTGCATTACAGAAAAACGCATAGTTTTGTCCGGCTACGACTTGAGTAGCCACAACCAAAGGGGAGTATTTGACGCCGACAAACCCCTCGATACCTTTAGCAAATACTTCTTTATCCTCTGCTTTGAGTTCATTAAATGGACTCCAGCCACCAGCCATTTGCGTTGACATAATGTGATTCCTTTTTTCTGCGCTCACTATCAAGCAATATGAACATAGTTTAATAAGTCGAATTTTGCCACAATTATGTTATGCCGACGGTATCACAGCGGCTTTATTGACTATTAATTTGAGTACTCACTCCAGCCACGCTGCCATTCCATACGGAATTTTTGTGCTTGCTCAGTACCTTCACAAACTCCTTCATAATACTGACCAGATAACCCCATTTGATACGCAAAAGCAGGGTTACAGTATTCACGTAGCCCCTCTAAATAACCTTGGTCGTAGTCACTTTGCTTAACGCTACCCAACTCACGCAGCTCGCTCATCGTGCGTGATGTATGTCCGGCTACACCATCTTGATATCCGATCTGATGCCAATCTCCTGACTTGGCAAGATCTTCCGTCGTTGCAGCGCATCCTGCAAGTAAAGCCAGCGCCAAACCTAACGTTGCCTTTTTCATGGTTCTTCCTTAAGTAATTGTTTTCAAAAATAAGCTTACCACTAATTATTGGCGTTTGCCGCTTAGCTTGCAGATTAAACCACTGAAGCCTCAAATCAGCCGCTCACTACTGCAATCAACCGTTCGCCATTTTTAAAAACCGCTCAAGCAGTATATCGACCACTCAGTGCTCTATTCGACCACTCATCTACTAACCGAATGCATTTAACACTAGTGACGCATAACATGCATCCTGAGATTACAAAATTACCCTACCCAACTAAGACCAAGGACAATTGCTATGATGTGGTTTCTAACCTGTGTCGCAGCCCTAATCGGCGGATACTTCATCTACGGCGCTTTCGTCGAGAAGATTTTCGGCATCAATGAAAAACGCCAAACGCCTGCTCACACCAAATCGGACGGTGTTGACTTCGTTCCAATGTCAACAAAGAAAGTTTATCTAGTTCAGCTACTTAACATCGCTGGTGTTGGTCCAATTTTCGGCCCAATCATGGGTGCACTATACGGTCCAGCGGCAATGCTTTGGATTGTTGTCGGTTGTATTTTTGCTGGCGCAGTACACGATTACTTCTCTGGCATGCTTTCAGTGCGTAACGGCGGCGCATCTGTACCTACTATCACAGGTCGCTACCTAGGTAATGGCGCAAAACACTTTATGAATATTTTTGCCATTGTCCTACTGCTTCTTGTTGGCGTAGTGTTCGTTTCTGCTCCTGCAGGCATGATTACTAACCTCATCAATGATCAAACAAGCTTGAGCGTAAGCATGACTACTATGGTTATCGCTATCTTCGCTTACTACATCATTGCGACGATTGTTCCTGTCGATAAAATCATTGGTCGTTTCTACCCACTGTTTGGCGCCCTACTCATCTTTATGTCTGTTGGCCTAATGACAGCCGTTGCTTTCTCTAGCGAACACACAGTAATGGGTGACTTCCAAGTTTCGGACATGTTCTCTAACCTCAACCCAAATGACATGCCGTTATGGCCTGCATTGTTCATCACTATTGCATGTGGCGCTATCTCTGGCTTCCACGCGACTCAGTCTCCACTGATGGCGCGTTGTATGGAAAACGAGAAAAACGGTCGTTTCGTTTTCTACGGAGCAATGATTGGTGAAGGTGTTATCGCGCTAATCTGGTGTGCTATCGCTCTGTCTTTCTTCGGCTCTCTAGACGCACTATCAGAAGCTGTGAAAAACGGTGGTCCTGGTAACGTGGTATACAGCGCATCATTTGGTCTGCTTGGTGTGTTCGGTGGTATCCTTGCGTTCCTAGGTGTGGTTATCCTACCAATTACGTCTGGCGATACAGCATTCCGTTCAAGCCGTCTGATCCTTGCTGAATACTTCAACATGGAACAAAAGACGCTACGTAACCGCCTACTGATGGCACTTCCACTGTTCGTTATCGGCGGTATCTTAACTCAAGTAGACTTCGGCATTATCTGGCGCTACTTCGGTTTTGCTAACCAAACAACAGCAGTAATGATGCTTTGGACTGCGTCCGCTTACCTACTACGTCACAACAAGCTGCACTGGATTACCACTATCCCTGCTATCTTCATGACCACGGTATGTGTCACGTTCATCTTAAACAACAGCTCGCTAGGTTTTGGTCTGCCAATGCAACTATCAACTATCGTCGGTATTGTGTTTGCCCTAGCTGTGACAGGTTACGTTATCAAAACCTCTAAGGGTAAAGGAGAAACTGAACTGGCTGACGAAGAGAAACCACAAGCCGTATCAGAAACAGCGTAATACTCGTCACATCTGAGTGACTAAGATAGGAGCCTGCCAATTGCAGGCTCTTTTTGTTTTATACCCAAGTCACTTTAAGATTCAGAAAGCACAGCGCAGCATCATTTACTTAGCTGTTCTTATCTCTCTGAGCCAAGCATCTTAAGGTTACTTAGGTATACAATAACAACATTGATTCTAGGTTAGGTTCACTATGGAACTGGTCATCTCCCTTTTACAACAGATGTGTGTGTACTTAGTTTTGGCTTACATGCTAAGTAAAACGCCAATCATCTTACCTTTGCTGAGTATTTCTTCGCGCTTAAGCCACCGCCTAATTTGTTACGTACTTTTCTCTGGCTTTTGTATTCTCGGCACCTATTTCGGTCTGCATATCAACGACGCTATTGCCAATACTCGAGCGATCGGCGCGGTCATGGGCGGGCTGTTTGGTGGACCTGTTGTAGGTTTCGCCGTCGGATTTACTGGTGGCATCCATCGATACTCTCTTGGTGGCTTTACTGACCTCGCCTGCGCAATTTCAACCACCGCCGAGGGTGTAATTGGTGGCTTGCTCCACGTTTATCTTATCAAGCGAAATAAAGGCGCATTGCTGTTTAATCCAAGCGTTGTATTCAGCGTCACGTTTGTTGCAGAAGTGGTGCAAATGATTTTGCTGCTCGCCGTCGCGAAACCTTTTGATCAAGCCTATGAACTGGTGTCCGCCATTGCAGCACCTATGATCATCGCAAACTCATTTGGTGCGGCGTTGTTCATGAGTATCCTGCAAGACAGAAAAGCGATCTTTGAAAAGTTTTCTGCGACGTTTTCGCGTCGAGCACTCACCATTGCTGATCGCTCAGTGGGAATTCTAAGCAACGGCTTCAACACCGAAAACGCAGAGAAAATAGCACGTATTATTTACGAAGAAACAAAAGTGGGCGCTGTCGCGATTACCGACCAAGAAAAAATCTTAGCGTTTGTGGGCATTGGCGATGATCACCATAAACCGAACACGCCGATTTCATCGCAAAGCACATTAGACTCCATGGAGAAAAACGACATCATTTATCTTGATGGCGCAGAACGTCCATACCAATGTTCCATCGCAAAAGACTGCAAACTTGGCTCCGCGCTGATCATCCCACTACGTGCGGGAAAAGAGGTCATTGGTACCATAAAGCTGTATGAACCGAAGCGTAAATTGTTCTCCACGGCCAACATGTCAATGGCGGAAGGGATAGCTCAGCTTCTCTCTAGCCAAATCCTGTATGGCGATTACCAACAACAACAAGCCTTACTCGCTCAAGCAGAAATCAAACTGCTTCACGCTCAGGTGAATCCACACTTTTTGTTTAATGCACTCAATACTATTAGTGCGATTACTCGTCGTGATCCTGACAAAGCGCGCGAGCTAATCCAAAATTTATCGCACTTCTTCCGCAGCAATTTAAAGCAGAACATTAATACCGTGACGCTAAAGGAAGAGCTTGCACATGTGAACTCGTACTTGAGCATCGAAAAAGCTCGTTTTACGGACCGCTTAGAGGTTGAAATCGATATTCAACCTGAATTGCTGGACATCAAATTGCCAAGCTTTACACTCCAGCCTTTGGTTGAGAATGCCATTAAACACGGCATTTCAAACATGCTTGAAGGTGGTAAAGTTCATATATACAGTGAAGCACACCCACAAGGTCATTTGATTACTGTCGAAGACAATGCAGGCAGTTTTGAACCGCCAAAAGAAAACCACTCCGGGCTAGGTTTAGAAATTGTCGACAAACGTCTCACTAATCAATTTGGGCGTGATGCATCGCTAAAAATTACGTGCGAGCCACATCAATTTACTAAAATGAGCTTTATCATTCCCCCAAAATCATAAAAGCACGCTGAAGCAATAAAGGTAATGTTGGATGTTAACCGCACTCGTCATTGATGATGAACAGTTTGCTCGTGAAGAGCTGACAGAGTTATTGGATGAAACAGGCCAAGTTGAAGTAGTGGGCAATGCCTCAAACGCGATCCTTGGTCTAAAAAAAATCAACGAGCTCAAACCTGATGTGGTGTTTCTCGATATCCAAATGCCTCAAGTCACTGGGATTGAACTACTTGGAATGCTTGATCCAGAAACCATGCCTTATGTGGTTTTTGTCACTGCTTACGACCAGTATGCAATTCAAGCATTTGAAGACAACGCCTTTGATTACTTGCTCAAACCTGTCGACCCATGCCGTTTAACCAAAACGGTCAAACGGCTAAATAAAGTCATTAGTCAATCCGCCCTAACTCAACAGCTGTCTGCTATTACGCCCGATACTTTAGATCAGATTCCGTGCATCGGGCACAACCGTATCGTCATCATGGCCACCGACACGGTAGAATGTGCATACAGTGACATCAGCGGCGTGCATGTACGTTCCACCAGCCAAGCCGCGAGCACTCAACTAACATTAAAAACGCTAGAAGAGAAAACCCCACTGGTACGCTGTCATCGCCAATACTTAGTCAGCATTAAGGCCATCAGCGAAATCAAATTACTGGAAAACGGATTAGCAGAAATCATCACCAAAACTGGCTTTGAGATACCAGTAAGCCGCCGCTACCTTAAAGTGCTCAAAGAGATGCTGGGCATTAGCCACTAACACAAAAAGTTCACACATCACCGCTGAGTTTCCGCTAGCGTATAAATAAGACGCTCCGAAAAGACGAGGCGATGATGTATAAAGTTTTGTTCATATGTAAGCACAATGCTGGACGAAGTGTGCTCGCTGAGTCGATCGCAACCCATATCCTGCCAGCAGAGTTTAGTGTCGCCAGCGGTGGCTCTCATCCCACAGGCAAAGTTCACCCGGTGGTGCAAAAATATTTAGATGACCACCAACTTCCCATTCCACATATCCACACACATTCATGGGAGGAGCGAACTCAGTTTCTTCCTGACATCGTTATTATTCTCTGTGACTCTTTACATCAAGAGGCAGCTCCTCAATGGCTTGCGGGGGGCGTTCGAGTAAACTGGCAAGTCGATGCCTTTCCGACTGAAGGTTCTGATGAAGAGGTGTACGCACATTGCGAAAGGGTTGCTCAGTCGCTTGAGCGAAGAATCACGAAGATGTCCGATATGATTATCGATGGTTTAGGAAAAGACCAAATTCGTGATTACCTAAATGAACTGAGAGAGATGTAAAAAAGGCGACCCACTGGTCGCCTTTTGAATATTCGATAAATGGAGATTAATCCACTTGCTTGATTTGCAGTTCTTTGGGTACTTCAAAGAACATATTCTCTTCACGACCAAGTACTTCATCGACCGCTTCGGCACCGACGAGTTCTTTGATTCGCTCTAGAATCTGATTAACGAGCTCTTCCGGAGCAGATGCCCCCGCAGTCACGCCGACCTTTGTTTTGCCTTCGAACCATTCAGGTTTGATATCTTCCGGACAGTCGGTTAAGTAGCCAGGTGTCCCTAGCTTTTCAGCTAGCTCTTTAAGGCGTGTAGAGTTTGATGAGTTTTTAGAACCCACAACAACCATCACATCTACGTCACCCGCTAATTCACGTACGGCATCTTGGCGATTTTGTGTCGCGTAACAGATATCGTCTTTACGAGGTCCTTGGATATCTGGGAAGACGCGGCGTAGTTCTTCGATAACATCGGCAGTTTCATCTACAGAAAGTGTCGTTTGGCTTACGTAATGAAGATCAGATGGATCTTTCACGATCGACTTCAGTTTCTCAACATCGGCCGGGGTTTCAACCAAGTACATACCACCGGTTTCACTCGCGTACTGCCCCATTGTGCCTTCGACTTCAGGGTGACCTGCGTGACCAATCAGAACCACTTCCATATTGCGGCGGCTTGCTCGCGCTACTTCCATATGCACTTTGGTTACCAACGGGCAAGTCGCGTCAAATACCGTCAAATCTCGCTGCTTGGCTTCCTGACGAACCGCCTGCGATACACCATGAGCAGAAAAAATCACAATGTTGTTGTCTGGCACTTCATGCAGCTCTTCAACGAAGACAGCGCCACGTTGTTTTAGCCCTTCAACCACAAAACGGTTATGCACCACCTCATGACGAACATAAATCGGTGGCTGATACATCTCTAGCGCACGCTCTACGATGCTAATCGCACGGTCTACACCAGCACAAAAGCCGCGTGGGTTAGCTAATAGGATTTTCATTTCATTGCTCATGGAAATTATCTTTATTGGGTTCGCTATTCTACTGACAAAATTTCAACTTCGAAAGTCACGTCTTGTCCCGCTAGAGGATGGTTGAAGTCCACAGTGACTGAATCGCCAGCAATCTCTGTAATAATGCCCGGGATTTCCATGCCATCAGGACCACTGAACGCCATGATTGTACCCACTTCTACTTCTGCATCACCTACAAACTTAGTGCGATCCATATGGTGTACATGGTCTGGGTTTGGCATGCCAAACGCGTCTTCTGCTTTTAGCTCAATCGCTTTTTGTGCGCCTGTTTCGAGGCCTATCAAGCACTGCTCAAAGTTTTCACTCAAGCTGCCATCACCCATAACAAATTTCGCTGGTTTACCCATGTTATGAGTACTATCCGCAACCGATCCGTCTTTCATTTTAATCGTAAAGTGAAGGGTTACTACAGATTCATTGGTTATTGTTGTCACGTTACTGCTTCCTTGTTCTTGGGTTATTACGCTGTCAGCTTGGTCTTTTTATACATTGATATGCTGATTGGCGCTCCAACATAATAAAAAGCGTCGCTCGAATCAACGGGCGACGCTTAGGGTTATTCAACTTTTCGCAATATACACTGCCACTACTTAGGCTTTCGCCTCGTCTTTCTTTCGAAAACCGTCAAGAATAATCATCGCGGCACCAATACAGATCGCCATGTCTGCAAGGTTGAACGCTGGCCAGTGATAATTACCCCAGAAAAAGTCCAAATAATCCACGACAAACCCATGTATTACTCGGTCGAATACGTTACCTACTGCGCCACCAATAATCATGGCATAAGCAATATTATTCCATTTCTCTTTCGCTGGTAGTTTACTCATCCAGTAAGTCAAAAGACCCGTAACGATAAAAGCAATACCTGTAAATAACCAACGTTGCCAGCCCGCTTGATCACTCAAAAAGCTAAAAGCAGCACCATAGTTATGCACGTACAAAAGATTAAAGAATGGCAAAATTTCTATGCGGTTTGCCCAGCCATATCCCATGTTGTTCATTACAACATACTTAATGCCAATATCAGCTAAAAAGATAACCACCGCTAACCATAACCAGCGAATACCAGATTGCTTTAAAGACAGTGCTTTTTCACTCATTACTTTACCTACAAACAGCCCCAGTAAATACTGGGGCTGTGAATTTTAAAAAAAGTTCAGTCGTTCTAGGCAATTACGCGAATTTACGTACTTCACCTTCGCCTTCTACGTTAGATACACAACGACCACAGATTTTCTCGTGACCTTCAATTGTGCCTACGTCTGGCGTGTGGTGCCAACAACGATCACACTTCTCGCCTTCAGCTGCTGCTACTTCAACAAACAAGCCTTCGATATCCGTGGCTTGTGCTGCATCAGTCTTCTCACCTAGAGGCTTAACTTTCGCCGCAGAGGTTAGTAGAACAAAGCGCAGTTCATCTTCAAGTTTGTTGATCTTCGCCGCTAAAGCGTCATCAGCAAATAGAGTCACTTCAGCTTGTAGTGCACCACCGATGGTTTTCTCTTTACGCGCATCTTCTAGAAGTTTGTTTACTGCACCACGAACCGCTTGGATCTCAGCCCAGAATTCATTGTTCAGCTCTTCACCTTCAGCAAGGCCGAATAGACCGTCGAACCACTCACCAGTGAATACGAACTTGTCGCGCTCGCCTGGCATTTCGTTCCAGATTTCATCTGCAGTGAACGACATGATTGGCGCCATCCAACGAACTAGCGCTTCTACGATGTAGTAAAGTGCAGTCTGACAGCTACGTTGAGCGTTGCCGCCACGTTTTGCTGTGTACTGACGGTCTTTAATTACGTCTAGGTAGAAAGAGCCCATTTCGATCGAACAGAATTGCATTAGACGCTGAGTCACACCGTGTGTGTTGTACTCTTCGTATGCTTTAACAATCTCTTCTTGTGCTGCTAGCGCACGACCAACTGCCCAGCGATCTAGCGCAACCATCTCTTCAACAGGAACGATGTCTGTTTCAGGGTTGAAGCCGCTTAGGTTAGCAAGGAAGAAACGCGCTGTGTTACGGATACGACGGTAAGCATCTGCGCTACGTTTTAGGATTTCATCCGAAACCGCAACTTCACCAGTGTAGTCTGTTGAAGCAACCCATAGACGAAGAATGTCAGCACCTAGCTTGTTAGTTACGTCTTTTGGCGCAACCACGTTACCGATAGATTTAGACATCTTACGACCCTGACCATCAACCACGAAACCGTGTGTCAGTACTTGTTTGTAAGGCGCTTCGTCTTTCATCGCGATAGATGAAATTAGAGAAGACTGGAACCAACCACGGTGTTGGTCAGAACCTTCTAGGTATAGGTCTGCACTGTTGCCGTTGTACTCTTCACGAGCATCAACAACGGAGAAGTGAGTGACACCTGAATCGAACCATACGTCTAGCGTATCGAGTACTTTTTCGTATTGGTCAGCGTCAGCACCGAGTAGTTCAGCGGCATCTACATCCCACCATGCTTGGATGCCTTTCTCTTCAACCAGCTTAGCGACTTTCTCGATCAGCTCTAGCGTGTTTGGATGAAGTTCTGCTGTTTCTTTATGAACAAACAGAGCAATTGGCACACCCCAAGTACGTTGACGAGAGATACACCACTCAGGGCGACCTTCGATCATACCTTCGATGCGGCTTTGACCCCACTCAGGCATCCACTCTACATTCTTGATTGACTCTAATGCTTTAGCACGTAGGCCAGCTTGGTCCATAGAAACGAACCATTGAGGTGTAGCACGGAAGATGATTGGAGTCTTATGACGCCAACAGTGTGGGTAGCTGTGCTCGTAAGCGTGGTGGTGTAGTAGTGCACCTTTTTCTTTTAGTACTTCTACTACTGCATCGTTCGCTTTAAATACGTGCTGACCAGCAAATAGCTCTGTATCTGGTAGGTAAACACCGTTTGAGCCAACTGGGTTTGCTACTTCTAGGTTGTACTTGTTACCAACCGCGAAGTCTTCTTGACCGTGACCAGGAGCAGTGTGAACAACACCAGTACCTGAATCAGTCGTAACGTGATCACCAAGGATCGCCGGTACAGTGAAATCGTAGAATGGGTGTTGGAATTGAGAAAGCTCTAGGTCCGCACCTTTAGCAAAGCCAAGGTTGTGGAAGTGCTCGATACCCGCACGGTCCATTACGTCTTTCGCTAGCTCAGCAGCAACGATGATACGCTCAGCGTTGTCGCCTTCTGTTTGGATAAGCACGTACTCTAGATCATCACGTAGACATACTGCGCGGTTTGCTGGCAGTGTCCAAGGTGTTGTTGTCCAGATAACGATAGACACGTCACCGTGGCCTTCATGACCTTCAGTCAGCTCAAACTTAGACAACAGTGCCGCTTCGTCAGCCGCTTTAAAACGAACGTCGATAGATGGCGATACTTTATCTTTGTATTCTACTTCCGCTTCAGCAAGAGCAGAACCACAGTCTGTACACCAGTGAACAGGTTTGAAACCTTTTAGCAGGTGACCATTGCTTGCGATCTTACCAAGAGCACGAATAATGTTCGCTTCAGTTGCGAAATCCATAGTGCGGTATGGCTTGTCCCACTCACCCATGATACCAAGGCGTTTGAAGCTCTCTTTCTGACCTTCAACCTGACCTGCTGCGTATTCACGACATTTCTCGCGGAATTCTGCTGCCGTCACTTTTTGGCCTGGCTTGCCTACTTTTTTCTCTACCATTAATTCAATAGGTAGACCGTGGCAATCCCAGCCAGGAATGTAAGGTGCGTCAAAACCTGAAAGTGTTTTGGATTTAATAATAATGTCTTTAAGAATCTTGTTTAGTGCGTGACCAATATGAATGTCACCATTTGCGTAAGGAGGGCCATCGTGCAATACGAATGACTTTTTGCCTTTCTTAGCTTTACGGATTTCACCGTAAAGATCTTCTTTGTACCAACGCTTAAGCATTTCTGGCTCACGATTGGCCAGATTGCCGCGCATTGGAAACCCTGTTTCAGGTAAGTTCAGGGTATCTTTATACTCACTCATCGATTCTTAATTCCGTTATATTGGGCGAAAATTAGACATTATGTTGAACGGTGGAATAAACCGCTCAACGCTTAAGCCGACGCAGCCACACCCTTGCTGCTTCAGCATCCAATTCGATTTGTTGTTTAAGTGCTTCAAACGACTCAAACTTTTGCTCATCTCGAAGTTTATGCAAAAGTTCCACTTCTAGTTGCTTGCCATATAAATTGGCATGAAAGTCGAATAAGTGTACTTCTAACTGCTGGCGAACGCCATTGACAGTCGGTCTTTGACCAATATTAGCGACACCACCAATTGGCTTATTTCCTAAGCCAAGCGCTTGAACAACATAGACTCCGGAGACCGGAGAAACACAGCGTTTCAAAGGAATATTCGCAGTAGGAAAACCTATCGTTCTTCCCAGCTTTCTTCCGTGAGAAACACGACCGCTGATGCTGTAGTTTCTTCCCAGCATCTGTTGCGCGGAATGCAAATCGTCACGCGCCAGTGCTTGACGGATAGCCGTACTGCTGACACGTAATTGTTGTAAACAAAAGCTCTGGGTACTCACGACATCAAAACCGTACTTTTCCCCCGCTTCCTGCAGCATTGCAAAGTTACCTGTACGGCCTTTGCCAAAGCAGAAATCATCACCAACGACAAGAAACTTAACACCCAAACGCTCGACCAACAAGTCACGGATAAATTCTTCCGCGGTTAAACTTGCAAAATGACGATTGAAATTGACGCAGAGCAAGCGATCAATATCGAGCTTACTCAATTGCACGAACTTATCGCGTAATCGCGTCAACCGTGCAGGTGCCTTATCTTTGGCAAACAGCTCCATCGGCTGAGGTTCAAAGGTCATCACAACAGAAGGCAATGATAGCCTGTCCGCTTGCTCAGACACTTGCTGCAATACTTGTTGATGGCCTTTATGGACACCATCGAAATTGCCAATAGTCAGCACGCAACCATGATGTCGCGGGGTGATATTGTGAATGCCTCTAATCAGTTCCATTGGATACTGCTTTCTGCCTCTGTTTTTACTTTACACTGTGTGAAACTGACGGATTATATACTAATCACCCTTAGTCTGTCCCAGCTTTTAGGTCTTTTAAGCGTGCACCAGTTAAAAATAGAACCACTAGGTAAACCACGGCTCCTAGAGCGATCAACATTCCTAGTACACCGCTGCGGTGAGCAAAGCTCCAATCGAGCCACACTGACATGTCTTCCAATTGCCATAAGATCGCAGCCACCATCGCCGCACCTGCAATAACCAAACGTATAATAAAGAAGACGGTTCGTTTGGTGATTTGGTATACCCCTGCGATATGTAGACCACGATACAGCAATGCCATATTCACAAACGCCGAAAGTGCCGTCGCGATAGCCAAACCAACGTAACCATAAAAGTACGCAAAAATTGCGTTAAATACCATGTTGGTCACCATCGCAATGATGCCGTACTTTACTGGCGTTTTAGTATCTTGACGCGAGTAATAACCTGGCGCGAGCACCTTAATCAGCATGAAGTTCAACAAACCTGAAGCGTAGGCAAAAAGCGACAATGATGCTTGATGTACGTCTTGAGGAGAAAATTCACCTCGCATAAACAGAACCATCAGCATAGGTTTTGCCAGTACCATCAGACCAAGCATTGCAGGAAGGCCAAGCAAGATCACCATGCGCACCCCCCAATCCATGGTTTGCGCGAAGCCTTCACTTTGTGCGTCAACGTGCTTACGTGAAAGCGCGGGTAAAATCACAGTCGCAATCGCAATACCAAACAAGCCTAAAGGAAATTCCAATAAACGGTCTGAGTAATACAGCCAGCTGATCGAACCGGTTTGCAAAAAACTGGCGATGAACGTATCAAACAACAGGTTAATCTGACTGACCGATACGCCAAATAAAGCGGGGATCATCAAAGTACGGATTTTCACTACACCCGGATCGCGCCAGCCCCATTTTGGCTTAACCATGACGCCTGCTTTAATAAGGAAGGGAATTTGGAATAAGAACTGGACCAAACCACCTAAGAAAACACCAATAGAAAGCCCTATTTCTGGCATTTCCATTTGCGGCGAGATAAACCACGCCGCCAAAATAATCATCACATTGAGGAAAACAGGGGTAAAGGAGGAGACCGCAAATTTACCTAATGTATTGAGGATAGCGCCCGATAGAGCGACAAAGGTAATGAACCATAAATAGGGAAAGGTGATTTTGAGCATCACGCTAGCAAGCTCAAACTTTGCTGCAGCCGGGCCACCATGCATCCAGTCAAGGAACCAACCAAAACCAAACACTGCAGTGACCACGCCGGAGCCTAGGACACCTAAAATGGTAACAATCGAGACTATCACCCCTAACGTACCCGCCGCTCTAGCAATCAGTTCCCGAGTTTTGTCCATGTCACCTTGAGCATGACTTTCCGTTAAAACAGGTACAAACGCTTGGGAAAAAGCTCCTTCAGCAAACAAACGTCGTAAAAAGTTAGGGATTTTATTGGCGAAGAAAAAGACGTCTGCGCTTGCTCCTGCCCCCATTAAATTTGCCACTACAACATCACGAACTAGGCCAAGAACGCGGGAAATAAATGTCATAGCACTGACGATCATGCCAGACTTGAGTAGTCGTTTACTCACTGTAACCTCGGAATATCACCATAAGACAGCTAACCCTATACTGTTTCTCTGACAGGTGCTGTAAATAGACGTCAAAAATCTATCCGCGGGTTGTAAGGAATAAGTGTGCCTTTCGCGGATAATTATTAGCATTGGTATAAAAATGCTGTTAGAATCCCCGCCATCTTAACCGCGATAACCTCTCTTACCAAAATTTGTTTTGGCTTAGATCGGTTTTTGCACAAATCATTTGACATTTAAGCGCAAATGAGGGATATTCCTCGCCCTTAAATTGTCACAGAACTAAGTTTTTGGGAGTTAGACCCTTGGCAAATAGTAAATCTGCTAAGAAGCGCGCTATCCAAGCTGAGAAACGTCGTCAGCACAATGCTAGCCGTCGCTCAATGATGCGTACTTACATGAAGAAAACTGTTGCTGCTATCGAAGCAGGCGACAAAGAAGCTGCAACTGCTGCATTCGCTGTAGTTACACCTATCCTAGACCGCATGGCAACTAAAGGCCTTATTCACAAGAATAAAGCAGCTCGCCATAAGTCTCGTTTCGCTGCACAAATCAAAGCTCTTTAATAGAGTCCTGATTTTACAGTGAAGAAAAAACCGACCTTGTGTCGGTTTTTTTATATCTACAAAATTTTCTTAATAAAAAAGCTGGCAATGCCAGCTTTTCTTTTTTCTGCACGCCTATTCAAAGGCATCAGCTTATTTACCTTATAAAGCTCAAACTGGAAAGCACCAATAAAACACTTGAGAACAAAGCAAATTGGTCGATGCGCAACAACTCTACCATCAAAAGTTTAACGCCACTCTCAAATATTCCAACGAGTTAGATTCACAGCCTAAAATGAACGATATATTAGGTATATGTAATTAACGCTAAGCGCTTTCAGCGCAATAAAGACTATGCAGTGTTTTTATTAACGCTTTCACTTCATCACTCTTCAATGTGTAGTACACGGTTTGTGCTTCTTTCCTTGTCGTGACTAGCTCATCACGGCGAAGCCAAGCAAGATGCTGAGATAATGCCGACTGGCTTAGCTCTAACTTTGCACACAGCTCTCCCACGGACAGCTCTTGGTTATGCAGCATACAAAGGATTTGTAGGCGTCTCTCGTTTGCCATCGCTTTGAGCAACACGACGGCTTTTGCGGAGTTCTGCTCCATTTCTTGTAGATTCATGTGTTGGACCTCTAGCTACAACTTACTTATTCCAACCCTGGCCAGCTTGTTGTGTTGCACTGATTTATATATCTAAGAAAATCAAGATACACTTCCAGAGTCTTCATTATTAGAACCTCTAATTTAGTTGTTAGTGATACACCAATATTATCCACCAAAGTGAAGAATTGATGCGCCATCAATAATTAATAGTTTTGCTCACTAAAACAAGTATCTTGAGTTACTTAGGTATTATTTAGAATTATATTTTTATTGATAGTAATCTATTTATTTGCGCAACGATACGGGTTTACTCAAACATTTGACTGAAATCAGCATCACAAACATTTTTTACCGCTGGGTGTTGGATCATTCGTTCCGCAAAAATCACGTAGTACTCTTCTTTTAACCCATCGACATGACCAATTAGCTGTAGATTTCGGTCGTCCTCAATCTCCGACATGTATACGGTCGGCGCTAAGAAAATCACATCATCGTGATACCGTGCGAAAGCCTTCATCAACGCAACATCATCAAATTCTCCCAACACATTAGGCTGAAGACCTTGACGATCAAACCACTGAATAACCTTACGCCCCATTGCTGTTCGGCTTGCAGGAATCAAAAGCTTTTTCTGTTCCAGAATCTCAGGGAAACGCACATTTTCAATTTCAGAAGAGGCGAAAAAGCTCATACTGCTCTCACCTAGCTTTTTGCTATAAAGGCCAGGGCTTTGAGTTGAGTCAACGGGACAATCCGAGAGGATCATATCCAGCTTGTGCTGAGACAGTCGTTCAAGTAGCAATTCGTGGGTTGACTCATAACAGCGTAAATGAATACTGTTATCTTCCGGGACAGTCGTCATTAGTACTTTACTGACCAAGCGTTTAGATAACGCATCGGCTACGCCAACTTCAAACAGAATGTTCGAGTGCTGGCTGTAATTGACGATATCTAACATCTCATAACTCAAACCAAACATTCGGTCGGCGTACTTAAAAACAAGTTGCCCTAACTCAGTTGGCTCAACTGTACGACCATTTCGTTTGGTTAACTTTCCTTTCATGCGTTCTTCAAGCGCTTTAATCTGCCCTGTCACGGTTTGCGGTGTCAGGAAAAGCGCATCGGCCGCTTTAGTTACAGAGCCCTGTTTGCACACCATCCAGAAATAATATAGATGGTTGTAGTTTAGATGTGACATGATCAAGTCCCGAAAAGAAAGTGATGCTTTTTATACCAAATGTGACAGAGACAAACAATAAACTCGACAAAACCATACAATACATTACAAAAACATAAGTTTTACCGAATATATAAAATTAACACTGTCATAAAATTTGAACTGAGGCGCATTTTCTTTCTAAAGAAAACGCAATAACCACACAAAACGAAAGCCAAATTTATTCATTAAATTCAAACAGTTAAAAACCTTCACTTTTCCCTAATCACACCACTATCAAAAAGAACAATAAAAATTACTCACAGCAAGAAATCTGTAATATTACTGAAATATTTGTTCTCTAACATCGCCCGCAGTTTCAACTACAGACCGAAAAATGAACTGAAAGGTCAACGGAGAAAATTATGATGAACCAAGCTACTTCAACAGTGGCGCCAATTTCGAGCACTGCTCGTTGGTTACGCTGGGCTAACTTGGCATTCATGTTGTATCTGCTTCTTCTAGCAGTATCTATGGTTGGTAGTGGCTTCAAATGGGCAACTGGCGATCAAGCTAAGGTGCTATTTGAGTTTGCCGCTCACCCTGTTGCAGGTCTAATGATCGGCTTGGTGGCAACAGCCTTAATTCAGTCCTCAAGTACTGTAACGTCTATTATTGTAGGTTTGGTTGCAGGTGGCTTACCAGTAGAAACCGCGATTCCAATGGTGATGGGTGCCAATATTGGTACCACAGTGACCAATACGCTTGTTTCTCTTGGTCACGTACGTTGTAAAGAAGAGTTCAAACGTGCATTTGCAAGCGCAACTATTCACGACTTCTTCAACTTACTTGCTGTTGCTATTTTCCTTCCGTTGGAAATGATGTTCGGCATTTTAGAGAAAGTTTCTCATTGGCTTGTTTCTCCACTACTTGCTACTGGCGATATGAGCATTAAAGGCTTCAACTTCATTAAGCCAATAACAAAACCAGTTGTGGGTGCAATCAAAGAGCCACTTTCAACATTCGGTGATACTGTTGGTGGCATCATGCTTATCGTTTTGGGTATTGCGACAATCTTCGTTGCAATTACGGTAATGGGTAAGCTAATGAAGAGCCTAATGGTTGGCCGCGCACGTGAAATTTTGAAAAACGCGATTGGTCGTGGTCCTATTCACGGTATTGTATCGGGTTCAATCGTGACTGTGTTGGTACAATCTTCATCAACAACAACTAGCTTGATGGTTCCACTTGTGGGTACAGGCGTTCTTAAAGTTCGTGATATTTACCCATTCACGCTAGGTGCAAACATTGGTACTTGTATTACGGCGCTACTAGCAGCAACAGCCGTATCGGGTGAGTTTGCGGTATTCGCGCTTCAAATCGCTCTGGTACACCTAGTATTTAATATCATGGCAACGCTGTTTATCTTTGGTATTCCGTTCCTACGTGAAATTCCAGTGAAAGGCGCTGAGATGATTTCTGAAATGGCTATCAAGAACAAAGCTGTTGTCGGTGGCTACCTAATGTCTGTATTCGTTATTTTACCAGGCGCGATCTTAGCCCTAACGACATAACAATAACTTACATACCATCGCTTATTGTTTAGGCTCCACATTGTGGGGCCTTTTTTGCGTTAATGACGCTGTTCAAATTCGTTGTCTGGTGATAATTTGAGCCATACCAGCATACTTATGCTGGGCTACCTCATTTGGAGTCGACAACATGACGCAGCTTAATGGCACTATTTCTGATCAGCTACTCGCAATAGACGAAAACCTAACTCAACTGGTTGCTGATATTGATATCCTCAGTAGCGTGAATCCTCTCAATTATGCTCAGGAAAGAGAGCGCTTTATTAAGAACAAATACTCTCAAGAGCCTAACTTCCAATACTCAACTACCAATCTAGATACTCACAGCGCAAAGCGACGTCTGTATGAACTGCCTTTAGAAAATATTCAAGACACCCAATTACAAAAGCTGTACGCGGATGTGATTCAGTCTTACGCAGATAAATTGGATCAAGTGAATACTATCGGTACAAAAGAGTTTCTTTATAACTCCTTGCGCTATTACGGAGAGCCGAGCGCCAAAGATATTGCCAACGCCCATTTCATTTTACACCTTCCCACGGAAGAAGAGAGCAAACCGCAGCATGATAGCCGTGCGATAGCACACTTCATGCAAAACTTTGCTCAACGTAATGGATACGAGTGTGAAATACAGGTGTTGGATGGGATGTTAGCAAACGCACTCGTTTCGGGGTCTCGAGTCAAAATTAACCACGCAGCATACATCACGACCGATGAGTTAGAGGCTCTCGCACATCATGAAATGGGTGTACACCTTCTTACTACGCTTAATGGTCGTCAACAACCGCTAAAGGTCCTGAGCTTAGGGTGCCCAGCCAATACCAACACCCAAGAAGGGCTGGCTATATTGTGTGAATATCTGTCAGGACATTTCAGTATCAAACGCCTAAGAACATTAGCCTTACGAGTCCTGGCGGTAGAGTCGATGATCAAGGATCGCGATTTCCGCCATACGTTCATGCTATTAAAAGAACAGTATAAAACGTCTGACCTTCAAGCATTTACAACGACTGCTCGTGTGTATCGAGGAGGCGGTTTGACGAAGGATTACTTGTACCTCAGGGGGTTCCGAGAGGTGCTCAATGCCTACGATAAACTGGGCGATGACTTTTCATTGTTGCTATGTGGAAAAACAGAACTGAAGTATTTTGAGCTTATCCGCTCATTAGTGAGCAAGCAAATATTCACCCAACCCAAGTTTATTAGCCCGGCGCTGTCTGCACCGAAGCAGACCAACCCTATTCACCGCTATATTGTCAGTGCACTCAAGTAATACCTTCAAAGTACGAAAAAGCAAAAAAGCTCCATTCGGAGCTTTTTTCATATCTTGAAGAACAACACTGGTTACACTGAGAATGGGTAACGAATAGGGTCGTGATGCTCGTATCCTTCAACCCAAAAGTCATCCAGTGTGACCCATGTTTCCAGATCTTCTAGAGATTTAATCTCTGGATTGATGTGGAACGTCGGCGCTTTTAATGGTTCACGTTTCAACTGAACATCACGCATCAGTTCAAGCTGATCTTCATAAATGTGCGCATTCACAATCTTATGAAATGCCTGACCAGGTTTCTTGCCCGTGATTTGCGCCATGATCGCCAAGAACACGTAAACTTGAACCATATTGAAGTTTAAGCCAAGCGGTACATCACACGAACGCTGAGTACTATTCAGGTAAAGCGTATCATCCAGCAATGAAAAATGGTGACTGTACATACAAGGACGCAAGCACCCCATGTGGAACTCACCCGGGTTGTAGAAGTTCAAGATTTCACCGCGGTCATCAACACCACGCGTTAAGTCATCCACTATCTTACGTAGCTGGTCAACATGACCACCATCAGGTTTCGCCCAGGCGCGCCCTTGAACCCCATAGACACGGCCCATGTCGTCTTCGCCTTTACGGTATGGGTTATTCAACCAGGCATCATTTAGGTTGGCATTGGCATCCCAGGTTTTCGTGCCCAGCTTACGAAAATCTTCCGCATTATCGTAACCACGAATGTACCCTAGTAGCTCTGCAACGGCTGCTTTCCAAAAACTTTTACGTGTGGTGACCAACGGAAATTGATTGTTCGCAACATCGTAGGTTAAATCCGCGTTGATTACGGTCAGGCAGCGCTTGCCTGTACGCTCATTTTCAACCCAAACACCTTGGTCAACGATGCGTTGACACAAATCTAAATACTGTTTCACACCAATACCTTACTTCGTCTTTTGTGGTAACTCGTCTTTGTAATGACCACGTTTGTATGCCCAAACCATCATTAGGACACCGATAACCACCATTGGCAGGGATAGAATCTGTCCCATGGAAATAAAGCCACCGAATAAACCCAAATGAGCGTCTGGTTCGCGCACGTACTCAACTAGGAAGCGGAATGTACCATATCCAGCTAAAAATAGCCCTGAAACAGAACCTAGAGGACGAGGTTTCTTGATGAACCAATTCAAGATGAAGAAAAGTACGATACCTTCAAGCGCCATTTCATAAAGCTGCGATGGATGACGTGGCAGTGGACCGCCATTTGGGAAAACGATCGCCCAAGGTACATCTGTTACTCGGCCCCACAATTCGCTGTTCATGAAGTTACCTAAACGCCCCATACCCAAACCAAATGGCACAAGCGGCGCGATAAAGTCGGCAACACCGAAGAACGTTCGCCCGTTTTTGTGTGCATACCAGAACATCGCGGTAATCACACCCAGTAAGCCACCGTGGAAAGACATACCACCGGTCCACACTTTAAACAGATACAAAGGGTCAGCCAGGAAAAGCTCAAAATTGTAGAAAAGCACGTAGCCAACACGGCCACCAATCACCACGCCAAGGAAGCCTGCGAACAACAAATCAGAAACCTGTTCTCGTGTCCAACCACTTCCCGGCTTATCCGCACGTCGGTTCGCCAACCATAGGGCGAACATAAAGCCCACAAGGTACATCAAACCGTACCAACGAACCGAAACAGGACCAATAGAGATTAAAACCGGATCAATATTGGGAAATTCAATATATCCCTGAGACATAAATCATTCTCTTCTTATCACAACAAAATAAATATACCCAAGTAACCTCTAGATGCTTGGTTCAGCGAGAATGACTTGGGTACAAACTTAGAGCAGCATGGTCGCTGCTACAAACATTAAGAACACCGCGAATATCTTTTTTAATACCGCAGTTGGAAGGTTAGTTGCCAGCTTCGCACCCACTTTTGTTGTGAGCATCGAGGCCATGGCAATAGCTAATAATGCGGGAAGATAAACATAGCCAATACTGTATGAAGGTAAGCCTTCCACTTTATAGCCATGTAAGATGAAACCGATCATACCAGAAATAGCAATCACGCAACCACAAACGGAAGATGAACCTACCGCTTTACGCATTTCTATCCCGTGTTTATTTAAAAATGGGACCGATAGTGAACCACCACCAATACCTGCAAGGCTTGATACAACGCCAATCCCCGTGCCATACGCAACGGTCACCGGGCTGCTCGGCATAGGTTTACTGCTCGTAACTTTAATGGAACGGAACATTTGTACTGACAGGCAAAGAACAATGACACCAAATACTTTCGGCAAGTAGTGCGTAGGGATCCACTCAGCAATATTGGCACCGACAAAACCACCTATAACCACACCTGGCATCAACCATTTTACGACGAACATATCGACATTGCCGAGCTTAAGGTGATTCATCGCCGATGAGCCAGACGTGACAATAATACTCGCTAACGAAGTGGCTAGGGCCATGTGCATACTCATTTCTGGAGAGATTCCAGCAAGAGGAAGCAAATACAACAAGGCAGGAACAACAATCAAACCACCACCGATACCGAGTAACCCCGCCATCACACCCACAAAAGCGCCTAGCGCCAACAATAACAAAAATAAAGAGACGGTCACGATTTCCTACTTTTTACCTGCACGGATAAAGCCCGCAAAGCCCTGTTGAATGAAGAAGTCATGCATCATTTGATGGATGTCCTCCCCGTAGGATTTTGTCATTGCTTGCTCCGCTAATTTTTCTAATTCTTCTTGTTGACTATGACGAATCAAATATTTCACCTTAGCCACGTTGGAGGTGTTCATACTCAAACTGGTATACCCTAACCCAAGTAAGAGAAGAGCGCCAAATGGATCACCCGCTAGCTCACCACAAATACACACGGGCACCTGATATTTATCACACACCTCATGGATTTGCTTAAGCGCTAACAGTACCGCAGGATGCATAGATTCATAGACATCCGCTACGCGCGAATTGTTCCTATCTACCGCTAATAAATACTGAGTTAAATCGTTTGTCCCGACAGAAACAAAATCAACACGGTGAGCAATCGTTGGCAATAAATACACCATTGATGGCACTTCGATCATGACCCCAACTTGTGGGAACTGAATTCTATCATCAAGCAACACGGCTTCGCTGTGAGCTTGATTAATCAAGCTAATGGCATCGTCTAGCTCTTTTACCCCTGACACCATTGGCAATAAGATACTTAAGTTTCCGCTTTCTGCACTCGCCCTTAACATTGCACGCAGCTGGATCAAGAAAATATCTGGGTGATCCAATGTAAAACGAATGCCACGCCAGCCTAAAAACGGATTATCTTCTTCGATGGGCAAATATGGCAAAGGTTTGTCACCACCAATATCCAAAGTGCGCATCACCACTCGTTGATTCGGATAACTGTTGAGTATCGCTTGGTATTGATGATACTGCTCATCTTCCGACGGAAAGTGATGCTGAAGTAAAAATGCAATCTCAGTTCGGTACAACCCAACACCATCAACACCTGTATTGATGGCAATATTACTGTCTGCACTGAGTCCTGCATTCAGCATAATTTCGATATGGTGATTATCTTGCGTAACCGCAGGGAGTGCGAGGTCCTTGTTTACCATGGCAAACAATTCAGACTCTTCACTTACTAAACTGCGATACTCTCGCAACAACTGGCGGTTTGGCTCTAAGAAGATCTCACCCGTATAGCCGTCGACTATCCCGAGTTTGCCATTCACCACATCCGGATTAATGTTGGCGCCCATGACTGCAGGGACCCCAAGAGCTCGAGATAAAATGGCAGCGTGAGAGTTTGCGCCTCCCTCTAATGATACGACGGCTAACAAAAACTCTTTAGGTACAGAAGCGAGCAAGGTGGCAGTGAGTTCGTTCGCCACCAAAATAATGGGACGATCAATTGCAGAATTTTCTTGCTCACTGTTGTGCAGAAAATAGAGCAGCCTTTGCCCTAACTCTCGGATATCTTGCGCTCTTTCACGCATGTATACATCCGACATTCTGGCAAATCGATTCGAGTATGATTCTACAACTTGGCGTAACGCCCAGTCTGCCCTATCTCCTTTTTCAATCTGCTTCTTCAAATCACCGCGAAGCATCGGATCATTCAGTAAGTGAGTAAACAGATCGAAGATCGCCAGCGCATCTTTGTTGATTTCACTGTCCAGTTTTTTCCGCATACGGCGAAAGTCATTTAACGCTCGCTCTATGGCCACCAGCAATGTCTCGTGCTCACGTTCCTTATCTAACGTGGACGATGGGAAAACATCCGATAAACTCGGTTGGGTATTGTCGAACCAAAACTCTCCAATCGCGACACCAGTAGATGCAGGCAAACCTTTTAATACCGTGGGTTTAGATGCCAACTGCCAATGCCCAAGATTCTGCGCATGCGCAATAAGCACTGCTAGCTGAGCGGACAACGTGACAAGAAACGACTCTTCCATTTCACTGAACAAGCGCGGTGTTTTTTGCTGGATCACCAACACACCTAAAACTTGTTTTCGATGAATGATTGGAGTGGCTAAAAAGGAGTGGTAAATCTGTTCGCCGAGTTGAGGGAAGAATTTAAACTCGAGATGTTTTGAGGCTTCGGCAAGGTTGAGTGGCTCTGCGCTTCGTTTAACCAACCCAACCAAGCCTTCATTGAAGTTGATATGAATACTATCACCTTCAAAAATAAGGCCTTGAGTTGCCATTAACTCAAGGCGCTGCATTTCTTCATTAGCAAGATAGATAGTACAGCACTCAGTGCGAAGGGCAGCACAAGTCTCTTTCACCAATATATCGAGTGCCAGATGCACATCATCGACCCTGGAGACTTTCTCAACTATTTCCCTTAGCTGACTGAGCATGATTATCCTCTACGTTGCTTTTTTCTTTTCCCTTTCGCTTTTCTCTCTCGAAAAGGCATGGCTAAGGATGCAAACTCTTTCATCGCTCGTCGATAAACATCTCGCTTGAAAGAAACAACTTGCCTAACTGGATACCAGTAACTCACCCAGCGCCAACCATCAAATTCAGGGGATTTTCCGCGTTGCATATTAATACGAGATTCATCGCATTCTAATCTCAGCAGAAACCATTTCTGTTTTTGGCCGATACAAACAGGCTTGGAGTCCCAACGCACCAATCGTTTTGGTAGCTTATATCTTAACCAATGACGACTTGTTGCAATGATCTTAACGTCTTTTTTCGTTAAACCGACTTCTTCATATAACTCCCTGAACATGGCTTGTTCAGGAGTTTCACCTTCGTCAATTCCACCTTGTGGGAATTGCCATGAGTGTTGCCCGTATCGTTTAGCCCAGAAGACCTGACCATGGTTATTACATATCACAATACCAACATTAAGTCGGTAACCATCGCCATCTATCACTGGCTAACCTCTATGAATAAATTTTTTATTACCGTGATTTTTCCACATATCCCCATTACTAGCAAACTTACTGATGTGATATGAGCAAGATTTATTACCTTTTCACCATATTTGGATATCTTTTAATCACATCATACCTTATCAACACAAGAGTGAGACATTGCCCACATTTATTCACCTTTTCTGTGAATAACTTTGTGAAGAATTCAATTCAAATGAGTAATTCAGTTCAATCCCATCAAAAGCAAAACAAATAAAGAAACAAGAAAATAAACATAAAACATTGATAAAAAAGTATTTATTTTTAAAAATAACGATAAATCGATCTTCAGTTTCTTGATGATCTTTTCACCAAACTCAGATCGGTCAAAGATCCACCAATAGGCTATTTATCCACACTCACCTGCTATTCGTTTAGATGATTACAACAAAATCAACCCCAAAAATGCATTTTAACCCCTGTTTATTCATACAGACCCCGTCAGGATCTTATCAATACCTCCTCCATCTGTGGATAAGTTATGAATTGATCGTTCTTACACCGCCTCGGTGAAATCTTAAACAGTAGATTTGGCCGGAGTTTGATAAACTATATTTTTTGTAATACCACCTTGTGACTATGAAACCAGAACCACAAACAGAAGCAGAGCTATTGGAACGAGCGCATGATATGGCAGGACTCAGTTTTGCTGAGTTGGCCGCCGAGGCGAATATGATTGTTCCTGAAAACTTAAAACGTGATAAAGGTTGGGTGGGTCAATTACTCGAATGGCATTTGGGCGCTCCGGCTGGCAGTAAACCTCAACAAGATTTCGCTAAGCTAGGGATCGAGCTGAAAAGTATTCCGATCAGTTACTCTGGCAAACCTTTAGAAACAACCTTTGTTTCTGTGGCTCCCCTCACTGGTGTTCATGGTCTTACATGGGAAACAAGTCATGTTCGAAACAAGCTATCTCGTGTGCTTTGGGTACCAGTGGAAGGGGAACGAGAAATTCCACTTGCAGAAAGACGTGTTGGTAGCCCACTGATTTGGTCACCAGACGACGAAGAAGAGCGTATTTTACGAAACGACTGGGAAGAGCTAATGGAGATGATCGTCTTGGGGAAATTTGATCAAATTTCCGCCAGACACGGAGAAGCGCTGCATCTTCGCCCTAAAGCCGCGAATGCAAAAGCACTCACCGAAGCATACAGCTCAAATGGCAAGCCGATAAAAACTCTGCCCCGAGGTTTTTACCTCAGAACACAGTTTACTGAACAGATCTTACTCAAGCACTACATCAGCACGCCATCTGAGTAATGTTGTTTCCACCATTTAGTGCGTCACGAGCGATAACTCGATATCACAGTACGAGGCTGCCTCTTCAGTGCCACATTCGTCATACGCATTGTGCAGCCTTAAGTACGCTTTATCTACCCCTAACCTCAGCAGCTCTTCTTTCACCAAATCTAGCGAACCGAAATGTATCGGATCTTCACCGTCTTTAATCGGCTCAAGTTGATGCTTGTACTCCACTGCTAGCAAATAGTCAGAGACATCAGAACACCCAATCACAAATACTTTGGGAGTTTTATAAGTATCTTTATGGGGACCATGTAACCACATGTCCAATTGATACTTCTGCATAACGTACCTCCTTCACACGATCATTTAAGTGTAGTTAGGCAATGTATAGCTTTCGAGTTTGGTCTTCCTTTATACGTAAATCATTTGCGATAGCGGTTAAAAATCCCCTATATTGGAATCACTTATTTAGTCGGTAACTCTTCAAGGACGTGATATGCAATACACAAAACTACCGCACTCATCACTTGAGATCAGTAAAATCTGCCTCGGAACCATGACGTTTGGCGAGCAAAATACAGAAAAGGACGCCTTTGAACAGCTCGACTTTGCCCTTGATCATGGGGTGAATTTCATTGATACCGCAGAGATGTACCCTGTACCTCCCAAAGCGGAAACGCAAGGACTCACCGAGCAATACATCGGGAATTGGTTAGCAAAGAGCGGCAAACGTGAAAAAGTTGTGCTGGCAACAAAAGTGGCTGGCCCTCGCGGTGTCCCTCACATCCGAGACAACATGAGCCTTAATCGTCGCCACATCCATACAGCAATTGATGACAGCCTTAACCGCCTGCAAACGGATTATGTCGATTTATACCAATTACATTGGCCTCAACGTCAAACTAACTGCTTTGGTCAACTCAACTACCCTTACCCAGACAAGCAAGAAGAAGTCACATTAATTGAAACCTTGGAAGCGCTGACTGAGCTAGTGAATGCAGGCAAAGTACGCTATATCGGTGTATCAAACGAAACGCCATGGGGTGTGATGTCATTACTGCGTTTAGCCGAAAAGCATGATTTGCCACGCATTGTCTCGATTCAAAACCCATATAACTTATTGAACCGCAGCTTCGAAGTGGGCTTGTCTGAAATCAGCCACTATGAAGGTGTCCAGTTACTGGCCTACTCTCCACTGGCATTTGGCTGCCTAAGCGGTAAATACTTGAATGGTGAGAGACCAGAGGGTGCTCGATGCACGAAGTGGGAGCGTTTTGCGCGCTACTTTACTCCTCAGGGGATAAAAGCGACCGAAGCTTACGTCAATTTAGCCCAAGAGCATGGTTTGGATCCTGCACAAATGGCACTCGCATTTGTCAATCAGCGCCCATTTGTAGCATCTAATATTATCGGCGCGACCAACCTCGACCAATTAAAAGCCAACATCGACAGTATCGATCTAAAACTAAGCGATGAGCTCCTTACTGAGATTCAAGCAATTGGTACAACCTACTCGAATCCTTGCCCTTAACAGTAAAACTCCCCTCAAACGAAAACAGCTGACCTTCAAGATCAGCTGTTTATCAAATGAAGTATGACTTCATATCGCACGTTAAGCGTGTTGAATGACTCGATAGCAACTCAGTCAGTCCAACACGCTAACGATTACGTCATTATTCGCGATGTTAAAACTCGACGAAGGTGACGAACTCGACGTTCAACTTTTACTGCATCCGGAACATTGGCGCGTGTGGAACGACCATCGCTATCTAAACCAATATCTCTCAATAAATGAACATTCGTCCATGGAACATCATGAGCAGTGCGGCGTATGGTTCGCTGCCATTCCTTTTCTTCGCGTTTAAGGTCTGCTTTCAATAGCAAAGTTGCCAGTTGTAGGTAAATAGAGTGACGCATAATATTTTCTCCGATTATCGATGTATTCGACTGGGAAAAATAGTGCGTAAAATGAACAGAGGTGTTCTGTTGATACTAAGCCGCTACTTTTCCGCAGCCTAGTAATAAATAAAATAGATTACGGATTAATTTTTATCTTGTGAGCCAGTGGTATTGGTATCATCCGACTTAAGAGTCATCGGAGCGATAGGCATACGATCAGCGCAAGCAGTGGTGTTAACAACGTAATGTTTCATCTTGCGCCTCCTAGCTAAAAATTAATCCGTTTATGAAAAGTATAACTCATTGAGTTACGGTTAAATTGTAAGCTTTGATGAATATATATCAAACATTTTTTGTCTTTTTGATTAAAAACAAATCAATACACCGCAATTCAGTTTCATATACTTTTCTATATAACATATTCACCTAGGGAATATATGAAATTACGGATTTTATAAATCAAACAGAATACAAAAACAAAAAGAGCGGCTTTGTGGCCGCTCCTTCACTGATATTCATTCACCAATTTAACTTCAGAAAGAACAAATTACATGGCTTGATCAGAAATCAAATTATGTTTGTTCAGTAGTCGATACATCGTCGCGCGTGAAACACCAAGCTCCTTCGCCGCATTCGAAACTTGACCAGAATGAGATTCCAAAACAACCAGTAACGCGTCACGCTCACTCTTCTCACGAATCGATTTCAAACTACGCTTTGAGTCATTACGCTGAGGCAAATCTAGGTGATGCTCTTCAATCATTACGCTGTCAGACATCAGAACCGCTCGTTTCACTTGGTTCATCAACTCACGTACGTTACCTGGCCAGAAATAACGTGTCAGAGCCTTGAGTGCATCCTCAGAAAAGCTTTTTGCTTGCGAGTTATACTCTTTAGAAAACTCTTGTAAGTAGTAGCGCGCTAACAAAGAAATATCACTCGCGCGCTCTTTTAAGCTCGGGACATTAATGCGTAATACGTTAATGTAGTGATAAAGCTCTTCATTAAAATCTCCGTCAATCAAGGCTTTTTCTACATCTGACGAGTTAGCAGCAAGGATGCGCACATTGACCGCTTTTACACCATCTTTGGTATCAATGGTGCCTTCTTGCAAGAATCTCAGCAGATTCATTTGCTGCTCTTTTGAGATAGTAAGAATGTCATTAAACAACACCGTACCGCCATCCGCTTGTTCGAGCATGCATGCTTCCATATCTTCATCAGCGTTAATACCAAATACTTCCGCCTGGAAACGTTGCTCATTGAGCGCGCGACAGTTAATTGCCATAAACGGTTTATGAGAACGTGAAGAGACTTTGTGGATAGCGCGAGCAACTGCTTCTTTACCTGTACCACTTTCCCCTGAAATCAGAATACTGACGTCCGTCGGACCGATTCGCTTTACTTGATCGCGTAAACGCTTCATCGGGATAGATTCACCGATCAGCCCCATGTCTAAGCTGCTACCAAAACTAGGCCAAACTTTTTTCTCCAACTTGAGCATACCAAGCTGGTGACCAATCGTGCTTAAAAGCTGGGCATCCGGGATTGGCGCAGTGAAAAAGTCGATACAAAAGTTAACAATGAACTGGCATATGGTGTCAGTGCCAAGCTGAGATTCACGAATAAACGCTAACCAACGCACGTGTTTGTGAGAACTGACTAAGTTCGCCAAACCGTTCAAGCTGAATTCGTCATGGCTGAGATCGACAATACCTATACATGGACCAATATCCTCTAACAACGTATTAGCTTTGCGTAAGTCACCCACTTGGTGACACTTCCAGCCCACTTGCTCAAGTACTGATAACCAAGGCTCATAAGTACCGCCAACTACCACAAGCGATCCCGGGATGGAATCCATCTTAAACTGCCCAGCCATTCTCTAACCCTTTTTCATTGTTAATAGAAATTTTGCGCCACAAACCTATCTTTGCGAGCGGGTAACATTATCGAGACTCCGCGCCCCCACGTCTGTCTCAGTATTAAGACTATGCAATAGATTGAGATTTGGCGAATGTTTATTTGCATATCCTATTAAAAAGCAAATGCAACAACTTGAACTCATTTAACTAAAAGGCATAAAAAAACCACCCGAAGGTGGTTTTTTTGATCATCCTGCCAAATTATGCTTGTGGGCGCATTGCTGGGAATAGGATCACGTCACGGATAGTGTGCGTGTTAGTCAGTAGCATAACCAGACGGTCGATACCGATACCTTGGCCTGCCGTTGGTGGTAGGCCGTGCTCTAGTGCAGTGATGTAATCTGCATCGTAGAACATGGCTTCGTCGTCACCAGACTCTTTAGCTTCAACCTGTGCTTTAAAGCGCGCGTCTTGATCTTCTGCATCGTTAAGCTCTGAGAAGCCATTCGCCACTTCACGACCGCCGATGAAGAATTCAAAGCGGTCTGTAAAGAACGGGTTGTCATCGCTACGGCGAGCCAGTGGAGAGATGTCCGCTGGGTAGCCAGTGATGAACGTTGGCTGCATTAGCTTAGGTTCTGCTGTTTCACCGAAGATTTCTTCTAGAAGCTGACCACATGTCCAGAAGTCTTCTACTTCAACATGTACTGATTTCGCGATAGAAACCATCAGTTCACGGTTTTGTAGATCTTCTTCGGTTAGCGCTTGGATTTGCGCGTGATCTGGGTTGTACTGCTTGATTGCTTCAAACATGCTCATACGAGTGTAAGTGCCACCAAATTCAACCGTTTCATCACCGTAAGGCATTGATGTTGAACCTAGAACTTCTTGCGCTACCGAGCTTAGTAGTTCTTCAGTAAAGTCCATCAGATCTTTATAATCCGCGTACGCCATGTAGAATTCCATCATAGTGAATTCTGGGTTATGACGTGGAGAAAGACCTTCGTTACGGAAGTTACGGTTAATTTCGAATACGCGATCGAAGCCACCAACTACTAGACGCTTCAGGTATAGCTCAGGTGCAATACGTAGGTACATTGGCATGTCTAGCGCGTTGTGATGCGTGATGAATGGGCGTGCACTTGCACCACCAGGGATCACGTGCATCATCGGCGTTTCTACTTCCATGAACTGTTTTGAGATCATGAAGTTACGAATTGCAGACATCACTTTAGAACGTACAATAAATGCTTTACGTGAATCTTCGTTCACAATCAGATCAACGTAACGCTGACGGTAACGCATTTCTTGGTCAGTAAGACCGTGGAACTTCTCAGGAAGTGGACGAAGTGCTTTAGTTAGCAACTCGTATTCTTCCATGTTCACGTATAGGTCACCCTTACCAGATTTGTGCAGCGCACCTTTAACACCGATGATGTCACCGATATCAAGACCTTGGTATTTCTCTTTTAGCTCTTTTTGTACGTCTTTAGCAGCGTAAGCTTGGATACGGCCAGATGTTTCTTGAATTACTAGGAATGGACCACGCTTAGCCATAATACGGCCAGCAATTGCAACCACGTGGTTAAGCTCTTCTAGCTCTTCCTTCGTCTTTTCACCGAACTCTTTTTGAAGGTCGCCCGCTAGTGCGTCACGACGGAAGTCGTTTGGGTGGCCGTTTGCTTTGCAGCTCTTTCGGATTTCATCCAGTTTAGCGCGGCGTTCAGCAATCAGCTTATTTTCTTCTAGTACAGTTTCGTTTTGAACAGCATCAGTCATTTTCGATGTATCCTGTTTTGTCGGTGAAAAGCTTTATAGGCCTGATTTCAGGCTAGCTTCAATAAATTTGTCCAGATCGCCATCAAGAACCGCTTGAGTATTACGGTTTTCAATGCCCGTACGGAGGTCCTTAATACGTGAGTCATCCAATACGTAAGAACGGATCTGGCTACCCCAGCCAATGTCAGACTTAGCGTCTTCATTAGCTTGTTTTTCCGCGTTTTGCTTTTGCAATTCAAGCTCAAATAGCTTCGCTCGAAGCTGTTTCATTGCCTGATCTTTGTTCTTATGTTGAGAACGGTCATTCTGACACTGAACCACGGTGTTCGTTGGTACGTGCGTAATACGTACCGCAGATTCTGTGGTGTTGACGTGCTGACCACCTGCGCCTGACGCACGGTAAACGTCGATGCGTAGGTCAGAAGGATTAATGTCGATGTCGATGTTTTCATCAATCTCTGGATAGATGAACGCAGACGCAAATGACGTATGGCGGCGGCCGCCTGAATCGAACGGAGATTTACGAACAAGACGATGAACGCCCGTTTCAGTGCGCAACCAACCGTACGCATACTCACCAGAGATACGAACTGTTGCCGACTTAAGACCCGCGACTTCACCTTCAGAGACTTCAATCACTTCAGCTTTGAAGCCCTTCGCCTCTGCCCAGCGTAGGTACATACGCAGCAGCATGTTGGTCCAGTCTTGTGCTTCCGTACCACCAGAGCCAGCTTGCAAATCGATGTAGCAATCTGAACTATCATGGTCGCCCGAGAACATACGACGGAATTCAAGCTTTTCTAGCTTCTCTTCCAACTCAGCAAGTTCTGGTTCGATTTCGTCAAATGTTTCTTGATCTTCTTCTTCTACAGCCAGCTCAAGAAGACCTTCTACGTCTTCTACACCTTGCTCTAGTTGATCAATAGTTTCAACAACCGCTTCTAGCGATGCACGCTCTTTACCCAGTGCTTGTGCACGTTCAGGTTCGTTCCATACATCAGGTTGTTCAAGCTCTGCGTTGACTTCTTCTAGACGCTCTTTCTTCGCGTCATAGTCAAAGATACCCCCTCAGGACATTTGTGCGCTGAGACACGTCCTGCAGACGGTTTTTAATTGGATTGATTTCAAACATGTTTACTCAACATTTTAGAATAGAATTTAACCGAGAAATTCTACTGAAAAATGTGACCGAGATACAGGAAAATTTCGGATGAGAAATCAGATTGCGGTTAGAGAGAGCACGGTCATAAAATTTTACACCCTCTTAGGGGCAACCGTACTCTATAAGAAAGGTTAATCTAGATATTACTTAGCTTCGATATGATCGATCATCAATTGCAGTGATTGATTACCACGAAATTCATTCACATCCAATTTGTAAGCTAAACGTACCGTTTTAACTGATGCATCCGGCCAGCGACGCAAATCGACATTAAATGCAATTCCATCGATCATCACATTGGTAGGGTGACCTTTGTAAAGCGGCTCTAACATCAATTTAAGATGCTTCTCACCCACCAGCTTTTGATGCAACACTTTAAACTCACCATCAAAGATTGGTTCAGGGAAGGCTTGTCCAAAAGGGCCACCAGACCGCAGCTGTTCAGCGACATGCATAGAGAATTCTTCAGGCTTAAGTTCACCATCTGACATGATCACGCCTTTTAGCGCCGCTTCATCGAGTTCCTTTTTTACCACTTCATCAAATAAACGGCTGAAACGTTCGAAATCCTGCTCTTTAATTGTTAAGCCTGCCGCCATCGCGTGACCACCAAATTTGATGATCAAACCTGGGTTTTGCGTGTCGATGAAATCCAACGCATCACGCATGTGTAACCCCGGAATAGAACGACACGAGCCCTTAATTGTCCCTTCTCCGCCATCAGCAAATGCGATGACTGGACGGTGAAACTTCTCTTTGATGCGCGAGGCCAAAATACCAATCACACCTTGGTGCCAATCACGTTGGAACAAGGCTAATCCGTAAGGAAGCTCACTGCCTTCACCAAACTGAAGACGTTCGCAGAAAGCCATCGCTTCTTGCTTCATGCCTTCTTCAATCTCTTTACGAGTTTGGTTCAAACCATCCAGTTCACTTGCCATACGACGAGCGGCGTGAATGTTGTTACACATCAACAGTTCAACACCAAATGACATATCATCAAGGCGACCTGCAGCATTGATACGAGGACCTAAAGCAAAACCAAAATCGGACGCCACCAAACGACGCGCATCGCGCTTCGCTACTTCAATCAATGCTTGAATGCCAGGGCGCGCTTTGCCCGCACGAATACGCTGCAGGCCTTGGTGCACAAGAATACGGTTGTTTTCATCCAGTGGGACAACGTCAGCTACAGTGCCAAGTGCAACAAGGTCAATCAGTTCCATCAACTTAGGCTCTTGCATGCCCTGCTCAGCAAACCAATTGTGTTTTCGCATATGAACGCATAGTGCCATCATGAGATAAAACGCGACCCCGACACCAGCGAGCGCTTTAGACGGAAAGTGACAGCTCTCAAGGTTTGGGTTCACCATTGCATCCACATCAGGCAACACTTGTCCCGGTAAGTGGTGATCGGTAACGAGCACGGTAATGCCGTTTTCTTTTGCGTAACGCACGCCTTCGATTGATGACACACCGTTATCTACCGTCATGATCATCTCAGCGCCAAGCTCTAATGCTTGGTCAACGACTTCTGGGCTTAACCCATAACCGTCTTCAAAACGATTCGGTACTAGGTAGTCCACATTGTGACTACCAAGCATACGCAGCGCGAGCACCGACAATGCAGAGCTCGTCGCACCATCAGCGTCAAAATCACCGACAACGATGATGCGTTTTTGTTCTTTTATTGCCTGAAACAAAAGCTCGACAGCTTGCTCAATCCCCCCGAGTTTTTGGTAAGAATGCAAACCACGAGCTGACGTTTCTAGTTGCGCAGGATCCGTAATCCCACGGTTGATGTAGATACGTTTGAGAATCGGAGGAATGGAATCAGGAAGAAGGGAAAGATCAGGTTCAGGACGTCGTTGAATTTCTATCATGCTTGAAAAGAGCCGGCGACTTTGCCGGCTCTGCTCCTAAAGGATTATTGTTGCTTTAAACGTTTCAATAGCTCTGCAGGTGGTAGGTAACCGCCAACCATTTCGCCATTCGGTAAGAAGATCGCTGGCGTACCAGAAATTCCCAATTGGCGACCTAGATTGTAATGTGATTGGATGGTTTCTTTACACTGTTTTAAGTCTTTCGCAGGGTTATCAAACGTACGATTCACTTTCGCGTTGTGCATTGCCGACTTTGGATCTTCAGCACACCAAATCGTCGCCATTTGCTCTGCCACTGGGCCAGTAGCACCTTGGCGAGGGTAAGCCATGTAACGCACTGTAATGCCTAGATCGTTATAGCCTTGCATTTGGCTGTGCAGACGCACACAGTAACCACAAGTGATATCAGTAAATACCGTCACAGCATATTTTTCATCGTCGGCTTTGTATTCAATCATGCTATCGGAGAACTGCGCGATTTTCTCCGCATTAAGCGGCGCTTGGCGCTCTGCAATGACATCTTTGTAACTACCATCGTCATTGATGGCATAAAGCGTACCGGCGATAAAATGGCTACCATCATTTGAAGCAAACAAGATCCCGCCATTAGTTTGGATTTCTAATAAACCAGCAACTTCTGATGGCTGAATATCAACGATAGATAAACCAAGCTTTGAGAACTTAGTTTTTAATGCTGCTTCATCAAAACTGCTTTGCGCAGCTGGTGCCACTTGCTGTGCAGGAGTGTCCGTTTTAGCCTGACTTTCTTCTGCACCACACGCGGTAACAAAAAATGGTAAAGTCAGCAGAGTTAGTCGGCGTAATACGCTCATGAAATTCACCTTAATATAAAATCGTTTTTCCAAGAAGACATGGATGAATCTAACCATTGTTATGCTCTTGGGTGGTGTTGACTGTGGATCTGCTTCAATCGTTCAGTCGCCACGTGAGTATAAATTTGCGTGGTCGATAAGTCACTATGTCCTAATAGCATCTGTACGACCCTGAGATCTGCGCCATAGTTCAATAAATGCGTGGCAAAGGCATGACGCAGTACGTGCGGCGACAGCTGTTCAGTGTCAATCCCTGCTATCAAAGCATAGTACTTAATACGGTGCCAAAACGTCTGACGAGTCATTTGCCTTGCGCGTTTGCTAGGAAAAACAATATCAGATGATGTATCACCAAGTAACGCAGGACGCCCTTGTTGAATAAACGTCTCGATCCAATCTACCGCGTTCTCCCCCATTGGCACTAAGCGCTCTTTACCGCCTTTACCTGTGACACGTACAACTCCTTGACGCAAACTAATGTTTTCCATAGTTAAACTGACCAATTCCGTCACACGCAAACCAGTCGCATACAGCAGTTCCAGCATCGCTTTATCCCGCAATTCCACAGGATCATTCGGGTCTGGCGCTTCGAGCAAGGCGTCCACTTGCTCTTCACTAATATCTTTGGGCAAGCGTTGTGGCAGTTTAGGACTGACCAAGAGCGCACTCGGATCATCAGCACGTACTTTCTCACGATGCAGATATTGGAATAAACGGCGAATTGCCGACAACATACGCGCACGGGACGTCTGCTTGTAATCCAAGTCTACAAGGTAGCTTTGGTATTCTTGCAAGCCAGACAAACTAATGAAATCAAGACGGTAGCGATGTTTCTCCATCCACGTGAGCAGCTTCATCAAATCATTTCGATAGGAAGCCAGCGTGTTCTCTGATAGCCCACGCTCCATCCACATCGCATCTAAGAATTGCTCAACAAGCGAAAAATCTTGTTGATTGACAGGCTGTTGTGCCGTCATGAACGCTTCCTTATCTGTTTATATTTACAGTACTTAGATTAAGGCACCTACCGATCCAATACCATAAAAAAATCATCCCGCTTAGGATATTCGCTGCAATCTTCCTCAATTTATGGTTAGAATCTTCCACAACAGCAACACAAATAACGATGAATATAATGAAAATCGGACTCTTTTACGGCTCAACGACCTGCTACACCGAAATGGCAGCAGAGAAAATTCGTACCATTATTGGTGAAGACCTTGTCGACATTCACAATGTGAAAGAGACACCGTTATCACTAATGGCGGACTACGACTTATTACTCCTTGGCATCTCAACTTGGGACTTTGGTGAAATTCAAGAAGATTGGAACGCGATTTGGCAAGACATCGCAACAACACCATTAAAAGGTAAAGTTGTCGCGCTGTTTGGTCTAGGTGACCAAGAAGGCTACGGTGACTGGTATTTGGACGCGATGGGCTTACTTCACGATGAATTACAAGCGACTGGCGCAACCTTTATCGGTTACTGGCCAAATGAAGGCTACGAATTTGAAGCATCGAAAGCACTGATTGAAGATGGCAGTAAGTTTGTTGGACTAGCGTTAGATGAAGACTCGCAGTACGAACTGAGTGATGAGCGCATCGAAAAATGGTGTGAACAA
This sequence comes from Vibrio sp. ArtGut-C1, assembly GCF_002105475.1. Lineage (NCBI taxonomy): Bacteria > Pseudomonadati > Pseudomonadota > Gammaproteobacteria > Vibrionales > Vibrionaceae > Vibrio > Vibrio sp. ArtGut-C1. The sequence goes on along the minus strand of NZ_NCTH01000019.1, from coordinate 42,348 downwards.
GTTCTTGTGGAGTTCCACGACACACTTTAATAGTGTGAACGCTTCAAAGATAAAAAATAAAAAGCCCGATGAAGTAATTCATCGGGCTTTTTAATATCTTGATAGTGCGAAGTTATTACGCTGTTTCTTGTGCTAGCTCTGGACGAGGTTTCGCGATGAAGAACATGCACACGATAGCCGCAAATGTTGGAAGCACCCAACCCATGCCCACTTCGAATAGTGGCAACATGTTAAACGCAGAAACATCAACACCCGATACTTTTGCCGCGTCAACCAACGCAAACAACAGAGATACAAGCAGTACCGCGCGGTAAGCAAAACGTGGATTTGGCAGTTTGCTGCGTACAAATGTTAGTGCAACCAACGCAATCGCCACAGGGTACAGCGCAAACAATACTGGCACTGACAGAGAAATCAGTTGTGCAAGGCCGACATTCGCAACCAACGCACAAACAGAACCGTTAATCAGTACCCATTGCTTGTATGACAGTGGCGTTTTCGAGCTGAAGAAGTCTGAACACGCAGAAATCAAGCCAATAGCCGTTGTCAAACACGCTAGTAATACAATGACAGACAGAACGATTTGACCGTATGGACCAAACAGCGCTTGAACGTATTGGCTAAGTACCAGACCACCGTTATCTGCACCAGCAGCAACAGTTGCACTCGTCGCGCCCAAGTAGAATAGTGAGATGTAAACAAACGCAAGACCGGCAGCGGCAATACAACCTGCATAGATCAGATATTTAGTCGTTGCAGAACGCTCAGTAATGCCTTTACCGCGCAGTGCATCAACCATCAGCATGCCAAACATCAATGACGCGAACGTATCCATTGTGTTGTAGCCTTCTAGGAAGCCTTTGGTCAGTGGTTGCGTTAAGTACTCACCGTGCGCGCCCAGCATGTCACCTTGAGGATCAATAAATACCGCCACTGCAAGAATGATCAAACCCACGAACAATGCCGGCGTCAGTACTTTACCGATAAGATCAATCAAACGGCCTTGGAACCATGAGAACATCATCGCCGCAATAAAGAAGATCACTGAAAATGCAGTGAGATGCGTTTGTGACGCTTCAAGGAAGAAAGGTTTCACCGCCATCTCGTAAGCCACTAGGCCAGTACGAGGCGCAGCAAACGCAGGACCGATGATGATGAAGATCAACGCAGCCATAATAACCGCTGCTTTTTTCGGAAGGTCTTGCGTTAAGTGATCCCAAGAACCACCAGCAACAGCAATAGCAACGATAGTAATAAGAGGTAGACCTACCGCTGTTAGCAAGAAACCAAACATCGCTGGCATTAAGTTTTCACCGGCTAGCTGACCCGCTAGAGGTGGAAAGATGATATTGCCCGCACCCAAAAAGAACGCAAATAGCATAAAGCCTACTGCGATAATATCTGTTAGTTTTAACGTCTGCTTCACAGATAACCCTTGTCTTTTAATTAATGAATGTTGTGTATGCTTAGACCACTTTTGTATACCTAAAGTCAATAAGTACACGTGGTTCAATCTATAAAATTTTCGCCGCATAATGACGAAAGACTCATCATTTGGCAACCTTTAAGAAAAAAACACCATATTAATTTAGTTTTCAAACTTAAAAGCAGTGGATATAACCAGATCTAAATAACAGACCAGTTCTTTATCTCGATCAATTAACAATACAATTTAATAACCAACAAAACAACAATCTATACAATTAAGAAACAATAGAGAAATTCACTTAATTATTGAGCAAACATAAAACAATCATGAAGAGCAAAAAACTGAAAACTAAAGACTTCAATTTTAAGCAATTTTGTATTGAGGGCGGCGAGAGTGGTATGCCCGTCAGCACTGATGGGGTAATGCTTGGTGCTTGGATTCAAAGCCCGAACAACGCTCAAATTCTCGATATTGGCACTGGCACCGGGTTGCTTGCCCTGATGTGTGCCCAACGCTTTACAGAAGCTCAAATAACCGCGGTCGATATTGAATTAACAGCCGTTGAAGCTGCGCAAAAAAACGTAGTTCAGTCGCCTTGGTCAGATCGTGTGAGTGTGCATCATTCCGACATACTAGACTTTACGCCGACGCATCCATTCCAACGCATCATTTGTAATCCGCCCTACTTCAACAGCGGCGAGCAATCGAAACACAGTCAACGTGCAACCGCGAGGCACACTGATACGCTACGCCACAACGCATTGCTACAACGTTGCTATCAGTTGCTTGATGAGCAAGGGAAAGCTAATTTTGTGTTACCAATCACCGAAGGCGAACGGTTTATTGAACTAGCATTACACCAAGGTTGGCATCTATCGCGAGTCTGTCGTGTACAGCCATCAGAAAAGAAACCGGTACATCGACTGTTATTTGAACTGGTGAAGCAGCCTTGCGATACTCAAGAATCACATTTAATAATTCATTCACATGACGGTTACAGTGACGATTTCGTCCAATTAACCCGCGAGTTTTATCTTAAGATGTGAAATAACATGTGATCCTTATCACCAATCGCTTTATAATGTGCGACCTTTTGTATTCTATGCTGTTGTGGCGAACCATTAACCAAGCTTTGCTTGTGGAGAACTCATTGTGATCAGAACCTTTGCTGAACTTGATCTAGACCAAAACCTACTTGAAGCCATTGAAGAGATGGGTTACGAACGCCCAACAAAAATTCAGGCAGAAGCGATTCCACAAGCGTTGGATGGTCGTGACATTCTAGCGTCAGCGCCAACAGGTACTGGTAAAACGGCAGCCTTCGTCCTGCCTGCATTGCAATACTTGCAAGACTTCCCTCGTCGCAAGCCTGGACCTGCGCGTATTTTGATCCTAACGCCAACGCGCGAATTGGCGATGCAAATCGCTGATCAAGCACGAGCTTTGGCAAAAAACACTAAACTGAACATTTTCACCATCACAGGTGGTGTTCAATACCAAGAGCACGCCGATATCCTTGCGACAACACAAGACATTGTGGTTGCAACGCCTGGCCGTTTAAAAGAATACATTGATGCAGAGCGTTTTGATTGCCGTGCGATTGAATGGTTAATTCTGGATGAAGCAGACCGTATGCTAGACATGGGTTTTGCTCCTACTGTCGATCGTCTATCTAACGAGTGCCGCTGGCGTAAACAAACCCTTCTGTTCTCAGCAACTTTAGAAGGTAAAGGCGTAGAGGGCTTTACCGCTGATCTGTTGAATGACCCAGCAGAGATCGATGCAAAATCGCCACTGCGTGAGCGTAAGAAGATTGCTCAGTGGTACCACCGTGCTGATGATGCTGAACACAAGCTTGAATTACTAAAACACATTATTACTCAGCAAGCAGAACGCACCATTGTCTTCTTGAAGACACGTGAGCGTTTGGCAGAGCTACGAGCGCAGCTTGAGAGCGCACAGATTCCATGTTCTTGGATTCAAGGTGAAATGCCTCAAGATCGTCGTAACAATGCGATTTCTCGCTTCCGCGATGGTACTGTAAACGTGCTGCTCGCGACGGACGTTGCTGCGCGTGGTATCGACCTTCCGGATGTGTCACACGTTATTAACTACGACATGCCACGTACGGCTGATGTCTACCTTCACCGTATTGGCCGTACGGCTCGTGCGGGTAAGAAAGGTAATGCTATCTCAATCGTAGAAGCACACGACCAACCAATGATGGATCGCGTTGCACGTTACGTGAAAGAAGACATCAAAGAGCGTTTCGTGAAAGAGATGCGTCCGAAACACAAAAAACCTGTGTTTAAGAAGAAAAAGAAAAAAGAAGACAAGAAGAAGCCAGCGAAAAAGAAAACCGCTAAGAAGAAGTAATCTTGTTGGGGCGAAATAGCCTAAGCTAAAACATAACAAAGGGTTGGCACTGCCAACCCTTTTTCGTTTGTGTTTATTGAGATTAACGTAGACTACGTCTCAATCAGTTTTAGTTTTGCTCTTCGCGTTTAAATACTAACTCTGTTGGTGTCGATTCATCTTCAACAAAGTAGTAACCCGCCGTATCAAACTTAGTCAGGTCTGCCACGCTCTCAATACGGTTTTCGATGATGTAACGCGCCATCATGCCGCGCGCTTTCTTCGCGTAGAAGCTGATGACCTTGTATTGGCCATTCTTACAATCTTTGAATACTGGCGTGATCACTTGCGCATCTAAGTTCTTTGGCTTCACCGCTTTAAAGTATTCATTTGATGCTAGGTTGATAAGCACATTATCACCTTGAGCAGAAATCGCTTCGTTAAGCTTATCCGTAATCACATTGCCCCAAAACTGGTACAAGTTTGTGCCCTTGTCGTTTGCAAGCTTGGTACCCATTTCAAGACGGTATGGCTGCATCAAATCGAGTGGTTTTAGTAAACCATAGAGGCCAGACAACATGCGCAAATGATCTTGGGCATACTCGAAGTCCGCCTCAGATAAGGTTTCGGCGTCTAGTCCTGTGTAAACATCACCTTTAAACGCTAGGATCGCTTGTCGTGAGTTTTCTGTGGTAAACGTTTCACTCCACTCTTGAAATCGCCCGACATTCAAATCGGCAATCTTGTCGCTCACTTTCATTAAAGAGGCAACATCAGCAGGAGTCAGTTTGCGGCAAACATCGATAAGCTCTTTTGAGTATTTGACCAACTCAGGTTGAGTAAATTTTTCTGTCGCTAACGGAGACTCGTAATCAAGAGTCTTCGCTGGAGAAACTACGATAAGCATGACTTTCCCTTCTCTAATTTTGTTTTTTAATAGGGTACAAAAAAAGCCATGCATTGTCTGCATGGCTTTTTACATCGTACTAATAGCTTTCAACTATGAGTGATAGCTCACTTAGTCTTTTTTATCGTTGTACCAAATGCCTTCTTCAAGCTGAGATTTCAGCTCAGGGAAGTCATTCGCATCAAACGTTGGTACTTTACCTTCACCAAGTTGGCGGTTGTAATCTTTTGCTAGCTTAATCACGATGCCAGATAGCAAGATGATTGCCACCAAGTTGACTATCGCCATCAGCCCCATCGAAACATCAGCAAGTGACCATACGACTGGGAGCGAAGCAAGTGCACCAAACATCACCATACCAAGAACAACAACGCGGAAAATGCTTAGGCCCGCCTTATGGTTGTGCTCTAGGAAGATTAGGTTCGTTTCAGCGTACGAGTAATTCGCGATGATTGATGTAAATGCAAAGAAGAAGATTGCCACGGCAACAAAGATGCCACCCCAATCACCAACTTGCGAGCTCAATGCACGCTGAGTTAGCTCGATACCCGTCACTTCTGTTGCTTGACCGACATACTCACCTGACATCAGGATGATAGCCACTGTCGCTGAACAGATAACGATCGTATCCATAAATACACCTAGCATCTGAACATAACCTTGAGATGCAGGGTGTGGTGGGTAAGGCGTTGCTGAAGCCGCCGCGTTTGGCGCAGAACCCATACCCGCTTCGTTCGAGAATAGACCGCGTTTAATACCGTTAATCATTGCCTGTGCAATCGCGTAGCCAAGACCACCAGCCGCCGCTTCTTGCAGACCAAATGCACTCTTAAAGATAAGCATTAATACATCAGGTAGCTTCTCTAGATTAGAGAACATGATGAACAGTGCTAGAGCCAAGTAAAGCAGCGCCATGATCGGAACGATCATCTCTGCGACTTTTGCGATACGCTTGATACCACCGAAAATTACAATCGCAGACAGTGCTACAACCGCGATACCAACGTACAGGTCACTCCAACCAAATGCGGTGCTCATTGCATTTGCAATTGAGTTAGCTTGTACGGCGTTGAATACCAAACCAAAAGCGATGATTAGGAAAACTGAGAACAATACGCCCATCCAACGCATGCCCAGGCCTTTTTCCATGTAGTAGGCAGGACCACCACGGTAGTTGCCATCATCATCTTTGGTTTTGTATAGCTGCGCCAGAGTACTCTCTGCAAACGACGTTGCCATACCAAGCATTGCGATCAGCCACATCCAGAAGATCGCGCCAGGACCACCTGCAGTCAATGCAACTGCAACGCCCGCCATGTTACCTGTACCAACACGTGCAGCAAGACTAGTACAAAGCGCTTGGAAAGAAGAAATACCAGCTTTGTCTGCTTTACGACTGTTCTTAAGAACAGAGAACATGTGGCCGAAATGGCGGAACTGAATGAACCCTAATCGAACGGTGAAGTAAATACCAACACCAACAAGAAGATAAACCAGAATCGAACCCCAAAGGAGATCGTTCATCAAATTGATTAAGTCTGTCATGTGTACCTCAAAGTGAGTTGCGCCGGTCTATGCGTCCAAGCCATCCACCAAATTGCCTGCTAAGTGTCAAAGTGTGCTTAGCTTTTTAAGTAATGTTTATGGGCAATCTAGAATCGTAAACGTCGCTTCATGCATCCATTTTACGTACCAGCGTATTTTTTGACGGGCGGATAATGCAACCTAGGAGCGCAAAAATCAATATGCAATCATGATAATAACATTGTTATTTTTCACTATAAAGTCACCAAAAAATAACATAAATGGAAGACTTAACACCCATAAACCGCAACATTTCAATTACCAAATGCCAACATAAATAATTATCACCCACCAAACAGAACGGAGACCCATATAATTAAGACCAAGCTAGTATTCACAAGGTGTTACATAAATTTGCTCTAGTGCCTTACCATCTAATTGAACACTATTTCATCAAACTGGTTTTATGCAACTTTGACCTTTGCACTGTCTCCCCACTCGCCAAATCGAATTAACATTGAAAATCTCTCTATTTAATCGTTTTCTTGAGATCGTTTGTGCATTTTTTAGCCACCACATTGCCATGAAAAGTGTGATTTTGAGAATATTTTTGCACGAAAATGTCATGCTACCGACACAAATGCGAAATATATCATGGTTATTCTCACGGCTATTGTGGTACTTAAAAAACTCCACAAGGACTGGTTACAACAGTTTAGCTTAAGAAAGGTAAAGGTGGCTTATGGAAGGCTTTCAACTAGATGACATTTTTAATCTGGATACTACCTCAACAACCAAATCTCGTGCCAAACCAGTAAAGCGAAAGTGGCGTGAAATAGAAGAGATGAACGACAGGCGCAATTTGCTTAAAGAGCTACGCGAACTTGATGCCTGTACCGACTACAACTTGGAAGACATTAAACTCTAATTCAAACAAAAGGCACCTTAAGGGTGCCTTTTGTTTTTGTTTACAGTAACCGTAAACGACTTGAGTTTAGGCGCCAGGATTTAAGTATGAGTACCGTTATTACTCAATAAGAATTTTCCTATCTTTTGGTCGAGAAGCGCAAACGATAAATTTACGTCCAATTCTCAATAAATAAGAAATGCAGCTAACAAACCCGAGTGATACTTTCGCTCGCTCAGGTTTTATCGCACACACTTAAACATACTCAGCATCACTTTGACGCACACGTTCAGCTAACTGTTTATAACGGTCGGCAATGGTGTCACCAAAAACTGGGTCATCTTCACTGACGCTCCATAAGCTTTCAACATGCTGCCAATCTTCGGTAGTGAACAGCTCCTCAATGAGAGGCAGGATTTTTCGCTCCTCTAACTCCAGGTGGCGTCTTTGTGATTCAATGAAGTCCTCTAGGTGGGCCACAAACATGTCTTGAGGCACAACTGCATCCTGCAGGATCATCTCTATCAAGGAAGCAAACTCTTTGGTTTTACTTGCTAACTCTTGATGTTCTTTCTCTAAGTTTTCCATGGTCTGTTGCTTACCATAGTGCTCAAGAAAGTGGTGATAGAGAATATCTTCTTTCGGATGGTGAACTTTTTCTGAATGATTAGAGAGGTAATCAACTATCTCGCTTACTAATGCGTAGTTGATCGCACGTTCTTCTTTTATCTCATTAAGTTTATGGCGCAGTATCGCCAACAGACGAACCATATAGCCGTGTTCGCGTCGAATTCTTTCGATCATCATAGCGTCTCTCCTTAACACCTACTTTTAATAAGTGTACATGAGAAATTTGCCATCAGCCTCGAGCGTGCTCAAAAAAACAGCGATAATGGCAGCATTATCGCTGTCTCTTCTTTTATACAGTTAATGGCAAATGCCAGTTGATTGGTGCTTTTCCTTGCGAGGCAAGTAACTGGTTTGCTTGAGAGAAATGCTTACAACCAAAAAAGCCTCGGTGTGCTGAGAGTGGTGATGGATGTGGTGCGGCTAACACATGATGTTTATTACGATCAATAAAGCGCCCTTTCTTCTGAGCGTGAGAGCCCCACAATAAAAACACCACGCCTTCCTGATGCTGGTTTATCGCTTCAATCACTCGGTCAGTGAACGTTTCCCACCCCGTTTTTGAATGTGAATGCGCTTTACCTTGCTCAACCGTCAATACCGTATTGAGCAGCAATACACCTTGCTCTGCCCAGCTTTGTAAGAATCCATGCTGAGGGATTTGGAACCCTTCAATATCTTGAGCCAGCTCTTTATACATATTAACGAGTGATGGTGGCGTTTTGATTCCAGGAAGAACGGAAAAGCACAAACCATGCGCCTGATTTGGACCATGGTATGGGTCTTGTCCCAGAATCACTACTTTAACATCGTTAAACTCGGTAAATCGAAACGCATTAAAGACATCTTTCGCTGGCGGAAAAATCGCTTTGCCTGCGGCGCGTTCTGCTTCTACAAAATTCAAAGTGTCTACAAAGTAGCTCTGTTTTTTCTCTTCGCCGATCACATCGTGCCAAGTGGGTGACTGATTCATGGAAAGTTCCTGTCCTAAATTTTGCTTCTATTCTAACGAGCGAAACCCAAACAAACAAAAACTTACCACGAACTTGAGAACAGTAATAAAAGACTAATGCTTCTGTGGCGTTCGAAAATGCCCCTGTCCGGTAATATGACGATTAGGCATCGGCAAACGAAGCACGCGGCGGCTATATGCGTAAGAAGCAAAAGAGAGTGGTCGAGACATAGTGGCATCCTTCTTTCTTAATTCAAATTGACTTAAGTGACTAAGAAAGAAAAGTGCCAACTCTGTGATCACATCATTGGTTATCTATCGCCGCTAGATGAAACTGACGCAGTGCGTTGATTTCTTGCTGCCAGATGTCCGGATCAATTGTTTCTAAAATCAGAGGGATACCATCAAATCGAGGGTCTTTCGCGATGTACTCAAAACAATCCCACCCGATCTCTCCTTTGCCTAATGAGTGGTGGCGATCCACTTTGCTGGCAAACTCAACTTTTGAATCATTTAGATGCATTGCTCTTAAATAGTGCATCCCAACAATACGGTCGAATTCAGCAAAGGTATGCTCACAATCCTCTTTAGTACGCAGATCGTAACCGGCGGTAAACGTGTGACAAGTATCGAGACATACACCAACACGTTCTTTGTCTTCCACTTGATCGATGATTTCAGCAAGATGCTCAAACTTCCAACCTAGGTTTGTACCCTGACCAGCCGTATTCTCGATTACCGCGATCACATTCGGCACCGCTTTGTGCGCAAGATTGATCGACTCTGCGATCGTCGCTAAGCACTCCTGTTCCGAGACTTTCTTTAAGTGGCTCCCAGGGTGGAAGTTCAGCAACGTTAAACCCAATTGATTACAACGCTCCATCTCATCGATGAATGCAGCGCGTGACTTATCCAACTTATCCGCTTCTGGTGCACCTAAGTTAATTAGATAAGAGTCATGGGGAAGAATATGTTCTGCGCCGAAACCCAGCATTTTACAGTTCGCTTTAAACGCACTGATGGTTTTTGCTTCTAAAGGCTTCGCCACCCACTGGCGTTGGTTTTTTGTAAATAGTGCGAACGCATTCGCGCCAATTTCGCGAGCTCTCAACGGCGCTTGGTCGACCCCACCAGCAGCAGAGACATGTGCACCAATGAGTTTATTCCCAAGCTTGTTTTTCATGTTTGTCATTTAATCACTTTAGACTTTCAGTATTGCTACCTAAATACAGATAGTTGCGTTAATCAGTTTAAACTTTAAGCTCAATTTGTAGTAAATTTACAACAAAATGAGTTATTAAATATTTTTTATATTATCAAATAAATTGTAATTAGTTTGTTTTCAAAGGTTTTATTGATTTAACTCAACAAAATCACCTTAATAAAAATAATGTTTTTGGTTGTTTTTTGACTTAAATCAATATTAAAATAGTGGATATTAGCTATATAATACTCAGCTCAACGAAAATTCGAAAATTAACACCAATAATCACCACGTAAGTGGTCTAGGAGATAGTGATGATCCAAGGTATCCAAATTACAAAAGCGGCAAACGACGACCTACTAAACTCTATCTGGCTATTAGATAGCGAAAAAAATGAAGCTCGTTGTGTTGCTGCAACTGCTGGCTACGAAGCAGACCAAGTTATCGCAATCAGCGATCTAGGTGAATACGAAAGCCGTGAAGTAGCAATCGAAACAGCTCCTCGCATCGAAGGCGGTCAACACCTAAACGTGAACGTGCTTAAACGCGAAACACTAGAAGATGCAGTTGCACACCCAGAGAAATACCCACAGCTAACAATCCGTGTTTCTGGTTACGCAGTACGTTTCAACTCGCTAACTCCAGAGCAACAACGTGATGTCATCGCTCGTACTTTTACTGAGACGCTATAATCTCAATAAAATCGACTTACTCACATTTAAAAAGCTTGGTCTCAATGGCCAAGCTTTTTTTGTTTTTCCATGCATCTAACCGTTCTGTTCCTTTACGGAGCATTTCTCTGTGACGGATCCTTCTTAAACACTTCAGCCAGTGAGGTGGGGTCAAGCCTTTCTCTTTGTTGTGAAGCGCCTTCTGCCCACCAAATGAGTTGATGTATTGTGCGATTCATATAGCTGTCCCACTGCGTCTGCTGCAATTCATCCGCAACGACACCCTGTTCGTCAAACACTTCTTGCGCTTTCGGAATGTGAATCATCGCCGAGACAGGTAAACATCCAAGTTCAGATAAGAAGGTACGCATAGAAACGGCAGCTCTAACACCACCCCATTGTCCAGCAGAGTAGGTCACGATAGCACTTGGCTTATAAGAAAACAGCGAACTACCAAAATGATTAAGCATATTAGCCAAAGCAGGACTCATCGAATGGTTGTATTCCGGACTGACCATCACGTACCCATCGGCGCTTTTAATTTTGTCTGCCAGTTCTCTCAAGTGGGATGGCACTTTAGCGCGATGGTAAGCAAACTCAGGCTTAAACACGTCGTCAAAGTCGTAGTTCAATGGGTCAATGATTTCGACGGTATGTTGCGAATGCTGACTCACGATGAGTTTTTCACACGCTCTAGTGACTCGCATTCCTAAACGGGCTGGTCGTGGTGGCGTGCTGTCTCTGACTGAGCCAAGAAAAATCAAAAAATGCATGCTTCTATTTCCATCTTTAAGTTCGTTTCTCAATCATAAAGAGAGTCGAGACTTACCGACAATAAAAAAGGCGAATGATTGCTCATTCACCTTTCGTCGTTCATCATTTTAATAATTACTGTACACGGCGCAGTACTTGTTTCAATGCATCAAAGTCTGCGTCTAGCTCTTCCGATAGCAGTTCCATCGCCGCGTGCTTCGCTAATGGAGCAGGAAGGTCGATGTCGGATTGCAGAATGTCATCCACCACTTCTTTGAACTTCGCTGGGTGCGCAGTACATAGGAACAGACCGGTTTCACCTTCTTGCAGTTGCTCTTCAAGAACGCGGTAAGCAATCGCACCGTGCGGTTCACATAGGTAGCCCAATGAGTACAGGTCTTTCACAGATTGTGCGCTTTGCTCATCTGAAACCGCGCCTTTACCTAGTGTCTCTAGGCCCCACTCTTTCACTCGGCAAAGCTCTTCGATACGCGGCCAGTTGTTCGGTTGACTCACGTCCATCGCGTTCGATGTCGTTGCAACCGTTGGTTTTGGCTCCCACTTACCTGTTTCTAGGTAGCGCGGAACCGTGTCATTAGCGTTAGTTGCAGCGATAAAGCGTTTGATCGGCAGACCCAGCGCTTTTGCCAGTAGACCAGCAGTTAGGTTACCAAAGTTACCACTTGGTACAGACACAACTAGGTTTTCACGCTCTTGTTTGCTCATTTGCGCTGCTGCTTCAAAGTAGTAACAGATTTGCGCCATCAAACGGCTGATGTTGATTGAGTTTGCAGAATTCAGACCGATCTCTTCACGCAGTGCGGAATCATCGAAAGCTTGCTTAACCAGAGCCTGGCACGCATCGAAGTCGCCATCGATCGCGACAGTGTGAATGTTCTTGCCTAGCGTACAGAATAGCTTCTCTTGCAGTGGGCTGATCTTGCCTTTCGGGTAAAGAATCACAACGTTGATGTCTTCCATACCATAGAAAGCGTGCGCAACGGCTGCGCCAGTATCGCCAGAAGTCGCAGTCAGAATGGTGATCTTGCCACCGTCCGATACCGCCGCAAGAGATTGCGCCATAAAGCGACCGCCAAAATCTTTAAATGCCAGCGTTGGACCATGGAAAAGCTCTAACGCGTAAACACCGTCTTTGATTTGATTGATTGGCGCCGGGAATTGGAACGCTGCGTCCACAAGCGCGTTGACTTGCTCTTCCGCCAGCTCATCACCGATAAACGCTGATAAAATCTTAGTGCTACGAGAAACAAAGTCTTCTGCCAGTAGCGCATCAACGTCTTCAAACTTTGGTAATTCCGATGGGAAAAATAGACCTTGGTTACGGCCTAACCCTTGGCGAACGGCTTGGCCAAAGGAAACTTGTTCATCATTTTCTTTTATATTGTAAAGCTTCATAGCTCACTTCCTGTTACTTTCGAACCCTGCTTATCTAGACGACAAACGTGGACGAATCCTTCTTCGTTTTGTACGTAGTTCTGTTCTAACCAGCGAGCAACTCGCTCAGCGACATCTTTCTCTTTGCAAATACTGAACAGTGTTGGACCACTGCCAGAAATACCGGTTGCTAACGCACCTGCTGATGCAGCGTATTGACGTGCATTCGCAAAGCCCGGAAGCAGTTTCTCACGATACGGTTCTGCGATCACGTCTTTGATCATTTTTGCAGCTAGCTCTGGCTGACCAGAATGACACGCATGAATAAAGCCCGCAAGGTGACGACCATGAGCGATGATATCTTGTCGGCGGTATTGAGATGGTAGGATCTCACGCGCTTCTGCTGTTGATACTTTGATTCCCGGATACGCCATGACCCAGTACCAATCATCAAAACAAGGCACTTCTTGACTGATGATACCAAGCTCTTCAAGCATCAACTGGACACCACCAAGGTAACACGGCGCGACGTTATCGTAGTGAATACCACCAGAGATTTTGCCTTCCATTTCCCCCATCAGTGCTAGCAGCTCAGTCTCATTCAGCGGTTGACCATGGAATCGGTTTAAGGCATCCAGCGCCGCAACGATAGAACATGCACTTGAGCCTAAACCTGAGCCTATTGGCATGTTCTTTTCTAGCGTCATTTCAAGTGGTTTTAGCTCAACACCTTTTTTATCTAGCTCGCGAGAAAACACCAGCCAACAATCGTAAACGATGTTTTCTTTTGGCTCTGTAGGCAACTTAGAGACAAAATTACCCGCAGTTTTCAGACTGAACGGCTCAGTCCCTGCCTTAACTTGCACTCTGTCACCTAGCAAGGTCCCATCCACTGGGGACACCGCCGCCCCCAACACATCAAAACCAACACTTACATTACCAATTGATGCTGGGGCATAAACCACTACATCCATATCACTTGAACTCATTCTTGTTATACCCCTAGTTTCCAACCTAAAGTACGCATCACGTCAGAGAATACACCCGCAGCCGTTACCTCAGTACCTGCGCCATAGCCACGCAACACAAGTGGGATTGGCTGGTAGTAACGGCTGTAAAATGCCAGTGCGTTTTCACCGTCTTTGATTTTATACATCGGATCGTTTTCATCCACCGCAGCAATGCTTACTGTGCACTTGCCCTCGTTAATTTCACCAACGTAACGCAGTACTTTGCCTTCTTTTGCTGCTTTAGCTGATAACTCTTTGAAGTAGGCGTCCGCTTTTGGGAGACGCGCCATAAACTCATCAACACTGCCTGAATCATCAAAACCTGGCGGTAGCGCTTGGTCAACAACAACATCTTCAAGCTCTAGTGACATGCCCGCTTCACGAGCTAGGATCAACAACTTACGCGCGACATCCATACCAGACAGATCATCACGAGGATCTGGTTCAGTAAAGCCATTTTCTTTTGCGATATTCGTCGCTTCACTTAAGCTCATTCCTTCATCTAACTTACCGAAAATATAAGAAAGAGAACCGGAAAGAATACCGCTGAAGCGCTCCAGTTCATCACCTGCAGAAATCAGGTTTTGCAAGTTTTCAATAACCGGTAGGCCTGCACCTACGGTTGTTTCATACATCAATTTACGACGGGAGCTACGAGCCACATCGCGAAGCTGATGGTAGTACGCCATGCTTGCTGTGTTTGCTTTTTTGTTTGGTGTTACAACATGAAAACCTGCCGCTAGGAAGTCGGCGTATTGTTTAGCAATGTCTTCACTGGAGGTACAATCAACCAATACTGGGTTGATAATATGATTGCGTTGTACCAAAGAAATCAGACGCGCTAGGCTGAATTCTTCTGTGGCTGCTGACATACGATCACGCCAGTGCTCGAGCGGTAAGCCTTCGCTATCAAGCAAAAGACCTTTGCTGTTTGCTAAGCCACAAACTCGAATCACAATGCCTTTCTCAGCAAGTTTGACTTGTTGGCGTTCGATCTGATCCACCAGTTCGCCACCCACACCACCGACACCAACAACGAACACATCGAGGAAGTGTTTCGAGTTGAATAGGTTTTCGTGACACGCTTTGATCGCCTCAGAAATTTTGTCTTCTGGAATAACGGCAGAAATCGCACGTTCTGATGAGCCTTGTGCTATCGCCACGATGTTCACGTTCACTTCAGCAAGAGAAGAGAAGAAGCGAGAAGCCACACCGCGCGATGTGCGCATACCATCACCAACAAGCGTAATGATTGAAACATTATCAATAAACTCAACCGGTTCTAGTAAGCCATCTTTCAGTTCGAGCTCGAACGCATCTGCCAGCACTTGCTGCGCTTTCGCTTTATCTTCAGCCTCAATACAGAAGCTGATGCTGTATTCAGAAGAAGACTGAGTGATCAGAACAATAGATACACCAGCAGACGACATCGCACCGAATACACGGCTCGCCATGCCTACCATGCCTTTCATACCAGGGCCTGATACGTTAACCATGGTTAGGTCGTTAAGTGTTGTAATACCTTTGATCGCAAGATTATCTTCACCAGTATCTTGGCCGATAAGAGTACCTGCACCTTGAGGGTTAAAGCTGTTTTTGATCAGACATGGAATGTGGAATTGAGCAATAGGGGCGATGGTTTTCGGGTGCAGAACGGAAGCACCAAAATAAGAAAGCTCCATCGCTTCTTGGTAGCTTAGTGATTTAAGTAGGCGAGCATCTTCGACTAAACGTGGGTCACAGTTGTATACACCATCAACGTCGGTCCAGATTTCACAGCAGTCTGCGCGTAAACAAGCTGCAAGAACCGCTGCCGAGTAGTCAGAGCCATTACGACCCAGCGTGACAAGCTCTCCTTTTTCGTTGCCAGCTGTAAAGCCCGGCATAATGTTCACGTGGCCCTGAGGAAGGGGGTTTTGACGGAAGTTTTGCGTTGAAATATCCACATCAACCATAGCTTCAAGATGATCACCTTGGGCATACAGATACTCGACAGGATCGATCAAGCTCGCTTGTTGTCCCTTCGCCTCCAAGACGGCTTTCATCAACTGAATGGAAACACGCTCACCTTTACTAATAATGCGCGCATTTACGTTGTTTGGGCACATACCTAATAGATTGATGCCGTGAACAAATTGACGTAATTGAGATAGCGAGGTTTTCACTTGGTTATCGAAAGCTGAACCATCAATATTGGGGAGTACTGCTTGGATTTGAGTGAAGAGCGTTTTAAACGATTCATCCAACTCTTTGATTTGCAGCTCTGCTTCACCATTGCGCAACGCGCCTTCAATGACTGCAACCAACTTATTTGTTGTTTTACCTGGGGCTGAAAGAACAACCGCCACTTCTTCTTGTTGAGCGTTATTGGCAATGATGTCTGCCGCTCTTAAAAAGCGATCTGCATCAGCTAGTGATGAACCGCCAAACTTCAATACTCGCATCCCTTCCTCCGGTATATCTTCTCAAACTTGTCTAAATTCTGGATAAAAAAGCATAAAAAAAGGCCTGTATCTTGTTGGATACAGGCCTTTTTTGTGAATTTCTTTCGCTCAGCAGCCTGCCCCAACATGTGTCGTGTCGGTAATAATAATGGTCGTGGTCATTACTACTAGGCTGTTAGATGGCATAAATAAATATTCAACGTTAATTGTGTTTGCTTAACTCTACGTTTACCGAGTTTCCGATTCATAGTCAACAAAAAATTGTTTGTTTTTCAGTCTTACAGCGATTTCTGCTAAGCAATCTTATTGATATTTAAAGCTAATTGGATGTTATTGCTCGTTAGGAAATCTGTCGCTTATTTTTGTAGGGGGCTCATCCCATCGTCATCAGTCTCACTTTTTACTCCATAACTAGTCTGATCTTCGTCATAAAGCGTAAGATCAAATTATGAAAGGGAGTTGTTGACACTTAACAACAACTTAACTGTGACCTATGTTCACAGGATCGAATTATTTAGAAAATAGGTGAGCTAGCTTTCATATTCTATGCTTTAATAGTGAGAAGCTTTGGGCACATACTAATAAAAAAGTTGACACAAGGAGTGGTGAGCATGAAAAGAGGGCTTTTTCTGTTGCTGTTTTTTGTGTCTGGCGTTTGTCTAGCAAACGAGCTTCCGCCTCTTCCAGGCAAAACATCCCCTTCTCCTCATAAACTATTTATTTCCAGCGACAGCTATCAATCTGACAGTTTCGATGTTTGGAATATCGACACGGGTTATGCGTACGAACTCTTTGACTCAGTAGACGTTTACGTCGGAGCACGAGTCAACAACTCTCCAACCCAAAACCAAAGCGGTTTTTTGAGTGGGATCAGCTATCACTTCAATGATCGTGTCACACTAAAAAGTACGGTTCGCTCTTACAAGAATGAGACTGCGGAAGGTATTCGCCAAGAAGACAGCAGCCTCGCAGCTGAAGTCTCAAGTCGCGTAAAAATCACCGATAAACTTGATCTTCACGCGACTCTTGATTACCAAGATTGGCAACAAGGTATTGAGGTAGGTTTAGGCTTTCGTTTTTAGAAATCTAATTTTTGCTTTGAAATCAACACACCATTCCAATCAGCGTACACATAATGCTTCGGCTGCACGATTTGGTTTTGCATCGTTAAGGTCACATTGACCTCTCCCATACCTCGCTTCTCTGTCTTAAACGGATTGGTACCAAGTGCTTGCACGCCAATGTCCATCTGAGATATTTGTGCTACGTCGCGTATTGCACCATAGACAATAATGCCTTCCCACCCATTTTCTATTCCGAGTATTGCTAATTGATCGCCAAGCAATGCTTTCTGACACGAACCATGTCCGTCAACAATCAATACTTTCCCCGTTCCATCTTCGCCCAGTACTTCACGTACTTTTGAGTTGTCGTGATAGCAACGCACTGTGACAATTTCTCCGTAAAAAGCGGTGCGTTGACCAAAGTTCTGCAGTGGCAAAGTAAGCAGGGTAACTTGGTCTTCAAATTGGTCACAAATATCGGGTGTAATGTCTCTCATATTTCCTCCGTGAATTTTCTCACCCAAGCAGTGCTTCGGTGAGTAGTATCCTTTCCTATACGAGTCGAGGCTTAAGGGAGCCTAACTTATGCAACACTTTCGGCTGTGAGCACGCAATAAGGTAAAGTTGATCATCAATGACGTAGTAAATCGCGTTTTGTTGAAAGTCATTCGCCAATGCGACCGCCGCCTCTGGTGATAACTCGACGGCAAAGCTTTCCTCATACCATGTAAAAGAGCTGTCACCTACTGTGATAGGCGCGTAGTTAACGTGCTGTAGCAGTGTTTCTAATGCTTGATTGCTTATGCAGTTCTCTTCTTTGGACCGCAAATTACTGTATGGGTTCCAAGCGGTTATCACAGCGTAGTTTGAAACGCACCACTCGGCCTCGAATCTGAAAAAAGATTCTGAATAAGCATTCCATAACGATGCGTCTATGTTCGTATTACTTTTTTCTATCATAAGTCTTAAACGATTAATAACAGTTACATTTCATCAATTGATATAAATCAACAAACTGAATGGAATTAACATTTGAGCATTGTTAGCATGCTGTTAACAATATAAAATCCGCTCCATATCTTAGGGTGTTTACGTTTCAGGCCCCACAGAAAGCAGGAAATGAAAGGTAAACAAGCCCTTTAGAATAAACGTCGCCATTGGATACTGGTGAGTTGGCAAAATTCCATGGAGGGCGGATAACTGAAAGAAGTGTTTTTTTGATCAACTTGATTTATTATCAAAATCACATTACCTGTATGTTATATTTTTGCCTAGAATTTATTCTATTAGCACAATTTTGTCACAAATTTAGGTACCGCCAATGCAAACCCCGCAGATTCTTATCGTTGAAGATGAGCAAGTAACTCGTAACACTCTTAAGAGTATTTTTGAAGCAGAGGGATACGCTGTTTTTGAAGCCAGTGACGGTGAAGAGATGCACCAAGTGTTGTCTGACAACTCAGTCAACTTGGTTATTATGGACATTAATCTTCCAGGCAAGAATGGCCTTCTGTTAGCGCGTGAACTACGCGAACAAGCGAACATTGCTTTAATGTTCCTGACAGGCCGTGACAATGAAGTGGACAAGATCCTAGGTCTTGAGATTGGTGCAGATGACTACATCACTAAACCATTCAACCCACGTGAACTGACTATTCGTGCTCGCAACCTACTTAGCCGCTCAATGAGCTCTAACGCGGTGCAAGAAGAGAAACGCTCAGTAGAAAAGTATGAATTCAATGGTTGGGTACTGGACATCAACAGTCGCTCTCTAGTAAGCCCTGCTGGTGATAGCTACAAGCTCCCTCGCTCTGAGTTCCGAGCTCTACTGCACTTCTGTGAGAACCCAGGTAAGATTCAAACTCGTGCCGATCTTCTTAAGAAGATGACTGGCCGTGAACTTAAGCCGCATGACCGTACTGTAGACGTAACGATTCGTCGTATTCGTAAACACTTTGAGTCTGTTTCAGGTACTCCTGAAATCATCGCGACTATCCACGGCGAAGGTTACCGCTTCTGTGGCGATCTAGAAGACTAATTGAATCGCTAATACGCAAAGGGCTTGCTCATTGAGCAAGCCCTTTTATTTTGGGTTTAGCAATTAGCGGATAATCACTGAATCTAATAAACCTTGTTAATCTTCACGTACTTTTCCACTAACCAGCGCTGTTTACCTGCGTCGTCTAAAAGTACCGCGATATCAACCGATTTTTCTGTGTCCGCGTCTACCTGAGACGTGAAGGCTACTTCCCATTGGCTCTCACTATGAGTTCGAGTTTCTAAAGAGTCTTCATCCACCCACCACTCTTTTTCTCCTTGCTTGATGATAAGCGCTTCGGCAGTCAGGTTGGCTGGGAGTAACTGGTCTCCTTCAAGGTAAAGTGATCCTTGAATACTTTGCTCTTGTACTTCACCAACGGTCGGCATCAGGTTCACCCATAAGTTACTTTTTAGCTCGACATTCACCTGGTTAATCGTAATCTGACTGTTTTGTTGCCAGTTCACACTTGGAACGGAACTGCAGCCTGCCATCAATGCTATAACCAACGCCAACGGTGCGATTTTTTTCATGTTATTTCCTTTGTTCCAACCAACTTTTGAGGACTTGAATATCGTTTTGGTATTCATTTTTGATCTCTTCAACCCAGTCTGAAATGTTTTCCCACCATGCTGGCATATCGGGAGATTGCGCTTTCTGCGCCACACTTTGGATACGTTTGAGGCCAATCGAACCTGCAGCTCCTTTAATTTTATGCGCTTCAGAAACAATCCCATCTTGATCTTTTGCCGTCATGTTTGAGTCTAAGACATCAATATAGTCTGGCATCATGTCTTCAAACATTTTTATGCTGTCGTAGACCGGCTTGGCACCAACAATGTCGACGTAAGACTCTAACATATCCATATCGAGCAAGTGTGTCTCAATCACAGGAGAAGGAGTCGGCTCTTCCACTGTTTCTGGAATGCTCTCAGGTTGCTCTTGCGGCTCTACCTGATGCGCGAAGAACTTATCAATTACAGACTGAATGGCATTCACAGCAAGCGGTTTGCTGATGGCATCATCCATGCCGTTATCTAAATATTCACGACGATCTTTCATCACATTAGCTGTTAGGGCGACCAATGGAGGCAGATTGTTATAATGCTCGCGATAATAATTTGCGACATCAAACCCCGTCATATCAGGCAACTGAATATCCAACAACGCCAAGTCATATTTTTCCGGCACAAAGTTCACGAGCGCTTCTTGTCCCGTCATTGCCACGGTAACGGAGTGCCCTAAGCTCTCAAGCAACGATTTGGCCACGGTGACGTTAAGCTCAATGTCTTCGACCATAAAGATGTTGAGATGCACATTATCGCGTTTTGCATCAATGACAGGTTCTTCGAGTTCCACAATAGGAACGTGAATCGATACGGTAAAAGTACTACCAAAACCCTCTTCACTAGCGACAGTAATGTCACCATCCATCATATTGATCAGCTGTTTTGACACCGCCAGGCCTATACCAGTCCCGACAGCATGTAGGTTGTCTTTACCTGATTTCACTTGGTAATACATGGCAAAGATTTTATCGAGCTCGTCTTCTGGTATGCCAATACCCGTGTCTTCCACCTCCATAATAATGGTCGCAAAATCGTCTTCGACATCAGCACTCACCGTCATCACAACGCCACCTTCTTTGGTAAACTTCATTGCGTTACTAACCAAGTTCCAAATTACCTGACGTAAACGGGTCGCATCCACTTCAATTGCTTTTGGTAAATCACTCAAACGTTCTAAGTCAAAGCGCAGCCCTTTTTGCTCCGCCATCAAAGCTGAGATGCTTTCAATCTCAGCGACGAAGTCTTCGAAGTTAAGTGGCGCAGGTAATAGTTCTAGCTTGCGGCGATCAAACTTATCCATATCGATAATATCGTTGAAGATGTTACCTAGCGTAATCGCACTCACATTGATGGTCTGCATGTGTTTGCGCTGCTCTTCTGTCAACGGACTATCGAGAAGCATGCGACTTAAGCCCACAATGCCATTTAGTGGCGTTCGCAGTTCATGACTGATGGTTGAGATGAAAGTAGTTTTATCACGGCTTGCTTTCTCTAACGACTCTTCATGACGTTTACGTTCAGTGATATCACGGCCAAAACCTACCAAGCCAAGGTGACGACCATCTTTGCTGTAAAACGGCACTTTACGCAGTTCAAAGTAATGTTTGCGTCCATCAGGATACTCTAGCCACTGCTCGTAAGTGATGGCTTGATTATCGGCGAAGACCTTTTGGTCAGTATCAACGATGTGCTCAGCGATTTCTTTGCTATACACATCCCAAGGGCTTAATCCGACTAACTGGTGCTCTTTCTTACCCGTTAGCTCTTCCATTGCCCGGTTACAACCGGAGAACACACCATCGGCATTGCGGTAGTAAATTAAGTCTGGCGAGGCATCAATAAATGAACGCAGTAGTGCAGTGCGTTCCGCAAGCTCTAACTGAGTACGCTCTCGTTGGAACACCTCGTTTTCGAGATCTTGCATCGCCTCTTCACGAGCTTCTTCTGCTTTAATGCGCTCTTCAATTTCTTGGTTGAGCTTTTCGATGTTTTGTTGCAGTTGATAATTCAGTTCTTGGTCTCGCGAGCGCATGTCTTTTAGTTTGGACACCAACTTGGTTAAACGCTGGCGAGACTCTTCTAGCTGATCAACAACAACAGAAAGAAAATAAACCGCCCAAGGTGTAATCAAGAGACCAAAAAACACCGAACGGACAATGTCGATATCGTCGACTCGCCCCTTGAGAGCTAAAGTAATCCCCACCTGCACCACAACGGCTAATGCCACCAGCGCAAGGGCCAGCAAAATCGAGAAACGAACAATCCCCAGTTTGACTAGCAAGTCGACATAATACTGGGCGAGATTTTTCATGGGTTTCATTAACTACTCCATGGTGCTGGCTAGATGTTGCCCTTCAATGATAAAAAACGAGCAGACATATTCGGCCTAACGCAATTTAGGTCTGTGTGATTAGTGAAAAATACGTAGTGCGAACTGCGCTTGCTAAACAAGATAAAAAGATAAGTTAACCAACGAACGCACAGGC
Organism: Vibrio sp. ArtGut-C1; assembly: GCF_002105475.1. NCBI lineage: Bacteria > Pseudomonadati > Pseudomonadota > Gammaproteobacteria > Vibrionales > Vibrionaceae > Vibrio > Vibrio sp. ArtGut-C1. The sequence goes on along the minus strand of NZ_NCTH01000019.1, from coordinate 20,013 downwards.
TTCGGTAAGTTTAACGTGTTTAATACGGCGATTTAAACAATCAGCTATCAACTAAGAGCAAGCGGTCACAAAGCGTTAGCAAGAACTGGGGTGAATACAGGTGCGATTACGTCCATCAGCTTTGGCTTGGTATAGCGCACTGTCAGCCATGGCAATACCCATTTCCGGTTCATCACCATGTTGAGGAATATAAGAGACAAGACCGATACTGACCGTGAGACGTTCCGAAGCTTCTGAGCTGTCGTGCTCCATATCGAGTTGTCGAATTTGTTCATGAATACGCTGCGCTACATTGCTCGCGCCTTCCGTTGTGGTATTCGGCAGGATAAAACCAAACTCCTCACCACCATAACGCGCAACACAATCCGAAGAGCGATTGATGACTTTTGTGAATACGGTAGCAACACTGACCAATGCTTCATCACCTTGCTGATGGCCGTAACAATCGTTGTAATCTTTGAAAAAGTCGATGTCACACAACATGATAGTGAGCGGCAGCTTTTCGCGGGCATGGTGGTACCATAGTACCTGCAGTTGTTCATCGAAGCGGCGTCGGTTCGATACCTGAGTTAAGCTATCCATAAAGCTCAACTTTTCTAACTCTAAATTGGCTCTCTCCAACTTTTGTTCGGCAAGGTAACGTTCAGAAATATCACGCGCCATGATCAGCACACCATTCGTTCCTGAAGCTTTATCTTTAAAAGGCGATTTCACCACATCAAACCACGTACTTTTGCCATCACTGCTAACGACTTTATCTATGTATCGGACAGGCTCTGACTGACGCAATGCATCCAAATCACTAGCGGCTAAGCGAGCGTACATCTCTTCAGGAATGACATCTTGAAGGCGCTTACCGATCAAATCAGACACGTCTGAAATACCTAATGCATTAACGAACGGTTTATTACACGCTTGATAGACCATATTCTCATTGAAGATACCGATAGAGTCAGGGCTAGCGTCAAGAATAGTTTGTAAGATAGTATCCCTTTGCGCCAACGCAACTTCTGTATCTTTACGCCGCTCCATTTCATCTCTCAGGTTTTGCTGCATTTTGTGCCACTCGGTCACATCATGACTAATGGATAATGTACCGATCAGCTCACCACTCGGTGACACAAGGGAGTTTTGATTCACTTCCAATAAGCAACTGCGACCTTGTGGATCCGTCGTCCACTTGCGCTCACTCTTTCTGGTAGCCTCACCCATGGAAGCCTTTGATGCGCAGGCTTCTTCCCTTCGCCCTTCCCAAAATTGATCAAATGCTCGGTTCGTCGTTAATAAATTCCCTTGGCGATCTTGGGTACAGATTAACTCAGAGAGTGAGTCTAGTGCCGAACGGGCGATCGTTAATTGCGCAAGCTCTTGTTGCTGCTCTTGATGAGTGGATTGATATGGCTGCGCGTAGATGATCCAAACACGGTGATTGCGCAGCAAACTCTTTCTTCCTGACAACTCCACCTTGATAGATTCGCTTTCAGATAAGCGCCAATCAAATACCTGCTGGCTAAAATGACGACTAGAGACACTGTCGAGAAACGACTCAAGCTCACGAATATCGAATAAAGCGGGATACAAATATCCCGTGCCTAGAGAGCGAATACCTAATAACTGCATCGCAGCTTGGTTAGATAACAAGATCTGAGCATGGCCAGTATCCAGCACTATGACTGGATAGGGTGAATCCGTTACGAGTTGCTTAAGTGATGTTTGAAAGTGCAAATAGATCAGTGCTAACGCGCACACGCTAGCAATTAATAACAAGACGACATAGCCATAACCGCCTTGACCATCCCAAAGCCAATTGAGTAACTGATCCATCGTTTAAACCTTTAAAGAAAACTGGTTAAAATATATCAGTTATTTATTGAGCGATCTGCTATTAATTCCGGTTTAGTATAGATAAAAGCGTTTCCCGTTAGGCTTCCTTGAGCACCATGTTCACTGAGGGCTCGACCAATTTCAGTCATCGCCAGCCAGCGATTTTCACACCACAGTGGCGATAATAAGGTAGGTCTACGAGCTGCTGATGAAACGCGATGGTAAATCACGTCCGGTGGCGTCATACGAATCATCTCACTGGCAATTGCGACATATTCTTCTAGCTCTGGCGCCTCTAATCGTCCTGCACGCCACGCTTTCGCCATGGTGCTGCCTTCTACAATATGCAAGCCATGTAACTTAATGCCATCCGTGCCCACGGCTAACACTTTTTGCAGCGTCTCAATATTATCGTCGCGGCTTTCTTTCGGTAATCCAACAATTAAATGAGTACAGACTTTAATACCTAGCGCACGCGCACGCTTGGTGATCTCGGTATAACATTCGAAATCATGACCGCGATTGATGCGCTTAAGGGTGTCGTTATTAGCGGTTTGAAGCCCTAACTCTAGCCAAATTTCATAACCTTGCTGTACATAGTCAGACAGCAAATCTAATACGGCATCAGGCACGCAATCTGGACGAGTCCCGACACACAATCCCACAATATCAGCCGCTTTTAGTGCTTCTTCATACATATTTTTCAGCACTTGCACTTCCGCATAAGTACTGGTGTAAGCCTGAAAATAAGCGAGATACTTCTTCGCTCGATGAATTTCGCCCGCACGATCTTTCAACTGATCGTGAATACTCTTTATCTGTACTTCTTCATCCGCAAACGAAGCCACATTACAAAAAGTACATCCTCCCCGACCAATAGTGCCATCTCGATTAGGGCAACTAAATCCACCGTGCAACGTTAGTTTATGGACTTTTTCACCGTATCGACGCTGAAGATCTTGGCCGATTGTATTGACCAACTCATGTAACTGCATAAATTCTCACCAACAATGAACCGTAATCAATCTCACTACGATCTGTGTAAATAAATTACATCCCTGCAAGAAAAAACACACAATACTAGTCAATTCAAACAAACATCATACGGCTCAAAATCAATAAACCTGCATAAATACAGATAAAAAACGTTCATGTTGCGTAAATGTTAAACTAAAAATGCATAATTAAACGAAAAAATTGGGTCACAACGTCGACTTTTTCATTGCATTCTGAAGTGACAAAATTGTAGGATACTTACACAACCCCGTTATTTTTGTGACTTTTATTACAAAGTACACTGCGGGATTTGTCGGTGTTATCCCACTCCTACCTATATAAATCACTAAATAGTGGCAATAAATAAAGGGATACCACCAAGGATTGTTTTTCTCGCAAAACTTTTCCTGCGAGATACGGAAAGGAATCAAGATCGGTCAACCTAGATCGGTGGCGATAATAAATATAAAGGACAAGACGTAATCAATGGTCTAGGTGGCATTTGCCTGCCTGGTGCTTTTGCGTCGACATTGAACTGGAAGGATGTATCTATGGTAGATAGAGAGCAAAATCCACAGGGTCTATATACTCCTGAATTGGAGCATGACGCGTGTGGTATCGGTTTTGTTGCTCACCTTAAAAACCGTAAATCTCATGAAGTAGTGACTCAAGCATTGGATATGCTAGCTCGCATGGAGCACCGTGGTGGTCAAGGTTGTGATCCATGCAGCGGTGATGGTGCGGGTATCTTGCTACAAAAACCTCATGAATTCCTATTAGAAGAGGCCGTTAAGCTCGGCATTAAACTGCCTTCATTTGAAAAGTATGGTGTGGGTGTCGTACTTTTCCCGAAAGACGAATACAAACGCGAGCAATGCCGTGACATTCTAGAACGCAACGCTCAGCGTCTAGACCTTGAAGTTATTGGCTACCGCGTTTTGCCAACCGATAACTCGATGATCGGTGCCGACCCGCTAAGCACAGAACCTCAGTTTGAGCATGTGTTTATCTCTGGTGGTCCAGGTATCACACCTGAAGAGCTAGAGCGCAAACTGTACGTACTTCGTAACTACACTGTACGTGTTTGCCTAGAAAGCGTTTCGAACATTGGTGATGACTTCTACATTAACTCAATGTCTTACAAGACATTGGTGTACAAAGGTCAGTTAACGACCGAGCAAGTCCCTCAGTACTTCCTTGATCTGCAAAACCCGACCATGGTGACCGCACTGGCACTGGTACACTCTCGCTTCTCTACCAACACCTTCCCGAAATGGCGTCTTGCACAACCTTTCCGTTACATTGCCCACAACGGTGAAATCAATACAGTTCGAGGTAACTTGAACTGGATGAAAGCCCGTGAGGCGATCATTGAATCCGATCTATTTACCCAAGCTGAAATCGACATGCTGCTTCCTATTTGTCAGGAAGGCAGTTCGGATTCATCTAACTTTGATATGGCACTTGAGCTCCTAGTTCTTTCTGGTCGTAGCCTGCCGCACGCATTGATGATGATGATCCCGGAAGCATGGCAAGAAAACAAAAACATGGATCCTAAGCGTCGCGCGTTCTATCAGTACCACGCGAACATCATGGAACCATGGGATGGTCCGGCTTCAGTATGTTTTACTGATGGTGTTCAAGTTGGTGCGACACTCGACCGTAACGGTCTGCGCCCTTCTCGCTACACAGTGACCAAAGATAACTTCCTAGTAATGGCATCAGAATCTGGTGTTGTGGATATTGAGCCAGAGAACGTTGAGTTCCGCGGTCGTCTACAACCAGGTCGCATCTTCGTTGCAGACTTAGAGCAAGGTCGCATCATCTCTGATGAAGAAGTGAAAGACACCATCGCAACGGCACAGCCTTACGAAAAGTGGGTAGAAGAAAACCTACTAAGCTTGAAGAAGCTGCCAGATGCGAGCAACCAATTCAGCCAACCTAAGCCAGAACATCTTCTACACCGCCAACAAGCGTTTGGCGTAAGTACTGAAGAAGTGAACGAAATCATCGTTCCAATGGCAAATGAAGGTAAAGAGCCATTATCAGCAATGGGTGCCGACTGGCCTCTTGCAGTGCTATCTCATCAGTCGCAACATCTTTCAAACTACTTCAAGCAGCTGTTTGCACAGGTAACTAACCCACCGATCGATCCGATCCGTGAGCGTATGGTGATGTCGCTGAACACTTACTTGGGTAAAGACCAAAACCTTCTGACTGAAACACCACTTCACTGTCAGAAAGTAGAATTGGAATCGCCTGTTCTGGCGAACTCTGAGCTTGAGAAACTGCGTGCTATTGACAACGTGCATCTTCAAGCGAAGACACTGGATATCGTATTCCAAGCCAGTGAAGACCAAGGCAAGCTTGAGCGCGCACTAAAACGTATCTGCCAATACGCAGAAGACGCGGTTATTGATGGTTACTCAATCATCCTGCTAACTGACCGCGCAGTGAACTCAAACCACGCGGCGATCCCAGCAATGCTGGCAGTTGGTGCAGTGCATCACCACTTGATCCGCAAAGGTCTACGTGCGAAGTGTGACATTGTGGTTGAAACCGGTGACGCGCGTGAAACGCACCACTTTGCAACCCTTATTGGCTATGGTGCAAATGCGGTTAACCCTTACCTAGTTATCGAAACCATCATTGAACTACAACGCACGAAGAAGCTGGATCCAGAAGCGAACCCTCGTGATCTGTTCAACAACTACCGTAAAGCGATCAATGGCGGTCTTCTGAAGATCTTCTCGAAGATGGGTATCTCAACCCTGCAGTCGTACCACGGTGCGCAAATCTTCGAAGCCTTAGGTATTCATAAGTCAGTGGTAGACAAGTACTTCACAGGTACAGTTTCTCGTATCCAAGGTCTCACCCTTGACGATATTGCTAAAGAAGTGCTCGTTCGTCACCGCATCGGTTACCCACAACGCGAAATCCCAATTCAAATGCTGGATGTGGGTGGTGTGTACCAATGGAAACAACGTGGCGAGAAGCACCTCTTCAACCCTGAAACCATTTCTCTACTGCAAGAGTCTACGCGCAACAAGAACTACGATCAGTTCAAGCAATACGCTACGGCTGTCGATAAACAAGGTGACAACGCAGTAACTCTGCGTAGCCAGCTAGAATTCATTAAGAACCCAGCTGGTTCTATCTCTATCGACGAAGTCGAACCAATTGAAAGCATCGTGAAACGCTTCGCGACCGGTGCTATGTCTTTCGGTTCTATTTCTTACGAAGCACACTCCACACTGGCTGTTGCGATGAACCGCCTTGGCGCGAAATCGAACTCTGGTGAAGGTGGTGAAGACCCAATGCGTTTCGAACGCAAAGACAACGGCGATTGGGAACGCTCTGCAATCAAACAGGTAGCTTCGGGTCGTTTCGGCGTAACCTCTTACTACCTAACCAACGCTGATGAGCTACAAATCAAGATGGCTCAAGGTGCGAAACCAGGTGAAGGTGGTCAGCTACCAGGCGATAAAGTAGATGACTGGATCGGTGCTACACGTCACTCAACTCCGGGCGTCGGTCTTATCTCGCCACCACCACACCACGATATCTACTCAATCGAAGATTTGGCTCAGCTTATCTACGATTTGAAGAACGCGAACCGCGCGGGTCGTGTAAACGTGAAGCTGGTATCGGAAGCTGGCGTAGGTACGATCGCTTCCGGTGTAGCGAAAGCGAAAGCAGACGTTGTACTAATCGCAGGTTTCGACGGTGGTACTGGTGCATCCCCAATGTCTTCAATCCGTCATACTGGTCTTCCTTGGGAACTTGGTTTGGCAGAAACACACCAAACGCTACTAAAGAACGGTCTACGTAACCGTATCGTGGTTCAAGCGGATGGTCAGATGAAAACACCTCGCGACCTTGCAGTGGCAACACTACTTGGTGCAGAAGAATGGGGCGTGGCAACCGCAGCATTGGTGGTTGAAGGTTGTATCATGATGCGTAAGTGCCATAAGAACACCTGTCCTGTTGGTATCGCGACTCAGAACAAGACGCTTCGCGAGCGCTTTGATGGCCGCGTAGAAGACGTCGTAACCTTCTTCCAATACATGGCACAAGGTCTACGTGAAATCATGGCTGAACTTGGCTTCCGCACTATCGATGAGATGGTCGGCCAAGGTCAGAAGCTGAAGATTCGCCAAGACGTTTCTCACTGGAAATACAAGAACCTAGATCTGTCTCCTGTTCTACACGTTGAACAGCCACGTGAGTCAGACGGTATCCATAACCAAACGCAACAGAACCACAATCTGGAATCGGTACTAGACCGTAAGCTGATTCAAGCGGCGATTCCTGCTCTCGAGAAAGGCGAGGCGGTGAATGCCGAATTCCCTATCGTCAACACTGACCGTTCTGCGGGCACCATGCTGTCGAACGAAATCTCGAAAGTGTACAAAGATGCCGGCCTACCTCAACCAATGAACGTGAAGTTCAAAGGTTCAGCGGGTCAGTCATTCGGTGCATTTCTCGCTAAAGGCGTGAAGTTCGAAGTGGAAGGCGATGCGAATGACTACTGGGGTAAAGGCTTATCTGGCGGTACGTTAGTACTTTACCCAGACGCAAAATCAAGCATTGTCGCGGAAGACAACATCGTGGTTGGTAACGTGTGTTTCTACGGTGCTACTTCGGGTGAGTCTTTCATTCGCGGTATGGCTGGTGAACGTTTCTGTGTTCGTAACTCAGGTGCGAAAGTAGTAGTAGAAGGCGTCGGTGACCACGGTTGTGAATACATGACGGGCGGTGCAGCAATTATCCTTGGTTCAACAGGTCGTAACTTTGCCGCAGGTATGAGTGGCGGCGTGGCTTACGTATGGGATAAATCAGGTGACTTTGAGTCAAAACTGAACCCAGAGCTAGTAGACCTAGATCCAATCGAGAAAGAAGACAGAGATCTATTACTCGACATGCTAACTAAGCATGTTCAATTCACAGGAAGTGAAGTCGCTCAGTCTTTCCTAGACAACTTTGAAGCAAGCCTAGCCTCTATGGTTAAGGTGATGCCGCGTGACTACAAAGCGGTGCTTCAAAAGCGTAAAGCTGAAGCGCAGTCTCAAGGAAACGAAACTCAAGCGGAGGCAGTATAATGGGTAAGCCTACTGGATTTTTAGAGCACGGTCGTGAACTACCACAGAAGATCGACCCCGCTGAACGCATCAAGAACAACAAAGAGTTCGTTCTGAACGAGGAGTTTGGTGACAAGATCAATACTCAAGCGTCTCGTTGTATGGATTGTGGTGTGCCGTTTTGTCATAACGGCTGCCCTATCGGTAACATCATCCCAGAGTTTAACGATGCGGTTTATCGTGATAGCTGGGAAGAAGCATGGAACATTCTAAGCTCAACCAATAACTTCCCAGAGTTCACTGGTCGTGTTTGCCCTGCTCCATGTGAAAGTGCTTGTGTACTTGGCATCAACCAAGACCCAATCACTATCTGTAATATCGAGAAAACCATCGTAGAAACGGCGTATCGTGAAGGGTACGCCAAGCCAAAAACGCCACGTTCTCGCACTGGTAAAACGGTGGCGATCATTGGATCTGGACCTGCTGGTCTTGCGGCTGCTGAGCAGCTAAACAGCGCAGGCCATACCGTGACAGTATTCGAGCGAGACGAGAAGGTTGGTGGTCTGCTGCGTTTCGGTATTCCAGATTTTAAACTGAGCATGGAAGTCATTGATCGTAAGATCAATCTAATGGCAGAAGCTGGCGTTGAGTTTAAAGTAAACCAACACGTCGGTGTTGATGTAAATGCTCAGCAACTGCGTCAAGAGTTCGATGTGGTTCTACTGACGGGTGGCTCAACGGTTCCACGTGATTTGCCAGTTCCGGGTCGTGAGCTCAAAGGCGTTCACTTCGCAATGGAATTCCTAGGTCAAAACAACCGACGTGCAAATAACATGGACCTGAAAACGGAAGAGATTCACGCAAAAGGTAAACATGTGGTTGTCATTGGTGGTGGTGATACTGGTTCAGACTGTGTAGGTACGTCAAACCGTCACGGCGCAGCAAGCGTAACTCAAGTGGAAATCATGCCGATTCCACCAGAGAAGCGCCCAGCCAATATGCCTTGGCCTCAATACCCAATGATCCTACGTACTTCGACCTCTCATGAAGAAGGTGTCGATCGTCACTGGAACATCCTGACCAAAGAGTTCATCGGAAATGACAAAGGTGAAGTCACAGGCCTTCGTCTTGCTGATATCGTTTGGCAAGATGCAAAACCAGGCGAGCGCCCAAGTTTCAAAGAAGTAGAAGGCAGCGAGCGAGTGATCCCATGTGATATGGCATTCCTAGCAATGGGCTTCTTACACCCAGAACCTACAGGCGTGCTTGCTCAACTGGATATCGCGCTAGATGATCGCGGTAACGTAGCAACTCAAGGTTTTGCTACTAACCAAGAAGGCGTATTTGCTGCTGGTGATATGCGAACAGGCCAATCTTTGGTGGTTCGTTGTATCAACGAAGGTCGCGAATGTGCTCGTGCTATCGATGACTACCTAATGGATGGCACAAACCTAGAAGCAAAAGCAGATTCACTGATGCTTTCTGCTTAACGGAAGTATTCACGCTTCCCTCTTTCAATGCCATAAATAGCCATCAGCGATATCGATGGCTATTAGCAAAGAAAGAAAACAATTCCTTCCAATCTTTCTATTTTGACCAGCATTTTATGCTGGTCTTTTTTATTTCCCACAGAATCAAATGTTACTTTTTTGTAACAATCAATTTTCTATCTATTTGAAATCATTAAACTATTTTAGCTTATTAAATGGTAAATCGCATATTCACGTGATTATCCACTAATAACTTGACCTTTTTTACAATAAGCTATAGCTTGTGAAGTTGATGAAAATAAAACACTCAAAAAATGTTAAATATTTCACAGCTTTTATTGAATAAATATACATAAAACCATAAAAGATGACGCATATTCAGTCATCACTATCAACGTAAGCAGTGTTGATATATCTGTCGGGATGACGGATAAGCAAAGGGAGAATTGCAATGGCTCTTTATGATCCAAGTCTTGAGAAAGACAACTGTGGATTTGGCTTGATCGCGCATATGGAAGGCGAACAAAGCCACAAGCTGGTTCGTACAGCAATTTCTGCACTTGACCGAATGACCCACCGTGGTGGTATTGCCGCCGATGGTAAAACCGGTGATGGTTGTGGTCTTCTATTACAAAAGCCCGATTCCTATTTACGTCTTATTGCCGAAGAAAATGGTTTCAACCTTGGCAAGCAATACGCCGTAGGGATGATTTTCTTCAACCAAGATCCGGTCAAAGCTCAACTCGCTAAAGACATCGTCAACAGAGAGCTTGCGCAAGAGACGCTAACAGTGGCCGGTTGGCGTGAAGTTCCAACCAATTCAGAAGTGCTCGGTCCAATTGCGGCTAACTCGCTTCCAAATATTCAGCAAGTCTTTATCTCTGCACCGGCTGGTTGGCGAGAGCGTGACATTGAACGCCGTCTCTACATCGCACGCCGTCGCATCGAGAAACAAATCACCGAAGATCCTGATTTCTACATCTGTAGCTTGTCGACTCAAGTTTTGGTGTACAAAGGCCTGTGCATGCCTGCGGACTTGCCTCGCTTCTACCTTGATCTTGCTGATCTACGCATGGAATCCGCTATCTGTCTGTTCCACCAGCGTTTTTCTACCAATACTCAACCGCGTTGGCCATTGGCTCAGCCGTTCCGCTATCTTGCTCATAACGGTGAGATCAACACCATTGAAGGTAACCGCCAATGGGCGCGCGCGCGCGCTTACAAGTTCTCGTCACCACTGCTGCCCGATCTTCAAACTGCAGCACCATTTGTGAACGAGACAGGTTCAGACTCCTCTAGCTTGGATAATATGCTGGATCTCTTCTTAGCTGGTGGCATGGATATCTTCCGCGCCATGCGTATGCTTGTGCCGCCTGCATGGCAAAACCATCCAGATATGGATCCGGATCTGCGGGCGTTTTACGATTTCAACTCCAAGCACATGGAACCATGGGATGGCCCAGCAGGTATCGTACTGTCCGATGGTCGTTATGCTGCTTGTAATCTAGACCGAAATGGTCTGCGTCCTGCACGTTATGTAATTACCAAAGACAAGTTGATCACTCTGGCATCTGAGGTAGGGATTTGGAATTACGCCCCAGATGAAGTTGCCGAAAAAGGGCGTGTAGGTCCGGGGGAATTGCTCGTCATCGACACTCGTAAAGGTAAGCTTTGGCAGTCTAGCGAGATCGATAATGATCTGAAATCTCGTCACCCTTATCGCGAATGGATGGAAAACAACGTTCGCAAACTCACACCATTTTCTCAGCTACCTGAGGATCAAGTAGGCGAGCGCAGCTTTGATGAAGACTTACTTAAGACTTATCAAAAGCAATTCGCGATGACGAACGAAGAAGTCGACCAAGTTCTGCGTGTACTCGGAGAAATGGGCCAAGAAGCCGTTGGTTCTATGGGTGACGATACTCCAATGGCAGTGCTCTCCTCAAAAGAGCGCTTGGTAACTGACTACTTCCGCCAGAAGTTCGCTCAGGTCACCAATCCACCGATCGATCCACTGCGTGAAAAACACGTGATGTCACTGGCGACCAGTATCGGTAAGGAAATGAATGTCTTCTGTGAAACCGATGGCCACGCGCATCGCGTAACATTTGATTCGCCTGTACTGCTTTATTCAGACATGCAGCAACTGCTCGAGCTTGGTGACGATCACTACCGTAATACCATTCTAGATATCAACTACGACCCACAAGAGAAAGATCTTAAACAAGCCATTAATGATCTCTGTGAGCAAGCAGAGCAAGTCGTACGTGAAGGCACGGTTTTAGTGGTACTTTCAGATCGCGCTTTGGTCAAAGGCAAGTTACCAATTCCAGCGGCAATGGCAGTCGGCGCCGTTCAAACTCGTTTGATTGATGCGAACTTACGTTGCGATGCCAACATTGTAGTCGAAACCGCAACTGCACGTGACCCACACCAATTTGCTGTCTTGCTTGGCTTTGGTGCTACTGCAGTTTACCCATACCTTGCTTATGAAGCGTTAGGTAAACTGATTGATGATAAGGCACTAGAGAAAGACTATCGCGATGTGATGCAGAACTACCAATACGGCATCAACAAAGGTCTGTACAAAATCATGTCAAAGATGGGGATCTCAACCATCGCCTCTTACCGCTGCTCACAACTGTTTGAAGCGGTTGGTTTAAGCCAAGACGTGGTCGACTTGTGCTTTAAAGGTGTGACGACTCGTATTGAAGGCGCGAATTTTGACGACTTCCAGCAAGATCTTACAAACTTATCTCGCAAAGCATGGGCGAAACGTAAATCGATTGATCATGGCGGCTTGTTAAAGTATGTCCATGGAGGTGAGTATCATGCTTACAACCCGGATGTTGTCGGCACGCTGCAACAAGCAGTTAAATCTGGCGAAAGTAACGACTATCAGAGCTTTGCTAAGCAGGTAAACCAACGCCCTGTTGCCATGCTGCGTGACTTAATGTCGCTGAAAAAATCAGACTCACCGCTGCCACTCGAGCAAATAGAACCACGCATTGAACTGTTCAAACGCTTTGACTCTGCGGCCATGTCCATTGGCGCACTTAGCCCAGAAGCGCATGAAGCACTTGCAACGGCGATGAACCGTCTTGGTGGTTACTCTAACTCGGGTGAAGGCGGTGAAGATCCTCGCCGCTTCGGTACTGAGCGTAACTCACGTATCAAACAGATTGCTTCTGGCCGATTTGGTGTAACGCCTCATTACCTGACTAATGCGGATGTACTGCAAATCAAGGTGGCACAAGGTGCGAAACCGGGTGAAGGTGGACAGCTACCAGGACACAAAGTCACCGCAGAAATCGCAAAACTGCGTTATTCGGTACAAGGCGTGACTCTGATCTCCCCTCCTCCGCACCACGATATCTATTCGATTGAAGATTTGGCCCAGTTGATCTTCGACCTTAAACAAGTCAACCCAAATGCGCTGGTTTCGGTGAAACTCGTCTCCGAGCCAGGTGTCGGCACCATCGCAACGGGCGTAGCCAAGGCTTACGCTGATCTTATTACCATTTCGGGTTACGACGGTGGTACCGCAGCAAGCCCATTAACTTCGGTAAAATACGCTGGTAGCCCTTGGGAGTTGGGGTTGGCCGAGACACAACAAGCACTGGTTGCTAATGGTCTGCGTCATAAGATCCGCCTACAGGTAGACGGTGGTCTAAAGACTGGTTTAGACGTAGTTAAAGCCGCAATTTTAGGTGCAGAAAGCTTCGGTTTTGGTACAGCGCCAATGGTAGCTATGGGTTGTAAGTTCCTACGAATTTGTCACCTCAACAACTGTGCAACAGGGGTTGCGACTCAAGACGAAACGCTGCGTAAAGAGTACTTCAAAGGCTTACCTGAAATGGTGATGAACTACTTCACCGGACTGGCAGAAGAAGTGCGCGAGCTGCTTTCTGAGCTAGGCGTTGAAAAACTGACGGACTTGATTGGTCGTACCGATTTACTTGAAGCAGTAGAAGGGTTTACCACGAAGCAAACCAAATTGGATCTATCCAACATTCTAGAAGCTCCCGTCTCGCCTGAAGATCATCCGCTGTTTTGGACGGAACCAAATAAACCGTTTGATAAAGCAGAGCTCAATCAAAAGATCGTTGATGATGCCATGCATGCGGTCGAAAACAGTCAATCGGCAAGTTTCTTCTACAATGTCATCAACACTGATCGTTCTGTGGGTGCTCGCTTATCTGGCGAAATAGCAAAACGCTATGGCAACCTAGGATTGGCGGCTTCCCCTATCAAAATCTATCTTGACGGCACTGCCGGCCAGTCGTTTGGCGTTTGGAATGCGGGTGGCGTAGAGCTTTACCTCACAGGTGATGCGAATGACTACGTAGGGAAAGGCATGGCAGGCGGCAAGATCGCCATTAAACCTCACTTAGGTACAGCGTTCAAGTGTCATGAAGCCACCATTATTGGTAACACGTGTTTGTACGGCGCAACGGGCGGTAAACTGTTCGCGGCAGGTAAAGCGGGTGAGCGTTTTGGGGTACGTAACTCAGGTACGATTGCCGTCATTGAAGGTGCGGGAGATAACGCTTGTGAGTACATGACAGGCGGTATTGTTGCCATTCTAGGTGCAACAGGCGTGAACTTTGGTGCAGGTATGACCGGAGGCTTTGCCTATGTTCTGGATGAAAACCAGAGCTTTGAAGGTCGAGTCAATACTGAATCTGTCGAAGCCATTTCATTGTCCGATCTATACATCCACCAAGAGCATTTGCGCGGCCTGATTGCGGAACACCTTGAAGAAACAGGGTCGAGCCACGCAGAAAATATTTTGGCGAACTTTGATGAATGGATTCCAAAGTTCTATTTGGTGAAACCACAAGCGGCAGATCTTCGCACGCTACTTGGTCACCAGAGCCGCAGTGCCGCTGAGCTGCGCGTTCAAGCCCAGTAATCATGGAGGATGTTTGAATCATGAGTCAGAACGTTTATCAATTTATCGATGTTCAACGCGTAGATCCTGCGAAGAAGCCTATCAAAGTTCGTAAGATCGAGTTCGTTGAAATCTATGAACCGTTTACCAAACAACAAGCGACTGCGCAGGCGGATCGCTGCTTAGATTGCGGTAACCCATACTGTGAATGGAAGTGCCCAGTACACAACTACATCCCTCAATGGCTAAAACTGGCAAATGAGGGACGTATTCTTGAAGCGGTTGAACTATCGCATCAAACCAATAGCCTACCGGAGGTATGTGGGCGCGTTTGTCCTCAAGACCGTCTATGTGAAGGTTCATGCACGCTTAATGATGACTTTGGTGCCGTCACCATCGGTAATATAGAAAAGTACATTACCGACAAAGCCTTTGAAATGGGCTGGAAGCCAGATATGTCCAAGGTGGAGTGGACCGATAAAAAGGTCGCAATCATTGGAGCTGGCCCAGCAGGCTTGGCAGCCGCTGATATCCTAGTGCGCAATGGCGTTAAGCCAGTCGTGTTTGACCGCTACCCAGAAATCGGCGGACTACTGACTTTCGGTATCCCTTCGTTCAAGCTTGAAAAAGGGGTAATGGAAAATCGTCGCCGTGTGTTCACTGAAATGGGCGTCGAGTTTCGCATGAACGTGGAAGTCGGTAAAGATGTACAAATGCAAGATCTGATCGATGAGTACGATGCCATTTTCTTAGGCGTTGGCACCTATAAATACATGCGTGCAGGACTAGAAAATGAGGATGCGCCGGGTGTATATGACGCGCTGCCATTTTTAATTTCGAATACCTACAAAGTCATGGAGCTTGAGAACAACCAACCTTTTATCGACATGGCAGGAAAGAAAGTGGTCGTGCTTGGTGGTGGCGATACCGCAATGGACTGTGTACGAACCTCTATTCGCCAAGGAGCCTCCAATGTGATTTGTGCTTATCGTCGTGACGAAGCCAACATGCCTGGCTCTCGTCGCGAGGTAAAAAACGCGAAGGAAGAAGGCGTGAAGTTCATGTTTAACCTGCAACCACTCGGTGTGGAGGTCGACGCCTCAGGTAACGTATCGGGCGTTAAAGTGGTAAAAACTGCTTTAGGTGAGCCCGATGATGCAGGTCGTCGCAGACCAGAACCAGTGGAAGGCAGTGAACATGTATTGCCTGCGGATGCCGTGATCATGGCATTTGGTTTCCAGCCACACAAAATGGACTGGTTGGAACCGTATGGTGTCGATTTAGACCAATGGGGACGTATCAAGGCACCTGTTGAGCAAGCGTTCATGTACCAAACCAGCAATGCGAAAATCTTCGCTGGCGGTGATGCGGTCCGTGGCTCAGACCTCGTCGTAACCGCCATTGATGAAGGGCGAAAAGCGGCAGAAGGCATTCTTGATTACCTAGAAGTCTAATCACAGCTAACATCACAAAAAGGATCCTATTATTGGATCCTTTTTCTTTTGTATCCATATAATTAGAAGCAAAATTATAAGAGTAAATACAATGAAAAAAGCCGCTCTCCTTTCCATCGCTTTACTCAGCCTTACAGCCTGCAGCCAAGGAGTCACCAGTATGCCAGATCGTTCTCAATCACCTTGTGGTGACAAACCAAATTGCGTTTCAACTCAGGACTCAAGAGACAAGTTTCAATTAGCACCTTTTTTGCTCACTGAGTCCGCAACGTTAGATGCCATTGAGCAAGCCGCGCTTCAACTTCCTGGCGCCAAAACCGCGGTAAAAGAGGGTGATTACCTTCGGATAGAATGCACATCTAAAATCATGCGCTTCGTGGATGACCTCGAATTAAAAGTAGCAGGAGACAAACTGATTGTTCGCTCAGAGTCACGTGTGGGCTATTCTGACTTTGGCGTAAACAGAAAGCGCGCCGAACAATTACGAGAAAAGCTCACTCAAGCTAAGCTCATCAAATAGAAAACTGCTCACGGGGAGTGCTATACTCTCGGCCAACTAAAATATTTACCGAAAGAGAGTGTTATGAAAGTTGGTATCATCGGTGCGATGGAACAAGAAGTGACCATCCTGAAAGAAGCAATCACAAACTGCAAAACCGTAAATAAAGCAGGTTGTACGTTTTTCTCTGGTCAAATTAATGATGTAGAAGTAGTCGTACTACAATCAGGTATCGGTAAAGTTGCAGCTGCAGTAGGCACTACCATTCTTCTTGATGAATACCAGCCAGATGTTGTGATTAACACAGGCTCTGCTGGTGGCTTCGATTCAAGCCTAAATCTAGGTGATGTTGTTATCTCAACAGAAGTTCGTCATCACGATGCAGACGTGACCGCTTTTGGTTATGAAATTGGCCAAATGGCTGGCCAGCCTGCTGCATTCAAAGCGGATGAAAAGCTAATGGATTTAGCAGAAAAGGCACTAGCGCAAATGGAAAACACTCATGCAGTTCGCGGCCTGATCTGTACNTGGTGATGCATTTGTTTGCACCGCTGAACGCCAAGAGTTTATTCGTAAGCACTTCCCATCCGTTATCGCGGTAGAAATGGAAGCATCTGCTATCGCTCAAACTTGTCACCAATTCAACACGCCGTTTGTTGTTGTGCGCGCAATCTCTGATGTCGCTGATAAAGAGTCACCAATGAGCTTTGATGAGTTCCTACCGCTAGCAGCAAAAAGCTCTTCTGAAATGGTATTCAAAATGCTGGAACTCATTAAGTAAACGACTCATTCATGGAAGAAGTTTTTCAGTCATTTTATGCCAACGGTGCGCTCCTTATTATGTGGGGCGCACTGCTCTTTCACCTTATTTTACCAATCCCCCGTTCATCGCATCCCATCACTTTATGGCGAAAGTTAGCTGAGAACCTCGCCAACAAAGTAAACAATAATCATAGTTACTCACAGAGCCTGACCTCCGGCAGTCTTGCATTGGGCTTGATGCTATTGCCTTGCTTGATCTTGCTGATTGCCGTGGAGCCATTCGTTTGGCAAGTGCCTTTATACGAACTAGTGCTATTGATCATTGCTTTGGACTGGCGCAACAGCGAAGCCTTAACGAAACAACTCGTCACAAGTATGTCGAGAGAAGACAAAGCTCAGTGCCGACAATTACTAAGACCATACCTTAATCGCGATACTGACAGCCTCTCGATCATCGGCATAGGTAAAGCAAGCTCAGAAGCTGTGATTATGGGATACAGCCGCAACGTAATCGGTGTGTTATTTTGGTACGCACTAGCAGGTGGTATTGGTGCGTTAATGTATCGACTAGCCACAGAGTTAGCTCGAGTTTGGTCCCCTAGCCGACGCCAATATTTGCCCTTTGGTAAACCTGCCGTTCAGCTGGTTGCCGCTCTGGATATTATTCCACTTCGTCTCTTTGCCATACTTTTAGCTGTAGGAAAGAACGTAAGCAATGTGCTTTCTGGTGTACAGCAACAAGCGAAGTCTTGGCCACTACCCGGGCCCGCCTGGGTGTTGTGTACCATCGGACACAAACTACAACTCTCTTTATGCGGCCCTGCTATCTATCAAGGTATACGTGCGGAACGCGCAAAAATCGGTGGACGAATCGCCCCATCGGCTACTCACCTTTCACAAATACATACGCTGCTCGTTTGGCGAGTCTTCGTTTGGATAGCTATCCAAAGTCTGCTTTTAGGAATGATTTATCAAGGATTATGATGAATAAACTATGCTTCGCATTAACGCTGTTTGTTTCGACAGCGACCTTCGCTCAAACACCAGCGCAACGCATTGTAAGTTTAGCTCCGCATGCCACTGAAATTGCCTTTGCGGCAGGGCTAGGAGACAAGCTTGTTGCTGTCAGCGAAATGAGTGATTATCCAGAGCAGGCAAAGCAGCTGGAAAGAGTCTCTAATTACCAAGGAATTAAATTAGAGCGCATTATTGCTCTTCAACCGGATTTAGTCATTGCTTGGCCGGCAGGAAACCCGGCAAAAGAGCTGGAGAAAATTAAACAGTTCGGCATTCCTATCTATTATTCCACTACAGGCTCACTGGAAGATATCGCCAATAATATCGAGCAGCTAAGCCAATACAGCGAAACCCCGCAAATAGGACAAAAGGCCGCTGAAGATTTTAGAACGCAACTGAATACACTAAAAGAGAAGTACAACACGCACGAGAAAGTTCGTTACTTTTATCAGTTGAGTGAAAAGCCTATCATCACTGTTGCCGGGAAGAACTGGCCAAGTGAAGTCTTTACTTTTTGCGGTGGTGAAAACATTTTCGCAGCATCCAGCGCGCCTTATCCTCAGGTCAGCATCGAGCAGGTCATCACTCGCCAACCAGAGGTTATTTTTACTTCTCGTCACGCAATGAGTAATGATGGTATGTGGGCAGAGTGGAGCAATGAGCTTCCCGCACTTAGAAATAAGCACATCTGGTCTCTAAACTCAGATTGGATTAACCGCCCAACCCCACGCACACTAAATGCGATCACAGAAGTGTGTGAGCACTTTAAAAGCGTTCGTCAAAAACGCTAACGATTTCGTGGCAAATACCGTACAATTTCCGCCCATTTTTTCTCACACTATATAAAGGTACTAAGTAACATGGACTCCATGCTGCTTTATATGATCGATTTGTTCGGTACCGCTGTTTTCGCTATCTCTGGCGTGTTACTGGCGGGCCGTTTAAAAATGGATCCATTCGGCGTTATCGTTCTCGGCAGTGTGACTGCTATTGGTGGCGGAACAATCCGAGACATGGCGCTAGGTGCCACTCCTGTATTTTGGATAACAGATACTACGTACTTATGGGTGATATTTGTTACGTGTCTACTAACCATGCTCGTTGTACGCAGACCAAAACGGCTGTCATGGTGGGTATTACCCGTTTGTGATGCCATCGGTCTCGCTGTATTTGTGGGAATTGGAGTAGAGAAGGCACTCGCCTACAATGCATCTGGAATGGTCGCTGTGATAATGGGGGTTATTACTGGCTGTGGAGGTGGCATTATACGAGACGTGCTGGCTCGCGAAGTTCCTATGGTATTAAGAAGTGAAGTCTACGCTACGGCATGTATTATTGGCGGCATCTTCCATACGATGGCGGTAAACATGGGTTATGACCACTCAACGGCTTTACTCGCTGGTGTAATCTCAACGCTTATTATACGTCTCGGTGCTATTCGTTGGCATCTATCCTTACCAACTTTCGCCATTAACCGTTAAACACAAACAGCATCACTCATCATCGAGTCGACCAAGTGTCGGCTCCTCTCATTTATGCTCATTTGATTCGCCAATTCTTGGACAATTCGCTAAATTATCTCAACCATTCCTAACTTTCATTAATTATTATGTTGCTTGAAGGTATTGAGACGTTACTTGTCCTCAGTAAAGAAAAAACCATGAGCCGCACGGGCAGCCAACTCTATATTAGTCAATCTGCGGTGAGTAAGCGCATTTCGAATCTAGAGAAGAAGTTAGGAAAAAAATTGATTGAGCCAAGTGGTCGGCACATAAAGCTGACCTCCGATGGCCTCGCGCTCATCAACACGATCGAGTCAACGTTCAATGAGTTAAGAGGTCAGATCTATGATCAGCAAGAAATAGAAGATACTTCTTTGATCAAGATAGACTGCTCTGAAACCTTAGAACCTATCCCAAAAGGGATTTATTCCAAACAATG
Organism: Vibrio sp. ArtGut-C1; assembly: GCF_002105475.1. NCBI lineage: Bacteria > Pseudomonadati > Pseudomonadota > Gammaproteobacteria > Vibrionales > Vibrionaceae > Vibrio > Vibrio sp. ArtGut-C1. The sequence goes on along the minus strand of NZ_NCTH01000019.1, from coordinate 55 downwards.
AGGCCACAAGCAAAATGCAACATGGCCTCGTAGTTTTCGATTTTCTTTTCCCAAC